>JAQUUH010000001.1 GCA_028693955.1 Bacilli bacterium
ATCTGGTGGTAATGGCGAGGTGGACACACCTGTACCCATCCCGAACACAGAAGTTAAGCACCTCAGCGGCGAAGGTATCTAGTTTACTAGGAAGAATAGCTCGTTGCCAGGTCTTTTTTTTATTATTATTTAAAAATTTAAATTATATTATGATATAATAATTATTAAAGAAATGAGGTGATTTTATGGCAAAAATTATTGTTGGATTAAGTGGTGGTGTTGATAGTGCTATCGCTGCTTATTTGTTAAAAAAAGAAGGCCATGAAGTCATCGGCGCTTTTATGAGAAATTGGGATTCTTTAACAAATAATGATATTATGGGTAACAAATATTTTGGTGATATTTGCCCTCAAGAAATAGATTATAATGACGCAAAAAATGTTGCTGATAAGTTGGGCATTCCATTACTTAGAGTAGATTTTATAAAAGAATATTGGAACTATGTTTTTTCTTATTTAGTAGATGAATATAAAAAAGGGAGAACTCCAAATCCCGATGTTTTTTGCAATAAATATATAAAATTTGACTATTTCTTGAAGTTTGCTCTTACTAATGGTGCTGATTATATTGCGACAGGGCATTATGCAAAAGTTGTTCATAATAATGAAGAGACTATTATGTATAAAGGAGAAGATAAAAGCAAAGACCAATCTTATTTTTTAGCTCTTCTTAATCAAGAACAATTACAAAAAACACTTTTTCCTCTAGGAAATATTACTAAAAAAGAAGTTAGGGAAATTGCTAAATCTTTAGAACTTAGCGTTGCTAATAAAAAAGACTCAACTGGAATTTGTTTTATTGGTGAAAGAAAATTTAAAGAATTTTTAAAAAATTATATTCCAGCAAAACCTGGCGATATTATTGATAGAAGTAGTGGTAATGTTATCGGTCACCACGATGGAGTAATGTATTATACTCTAGGTCAAAGAAAAGGCCTTGGAATTGGGGGTATTGCTAATCATAAGACTGGTTCGTGGTTTGTAGTAGATAAAGATATTCAAAAATCAATTTTGTATGTTGTTCAAGGTGATGATGATATTCTTTATAATGATTATGTGATAATTAAAGATGTTAATTGGATTTCAAAAGTAAAAACTGTTGGAGAATTTAAGTGTTTTTGTAAATTTCGCTATCGCCAAGAAGATAATCCTATAATTGCAAAATTTATATCAGAAGATACAGTTGAAATAAAGTGTCAAAAAAAAGTTAAAGCAATAACTCCAGGACAGATTTGTGTTTTTTATGATGAAGATATATGTCTTGGTGGCGGAATAATTGATTTTGTAAAGTAATGTGGTGAATTTATGGAAAGTATATTAGGATATATTCATAGCATTGTATTTTATAATGAAAGCAATTCATATGTAATAGCGAGAGTTAAATTGGATCAAAAAAAAGATGAAAAACTAGTAATAACTGGTTATTTTGAGTTACCTAAGAAAAATGATTTATGTAGATATTATGGAGAGTTTGTTGATCATCCAAAATATGGTCGCCAATTTAAAGTTGAAAATTATGAGAAGATATTGCCAAATGATGAAGAAGCTATAATTCGTTTTCTTTCAAGTGCATCATTTCCAAAAGTGGGAACTTCAGCAGCAAGAAAAGTTTTTGAAGAGTTAGGTGTTGATTGTTTGGAAAAAATAAAGAATGATAGTTCAGTTTTAAATAATGTTAATATAAAAAAAGAACAAAAAGATTCTATAATAAAAGGTATAAAATTTAATCATAGACTAGAAGAAGCTATGAAAATATTTGTTGGTCATGGAATAGATTTAAAAACATTAATGAAAATGGATGCAGTATATGGGGACAAAATGGTAGAAAAAGTATTAAATAACCCTTATATTCTCATCTCAGATATAGAAGGGATTAATTTTAAAATAGCAGATCGTATTGCATTTTCAATTGGTGTTTCGCCAAAAGATGAGCGAAGATTGAAAGCTTTAATTTGTTATTCAGCACTACAGATATGTTATAAAACTCAAGATACTTATACTAATTTAAATGAAATATATAAATTTATTTCAAAGAATATTCTAGATTTAGACTATGAAAACTTTACCCATTCGATAAATGAACTCATCCAAGAAGGGAAATTAATTATTGAAAAAGATAGAATATATCCAACTCAACTATATGATGCTGAAGTAGGTATAGCTTTTAATTTGTCAAAATTTATTGAAAGAAGAAATTTAGTTGTTTCATCTGGATTAATAAATAAAGAAATAGAGAAAATAGAAAAAAAACTAGGAATTGAATACTCTATAGAGCAAAAAGAATCAATAATTACTTGTATAAATAGTGGATTAACAATTATTACTGGAGGACCAGGAACTGGGAAAACAACAGTGGTTAATGCTATTATTAAAATATATGAAAATTTATTTCAAGATAGTTTAATTCAAATTTGTGCTCCTACAGGACGTGCTTCTAAAAGAATTAGTGAATTAAGTGAACATGAAGCAACAACTATTCATCGATATTTAGGGTGGGATTTAGAAACTAATACTTTTAAATACCATGAAAACAACCAACTTTTTGGGGATTTCTTAATTATAGATGAATTTTCAATGGTGGATTGTCAATTGTTTGATAAATTATTAAAGGCAACTCAAAATTTTAGTAAGATACTTTTAATTGGAGACGATCAACAACTTCCTCCTGTTTCTCCTGGGGATGTTTTACGTGATTTATTAGCACTAGATTTTATTAACAAAGTTAAACTTATCAAGATTCATAGGCAAAGTGAAAATTCAGGAATTATACCTTTGTCTTATGATGTTAGAATAGGAACTTTAAACATTGAAAATTTACACAAAGAGGATGTTTCTTTTATTGAATGCTCATCCATTCAAGTGAAAAATTATATTCTTAATATTGTTCAAAAAGCAGTTGATAAAGGAATGACAGTTCAAGATATTCAAGTTCTTGCTCCAATGTATGATGGAGTTGCTGGTATAAATAATTTAAATGATGTTTTACGTGAATATTTTAATCCTCAAACAAATAATAAGAAAACAATTAGTATTGGTAGAACAATATATCGGGTAGGGGATAAAATTTTGCAATTAAAGAATCAACCAGATGATGATGTTTATAATGGTGATATTGGAATTCTTGAAGATATAATAGATGAAGATGATAAATTACATGCTCAAATAATAGTTAATTTTGATGGAAATTTAGTAAAGTATACATCGTCAAGCTTTGCTAACTTATCTCATGCATATTGTATAAGTGTTCATAAATCCCAAGGAAGTGAATATCGGTTAGTTATAATGCCTATTCTTAAAGAATATTCGATAATGCTAAAAAGAAAATTGATTTATACGGGTATATCAAGAGCAAAAGAAGCTCTAATATTGTTAGGAAGTATAGAATCTTTAAAACAAGGAATTCAAAAAATAGAATATAATAGAAGGAAGACTTCACTTAAAGAAAGAATAAAAGAGTTAATTTTATAAAACCAATATATATTTGAAAAATAAAGTTAATATGATATAATTATTGCGAAATCGTTGAAAAAAAGAGATTACTCATTTATATTTAGAGAGAATTTGGCTGGTGTAAAAATTCAATAAAGAGTAATTGGCCATTTTGGAGAGTGTTGAAAAAACATCGTTAGCGGCGTTAACGCAATTAAGGGCATGATTTTTCATGAACTAGGATGGTACCGCGATATATTCGTTCCTAGATGGAACGTTTTTTTATTTTAAGGAGAAATATTATGAAAAACTTAACAGGTGCACAAATAAGAAGAATGTGGTTAGATTTTTTTAGTAGCAAGGGACATATGATTGAAAAAGGGGCATCATTAGTTCCCCATAATGATCCAACTTTATTGTGGATAAATTCAGGAGTTGCTGCATTAAAGAAATATTTTGATGGGACAGAAAAACCTAAATCAACAAGAATTGTAAATGCTCAAAAATCTATTAGAACAAATGATATAGAAAATGTTGGATATACAGCAAGACATCACACTTTTTTTGAAATGCTTGGTAACTTTTCAATTGGGGATTATTTTAGAAAAGAGGCAATTACTTGGGCTTGGGAATTGCTTACTTCAAATAAATGGTTTGATTTTCCTATTGATAAATTATATATAACTGTTCACCCAAGTGATGATGAATCAAAAAAAATGTGGGTTTCCATGGGGTTGCCTGAAAATCATCTTGTTGAATGTGAACATAATTTTTGGGAAATAGGCGAGGGGCCTTGTGGACCTAATAGCGAAATATTTTTTGATAGAGGAGAAGAGTATGATTCCCAAAAAATAGGAATTAAGCTTCTTGCAGAAGACATGGAAAATGATAGATATATTGAAATTTGGAACATTGTTTTTTCTCAATATAATTCTAAAGAAGGGCTAAAGAGGGAAGAATATCCTGAACTTCCACAAAAAAACATTGATACTGGAGCAGGTCTTGAAAGAATAGCTTGCGTTATGCAAGAAGTTGAAACAAACTTTGATACAGATTTATTTATGCCAATAATTAGGGAAGTTGAGACAATGACAAGTAAAAAATATTTGTCAGAAAACAAAAAATATTATAGAGTTATTGCCGATCATATAAGGACATGTACATTTGCACTAGCAGATGGTGCATTATTTTCTAATGAGGGTAGAGGATATGTTTTAAGAAGAGTTTTAAGAAGAGCTGTAAGATATGGTAAGAAATTAAATATAGAAGGAGCATTTTTGTATAAATTAGTTCCTGTAGTAGTCAAAATAATGGAAGATTATTATGAATATTTAAATGAGAAAATTGATTATATAGAAAAATTAATTAAGATTGAAGAAGAAAAATTTGAGAAAACATTGTCATTAGGTGAACAAATGCTAATGGATTATTTAAAAGTAAATATTAACAATAAAATTATTAATGGTGAAACAGCTTTCAAGTTATATGATACATATGGTTTTCCATACGAATTAACTGTAGAAATTGCTGAAGAAAAAGGTTTTAAAGTCGATAAACAAGGTTTTGCAAAAGAGATGCAAAAACAAAAAGAGCGTGCAAGAAGTGCTCAAGTTATTGCTCAATCAATGAATAGTCAATCTAAAGATTTATTAGAGTTTGATTTAAAGACATCATTTGATTATAATCCAACACCAATTTTAGCAAAAGTAATTGCAATATTTAAAGATGGAGTTAAAATGGCTGAACTAGAAGGAGAAGGAATAATAGTTTTTGATCATACAACATTTTATGCTGAATCTGGTGGTCAAGTTTATGATACAGGCATATTAAGGGCATCATATGGTGATATTGATGTTTTTAATGTTCAAAAGGCTCCAAGAAAACAAACATTGCATTATGTTAATACAAATGGCATAAATGTAAAAATAGGAGACGAATTTGAACTTATTGTTGATATTGAAAGAAGAGCAAAAATTACTAGAAATCACTCAGCAGTTCATCTATTACAAAAGGCTTTACAGATAGTTTTAGGAAAGCATATTGAGCAAGCAGGTTCTTATGTGGATGATGTAAGATTAAGATTTGATTTCACTCATTTTGAAAAAATGTCAACAAAACAAATTGAAGAAGTTGAATTGTTGGTAAACAAAGCAATTGATAAATCCTATGTTGCAGACATTAAATATATGACTCTAGAAGATGCTAAAAAAACAGGAGCTATGGCACTTTTTAGTGAAAAATATGAAGATATTGTTAGAGTAGTTAATTTTGGTGGTTATTCTATAGAATTATGTGGTGGATGTCATGTTAAAAATACTGGAGATATTGGTGTATTTGTTATAGATTTTGAAGAGAGTATATCATCGGGAGTTAGAAGAATACAAGCTACAACGGGTATTAATGCCTATCATTTAATGAAAAATAGAGAACAAATATTAGCAAGCATTACAAATAAATTAGGAGCTTTATCCTATCACGAAGCATTAGATAGATTTTCTTCTCAAATGGGACAAATAAATGATTTAAAGTCACAAATAGAAATTTTGAAATCAAAAATAGCATTATCTAGTATTGATGATATGATTTCTAATTCAAAAGAACAAAATGGAATTAAAATAATAATTGAAGAACTTGAAAATTATGATAAAGAAATGATGTCAAAAATTGTTGATTTAATTAAATCTAAAGTTGATAATTATTTTGTTTATCTAATTAATAAGACTGAAGATAAGGTTTCTTTACTAGCTTGCTCTTCAAAAAAAGCAATTGAAAAGGGTTATAATAGTGGTCAAATTATTAAAGATACTGTCAAAATAATTGGTGGAGGTGGAGGAGGAAGACCCGATATGGCTCAAGCTGGCGGTAAAGATTCCTCGAAAATTGGTGAATTAGTAGTTTATTTAAATAATTATTTAAATAGTTTTTAGAAATGATATAATGTATAATACTTTTGAAAGCGAGGAAGTTATGAGAATTTTAGGATTAGATTTAGGAAGTAGAACTCTTGGAATAGCTGTTTCGGATCCTCTTGCAATAATTGCTCAAGGAGTAGAAAATTTTCGCTTTAAAGATGAAAGTTATGAAGTGGCACTTAGTAAAGTTGGAGATATGTTAGAAAAATATTCTTGTGAAAAAGTAGTTTTAGGATTGCCTCTTCATATGAACGGTGATTTAGGTGAAAAAGCAGAATTAGCAATTAATTTCAAGAAAATGATTGAAAACGAATTTAATGTTAAAGTTTTTCTTATAGATGAGCGCTGGACAACAAAACAAGCAACAAGAAGTTTACTTGAGGCTGATTTATCAAGAAACAAAAGAAAGAGTGTAATTGACAAAATGTCTGCAGTTGTTATATTACAAACATTTCTAGATCAACAAAAAGGAGGAATTAAATAGATGGAAGATAATAAGTTAATAGTTATAGATGAAAAAGGTAATGAAATTGAAATGGAAATATTATTTACCTTTGATGATGATAATAGAAAAAAGAAATATGTAATTTATTTTAATCCTAATGATAAGGAAGAAAATTTATATGCTTCAATATATGATGACGAAGGACATCTATATCCTATTGAGGAAGATGAAGAATGGGATATGGTTGAAGAGGTAATTGGGACATTCATGGATGAAAATTCTAGTGATGAAGAACTTAATGATACTAATGAAATAATTGAGGAACAATAGTGGGTGAAAATATGTCAACAATGATTATTGGAATCGCAGGAGGAAGCGCAAGTGGGAAAACCTCTGCAGCACAAAGGTTGTTTGCTAAAAATAAAGATTTTGGATCAATAGCCATGATACGTCTTGATGATTATTATAAAAAAATTGAAGGCAAAACATATGAGGAAAGATCGAAAATTAATTTTGATCATCCAGATTCGATAGATTTTGATTTATTAAGACAACATCTTTTGGATTTAAAATCTGGTAAATCAATTGAAAAACCAATTTATGATTTTACTATTCATAATAGAAGCGATGAAATAGAAATTGTAAATCCAGTAAATGTTATAATACTGGAGGGAATATTAACCCTTTCAGAGCAATCAATTCGAGAACTATGTGATATAAAGATTTTTGTTGATACAGCTGATGACATCCGTTTTATTAGAAGGTTAAAACGTGATATAAATGAGCGAGGCAGAACTGTTGATTCTGTTATTAAGCAGTATTTAGAAACAGTAAGACCTATGCATATGCAGTTTGTTGAATCTTCAAAAAGATATGCTGATATTATTATTCCAGAAGGAGGACACAATCCAATTGTAATAGATATTATTTCTTCAAAGATATCTAGTATAATGATCGGTTAATGTGTTATAATTTAAAGAAAATTTGAGGTGAAAATTAATGGAATTAGAAAAAGTGTTAATTACTAAAGAAGGTCTTGATAAATTAAATCAAGAATTGAAGAATTTAAAGGAAGTACAAAGAGAAGAAGTAATTGAAGAATTACGTGATGCAAGAGCCCAAGGCGATTTATCTGAAAATGCAGATTATGATGCTGCGAGAAATAGGCAAGCACAAGTTGAAAGTCGTATTCGTGAAATAGAAAACATGATTGCCAATGCTGAGCTTATTGATAATCAAAGTGACAGTAAAAAGAAAATTGTTAGGTTAGGATCTACAATCACAATTTTGGATAAATCTGATAATACAGAATATACTTATACAATTGTAGGGTCAGTTGAGTCGGATCCATTGCAAGGGAAAGTTTCTAATGAGGCACCTTTATCACAGGCGCTAATGAATCATGTAAAAGGTGATAAAGTCACAGTCAGAGTAAAAGATCCATATGAAGTAGTAATATTAAAAATTAATTAACCACATTATGTGGTTTTTTTAATAGGAATTATTAATGATATCATCAATGAAAAAATAAGAGGTGATATTGTTGAAAATAATCTTGGCTGTAGTTTTGTTGACAATAATGTATCTATTTGGAATGAGTAAATTAGATGTTATAAGACTTAGTGATTTGGCATCTTTTTCAAGTAGTAGCGTCGTTTATTCAAGTAAATCAAGCAGTTCTTCGTCCAGTGATTTAATGGTTCAAATTGAGTTAACGGGTTCTATTAAAAAACCAGGTAAATATAAAATAAAAGTAAATTCTTATCTTGAAGAGTTGTTAGAGTTATCTGGGGGAGTAAGTGATAATGCTGATTTTGAATGCTATGATTTAAATTATTTAATAGATGGTAGTGAAACAACTATATACATACCATTTTTAAAAGAAAAAGATGCTCCTAAAGTCTCGATTAATCAAGCCAACATTAGCGATTTAGATGAATTGCCTAAAATTGGTATAGCAACAGCACAAAAAATAATTAATTTTAGAGTTGCTAATGGCGATTTTAAAAAACTCGAAGACTTAATGAAAGTAGATGGTATTGGGAATGCCACTTTTAGTGCTTTGAAAGACTATATTAAATTATGATTTCTAGTTATCTTCTTTTGTATTTGTTAACATATATATGTGGTTTATTATCAAAAAATAGCATTTTGTTTTTTGTAATATTTCTAATTATAATAATACTAGTAATACTAAAATATGATAAAAAACAATTAGCAATAATTGTTTTTTTATTTTTATTGGGTCTATTCATGATGAAACAAGAAAAAGAATATAATCTCAACACTTATAAAGGTTACCTAAAAATTACTGAAAAACATGATAATTATCAGATTGTTGAAGCTGATAGTTATAATTTCATTACATATGATTTTAATGATTATTATCAAGGCGATATTTTTTATGTTGAAGGTGACATTAAAAGACTTGAGGGTAATGCTATACCTCTTATTAGTGACTTTAAAAGTTATATGAAAAGCAAAAATATTTCTAATAATTTAGTAGTAAATTCCTATGTTTATAAAAGAAAATTAAAAAATGGCATTGATAAAAATAAAATAATAAATAAAATTTTATCTAATCATGATGAAGAGACTAAAAAGTTTATAAAAATGATTGTTTTTGGTGATAAAATTGATTCTCAAGAATTATATAATGATTTAAAAAATCTTTCAGTAATTCATCTATTTGTTATATCGGGTTTTCATATAAATGTGCTATTTATTTTTTTGAAAAAACTTGGTAGTAAATATATAAAAAATGATATTTTAATACTATTACTAATTTTCCCATATATCTTTTTGCTAGGATATACTATTCCATCTTTAAGAGCTTATCTAACTATTTGCTTAAGATATATTTCTAAAAGATA
The DNA here is from genome assembly GCA_028693955.1 of Bacilli bacterium. Lineage (GTDB taxonomy): Bacteria > Bacillota_I > Bacilli_A > RFN20 > UBA1709 > JAQUUH01. The sequence continues at coordinate 9,659 of JAQUUH010000001.1, forward strand.
TTTAAAAAATTATCTTGATAGTTTTTCCATTATTTTTCTTTTAGCTTTCTTTTTTCTTTTTATTAATCCATTAAATATCAAAAATATTTCTTTTATACTAACTTTTTTTGCAAGTTTTAATATTTTATTGATAAATAAGCTTAAATTCAAACTTACTTTTTTGAAACCGATATATTTTTCTAGCTTAACATATCTAGCAATGTTACCAATAATATTATATTTAAATTATGAATTCAATGCATTCGCGATAATTTTAAATATAATATTTTCAAGTGTTATTCCTTTTATTTATTTGATTAGTATATTAGGAATAATTCCATATTTGCAATTTCTTCTTTTACCATTAATACATGGGTTTTATCAAATAATAAATATAGCAAATGAGTATTCTCAAATGTTAATAATGGGAAAGCCAAGTATTAATTTAATGCTAATTTATTATAGTTTATATTATTTTTTTATTAATTATTTTTTAATTGGTCGGAAAAAACTTTCTTTAAAGGTCTTCTTATCTATAATAGTTGCTCTTGTCTTTCAATATTATAAGCCTTACTTCCGTTTTCAAGATGAAGTCAGTTTTATTGATGTTGGACAAGGTGATTGTACCTTAATAAATTATAAAAATAACTTGGGTAATATATTAATAGATACAGGAGGTAGTTCATATTATGATTATGCAACTAAAAGAATAATCCCATATTTAAAAGCAAAAGGGATTAAAAGTCTAGACTATGTCATTATAAGTCATGATGATTTTGATCATAATGGTGCTTTACCAAGTTTATTAACAAATTTTAAAGTAAAAAAAGTTTATAATAGAGAAAATTTTGAAACTATAAAAATTAAAAACGAGAAAATAATTAATATAAATAATAAAGATTATAGTAACAATAATGATAATAGTCTAGTGATTTATTTAAAGGCATGTAAATTGAATTTTTTGTTTACAGGAGATATCTCTTCTATTGTTGAAAAAAATATAATCCAAGAATACCCAACTCTAAAGGTTGATGTTTTAAAAATAAGTCATCATGGTTCAAAAACTTCATCATCAGAAGAGTTTTTAGAAGTTTTAAAACCAATTTTAGCAGTTATTAGCGTTGGTAAAAATAACTTTTATGGACATCCTAGTATAGAAACATTAGCAAGATTAAATAAAATGAATATCAAATATTATAGAACAGATTTGAATGGAACAATAATAATAACAAAAATGAATAATTACATCTTAAAAATAAAAGAAATTTTTATTAATTAATTATTAAATCATGATATAATTTAAAAGGTGATAAAATTGATATACATTATTTATGGTGTTCAAGAACCTATTGTAAAAAAACAAATAAATAATCTCATAAGTAACACTCTTAAGAAAGTTACGGATTTTAATTTAGTTAATTTTGATTTTGAACAATCTTCAATAAAACAAATTATTGATGATGTTTCAACCTATCCTTTTTTTGATGATCAAAAATTAGTTCTTGTCAAGAAAGCGGATTTTTTATTTGACATTAAAAATTTGAAACCATATGTTGATAATGATATTAATCTAAATGATATATCATTATTAGTTAATTATGCTGCTAATCAAAACTCTTTTACAACTTTGGTACTAACTTTTTTAGGAAAAAAGCTTGATACTAAGAACGAAAATGTTAAGAAAATATTAAACTTTTCTAAGATTATTGAAGTAAATGATATTTCTAAGGATGATTGGCCAATTGTAATTAAAAAACTTTTTAACAATAGAAAAATTGATATAACTGAAAAAGCATTATCTTCTTTTATATCAAGAGTCGGAACTGATTTGGTTGATGTTATTAATGAAGTAGATAAAATAGCATTATATTCTGATAAAATAGATGAAAATGTGATAAAAAATTTAGTAGCAGTACCTTTAGAAAAAAGTGAGTTTGGTATAGCAAATTCTTTAATTAATCGCGATAATTCTACGGCATTATCAATATATAGAGATTTAAAAACTCAAAATATCGAGCCTATTTATTTAATATCAATTATGGGATCCCAAATAAGATTTTTATATCAAGTTTCATATTTGAAAAAAATAGGTAAGAATGAAGCGGAAATAGCGGATGAGCTTGGGGCAAAAATTTCTAGAGTGGCTATAAATTTAAGAAAGATGGGGAGTGTAACTTTAGATGACATGCTAAAGACATTAAATGATTTATCACAATTAGATTATAAAATTAAAAGTGGTAAAATAGATAGATTTCAAGGACTAGAATTATTTTTAATAGGAGCATTTAGATAGTGTTTGAGGGTGATAACATGAAAAATAAAAAAATAATACTTATGGGTACACCATCTTTTGCTGCATCAGTTTTTGAAAAAATAATTTTAGATGGCTGGAATGTTGTAGCAATAATATCCCAACCTGATAGACCTATAGGAAGGCATCACGAGCTGAGTAGTACTCCAACAAAAAAAATAGGAGAAAAATACCAAATTCAAGTTTTTCAAGTAGAAAAAATAAAAAATGATTATAGTTTTGTTGAAAATCTTTCTCCCGATTTGATTATAACTTGTGCTTATGGTCAAATAATTCCAGAAGCCATGCTAAAAATTCCAACATATGGATGTATTAATATACATGCATCCTTACTTCCTAAATTAAGAGGAGGAGCACCAATACATCGCAGTATAATAAATGGTTATGATAAAACCGGTATTACCATAATGGAAATGGTATATAAAATGGATGCAGGTAGAATATATAAACAAATGGAAACGCCAATATATGAAAGTGACAACTTAGAAATTTTAAGTTTGCGTTTGCAAGAAATAGCATCTAAGATGATTATTGAGTTTTTACCAGAATATTTTTCGGGTAAATGTATTGGAATTATTCAAAATGAATCTTTAGTTACCTATGGATATAATATAAAAAGAGAAGAAGAAAAAATAAATTGGAACTTAAGTAGCAAAGATGTGTTTAATTTGATAAGAGGATTATCTCCTAATCCAGGAGCTTATTCTATTTTAGATGGTAAAATAGTAAAAATATATAGTTGTGAGATAGTAGTTAATGATGGTAATCAAGAGCCAGGCACAATAATTTCTCTTGAAAAAGGAATTGTTGTTAAAACTTTAGATGGTGCTATAATGATCAATTTAGTGCAATTTGAAGGAAGAAAAAAAATGTCTTCTTTGAGTTATATTAATGGATTAAAAGATAATATTTTAAACAAAAAGTTTGATTTATAAGATGGATTTTTAAGGAGTGAAAAGATGTCAATAGATAAAAGTAAAATAAGAAATTTCTCAATTATTGCTCATATTGATCATGGAAAATCTACATTAGCCGATAGAATATTAGAGCTTACAAATACAGTAGAAAAGCGCGAGATGAAGGCTCAAATATTGGATAATTTAGATTTAGAAAGAGAAAGAGGAATTACAATAAAATTAAATGCTGTTCAAATTGAATATTTTTCTGATAGTAAGGAAAAGTATGTTTTTAATTTGATTGATACCCCTGGGCATGTTGATTTTACCTATGAAGTCTCTCGCTCTTTGGCAGCTTGTGAAGGAGCTTTATTAGTAATTGATGCCACTCAGGGAATAGAAGCTCAAACATTAGCTAATTTATATCTAGCAATTGATAATAATCTTGAGGTAATTCCTGTTATAAATAAAATAGATTTACCATCGGCAAACCCTGATCTAGTTGTTGATGAAATTGAAAATGTTATAGGCCTTCCAGCTTCACATGCTCCAAAAATTTCTGCTAAGACAGGTCTAAATGTAAAAGATGTTCTTGAGGCTGTAATAAAATATATACCAGCCCCAACAGGAAAAGATAATAATCCATTACAGGCACTAATATTTGATTCGTTTTATGATTCTTATAGAGGAGTAATAATTTTTGTGCGTATTAAAGAAGGCTGTTTAAAAGTAAAAGATAAAATTAAACTAATGTCTAATGGTGTAGTCTATGAAGTTCAAGAGTTGGGTATAAGGACTCCTAAAGAAGTGAAAAAAGAATCTTTGCAGGCAGGAGAGGTTGGATGGATAGCGGCAACTATCAAAAACGTGAAAGATATTCATGTTGGAGATACTGTTACGTTACTAGATAATCCAGCATCAAAACCTTTGCCAGGATATAGAAAAATGTTATCAATGGTCTATTGTGGATTATTTCCTGTAGATAATGATAAATATAGTGACTTGAAAGATGCATTAGATAAATTATCTTTAAATGATTCCTCCCTAGTATATGAACCCGAAACATCGCAAGCACTTGGGTTTGGGTTTAGGTGTGGTTTTTTAGGATTATTACATATGGATGTTATACAAGAAAGATTAGAAAGAGAATACAATCTCAATCTTATTTGTACTGCTCCTTCTGTTGTATATCATGTATTTAAAACTAATGGTGAAATGATAAAATTAGATAATCCCTCAAAGCTCCCTGATATTCAAAGCATTGATCGAATTGAAGAACCATATGTTAAAGCTTCAATAATGACTCCAAGTGAATATGTTGGACCACTAATGGAGTTGTGCCAAGAAAAAAGAGGAATTTATAAAGATTTAGTTTATGTAGATAATACTAGAATGATTTTAATTTATGAAATGCCACTTTCGGAGATAATTTATAATTTTTTTGATAAACTTAAATCTTATTCAAAAGGTTATGCCTCTTTAGATTATGAATTAACCGGGTATAAGGAGTCCAACCTTGTAAAACTTGATATATTATTAAATAGTGAACAAGTTGATGCACTTGCTACAATAGTTCATCGGGATTCTGCTTTTAATAGAGGTCAAATATTAGCATCTAAGCTCAAAAAAATAATTCCTAAACAGCAGTTTGAAGTTCCAATTCAAGCGGCAATTGGAGGTAAAGTTATTGCACGAACAAACATTAAAGCTGTTAGGAAAGATGTTTTGGCAAAGTGTTATGGTGGAGATATAACCAGAAAGAAAAAATTATTAGAAAAACAAAAAGAAGGAAAAAAGAGGATGAAATCAATAGGAACTGTTGAGGTTCCTCAAGAAGCGTTCATGGCAGTATTAAGTATGGATGATGATTAAAAAGATGACAAAAACTACTAAAAAAATAATATTAGTAGTTTTTTAGTTGCAAAATATAGATTTCTTTGTGTTTTATTGATATAATCTTTTTGATAGAGGTGATAGTATGCCATCAACAATAGATATTGCACGAAAATTTACTGATATAGAGTATTTATCAAAAAAAGAAATTTCTAATAGAATGGGAGAACAACTTGCTGATTCAATTTGGAGACAAGTTAGTGAATATAGAGAAAAATATAGGTTTCCACTAGAGATTAAAAAGTTTGATAGAATACCTTTTAGTATTGTTTTGACACCTTCTATAATGGGAATAGCTAATTCTACAGAAAGGTTAATGTTTAAATTTTCTAATCTTTTTGAAAAATTAAAATTATTACAATCAATTTCTGATATTAAACCTATAGATAATTTTATTGATGATGTTTTTAAAGAAGATTTATTAATTCTTGCTAATCAAGAAGAAATACAAGTTTCTGATAAAGATATTGAAGTAATGATGGATGTTACTAGTCCTCATTTAAAAAACACTCATGTATATGGTGTTTATAAAACTACAAAATATCTATTAGAAAATCCTTCTTTGAAAATAGATAAACAATTGTTTAGAGAAATAATTACAAGACTATCTAGCAATGATTTACAAGACAATAGTTTTGTTTATAGGAATTTTGATTTAAAAGTGCCAAATACTACTACATTTGAAGGGGCTCAAAACGATAGAATCTCTGAGTTTATGGCTAGTTTTTTTGAGTTTTATGATTCTGATTTTGAAATGTCACCATTTATAATAGCAGCAATAATGTATTTTTATATATTATATATAGAACCATTTGAAAAATATAACGAAGAAATTGCGCTTTTTGTTTATGAAAAAGTACTAGCAGATTCAGGGTATGGTGAGGCAAGTTATTATCTTTCACTTGCTGAATTTATTCTTCAAAGAAAAGATGATTTTTTGCTAATCTTTGATGAAATAAAAAGAAGTGGTGATGTAACATATGGAATCTTGTTATTATGTCAACTAGTTTTTGATTCTATTAGTTGGAGATTAAAAAATCTCCAAAAAATTGAAGAACCAAAACCTATATACTCTGAAGTTGGAGTTGTTGAAAAAATAGTTGAGAAAATTGTAGAAAAAGAAGTTCCAGTATACATTGAAAAAATTGTTGAGGTAGAAAAAGAATCTTCAAATCAAGAAAGTGTCGAAGTAGAAAAAGAAGAAGATAACACAGAAAAAGATGCCGATTATTTCAAACAATTTGAAAATTCTAGTAATTATAATAAAAAAGAAAAAAAACAATTTGACTTTATAGAAGATCCTTTTTTGAAATATAAAGATATAAGTAAAGAAGATAAAGATGAACATATTTTAGATAAAGATGATGATCAAGAAAAAGATTTAGAAGTAAAAGAAGAAATCAAAGAAGATAATAATATAAATTTAAGAAATTTAGAAAATGAGAAAAAGAATAATGAAGAAATTGATAATAATTTGGAAGATAAAATTATTGAAAAAGAAGAACCTATTAAAATAGATGATAAAGAAAAAGATATTACAAAAATGGATACAAACTTAGAAATAGATGTTTCTCAATTAGATGGACTTGATGAAGAAGAATACGCTAAACATCTAGTGGAAATGAATCCTCTTATTAAGTATCATCAGGCATTCTTTTTTGCAACGCATAGAGTTGAAGGACGTTACTATACGATAAGTCAATTCAAGCAATTTGTTGATTGCGCCTATGAAACTGCAAGAACTTCAATGGATTTTTTGGTGGAGATTGGTCTTTATCGTAAAGAACAATTGAAAAATAAATTTGTTTATACTCCAAATATAAATAAGAAAGAAGGTTAATATATGGATTTAGGTACAACTCTTGTTATCATAGGTATTGCATTAGTCTTATTGGGTGTTTCTTTATTTTTGAGAAAAAAGATTAATAAGGAAGAAATAAAAAACAGTAAAAAATCAGCAAAAAAACTTTCCCCTGAAGAAATTGCCAAAGAGGAAGTAGAAAGCATGATTATAGTTGAAAAAAAGCCTAAAGATTTTGATGAGAAAAAGGAAGTTGGCGACGATTAATATGTTAAACAAGGTAGATGCCTTGTATGTTCATGTTCCATTTTGTTCAAATATTTGTAACTACTGTAATTTTACAAAATTTCTTTATCAAGAAGATATCGTTAATAGTTATTTAATATCTTTAGAAAAAGAATTGTCTTTTTATGATAAAAATAAATATTCTACTATATATATTGGAGGTGGGACTCCAACATCACTTAATTTTTTTCAGTTAAATAAATTGCTAGAAATCATAAATAAATTTAAAAACAATAATGAAGATTTTGAATTTACTATGGAAACTAATCCTGAAAATTTAACTTTTGAAAAAATAAGTTTATTAAAAAAACATGGTGTAAATCGTATTTCTATCGGGGTACAGACTTCAAATGATAAAATGCTTAAGATACTTAATCGTTGTCATAAAACGATTGATGTCATACATGGAATTGAGAGATTAAAAAAAGTTGGAATAAACAATATCTCAATTGATATAATGTTTGGTTTACCACATCAAAAAAAAGAAGATCTTTTGAAAGATTTAGATTTTTTTTTAAAACTTGATATTCCTCACATATCTTTTTATCCATTAGTTGTAGAAGATAATACTATTTTCAAAATAAATAAAGTTAAAGCATTAAGTGATGAAAAAATTTATGAAATGTATAATTTGATAAATAAAAAATTAAGTAATAATGGATATTATAGATATGAAGTAAGTAATTTTTGTAAAAAAGGTATGGAATCTAAGCATAATATGAAATATTGGAATGATGATTATTATGTTGGAATTGGACCAGGAGCTCATGGATATGTAGATGGTGTTAGATATGCTAATTCTTCTTCAATAACAAATTACATTAAAGGAGAATTCATTAAAGAAGAAAAATTAATTAGTAAAAATGAACAAGAGTTTGAATATATTATGTTGCGTCTTCGCTTAAAAGAAGGTATTATTTTAAAAGATTACCTTAGTAAATTTGGTATCGATTTTTGTGATAAATACTCAAGTGAAATTGAAAAATTAAAAAAAGATGGATATTTAGAAGAAAGTCTGGAGTCAATATATGTTAGTGAAAAAGGAATATATCTACTGAATCATATCATTGCTACCTTAACCATGAATTTAAATTATTAATATGTTATATTATTAAAGAGGTGATAGAATTGAAGGCTAATTTTGAAAAAAGATTTCTTGCATATTTTACAGATGTACTTTTTGCACTAATTCTTTCTTTAATTGCTATATATGTTTTGAAAATAAAACTACCATTTTTAGATTATTTTCTTTACTTTTTTACTACCCCTCAAATTTATACTGTTATATCTTATTTCGTTTACATATTAATATGTTTTTTGCTTTTTAAAGGAGTTTCAATTGGGGGAATTATTTTTAATGTAAAAGTAGTATCCAAAGATGATTCGAAAATGAGTTTTGGTCAAGTAATTATGAGAAGTTTACTACAATCTCTTTTCCCACTTGCCTTGTTTAATATTGCATATATGTTGCTTTATAGAACCCAAATTTCCGTTTTTGATGCTTGTACAAATTCTAAAACCATGAAAATAAGAGATAATGATTAAAACTATCATCTGATAGTTTTTTTAATATTTAAAAAAATTAGCACTTTGCTATTGACAGTGCTAAGATAGTGTGTATAATAATATTAGCATTCAAAAAAGTGGAGTGCTAGATTAGGGGGTTGAGTTATGCAAGAATTGAATAGAAAACAGCGAATATTGAAGCTAATTGTTGAAGAATTTGTAAAAACTGCAGAGCCTGTTGGATCACATTCTTTGCTTGACAAATATGATCTCCCATATTCTAGTGCTACTATTAGAAGTGAAATGGCAGAGTTAGAAAATCTTGGATATCTTGAAAAGACTCATACCTCTAGTGGACGTGTTCCTAGTCCTATGGGCTATCGTTATTATGTAGATTCTTTAAGAGATAAAAAGTGCATAGATGATGACACTAAAGAGAAGATTCAAGCTCTTTTTTCTCAAAAAGATATTCAGATTAATGAAGTCATAAAGCATGGGTGTGAAATTATTTCCCAAATGACTAATCTTACATCGGTTATGCTAGGACCAGATTCAAATGAAGAATGTCTTTCAAAGGTGCAATTAATGCCACTTACATCTACAAGTGTAGTTGCCTTGTTTGTTACTGATAGAGGTCATGTTGAACACAAGATATTTAGTATTCCAAACTCTATTGCTATGAATGATTTAGAAAATTGTGTTGAAATATTAAATGATAGAATAAGTGGGACCAAGATAAGTCAAGTAATTGATAAGGTCAATTCAATTAAGCCTATTTTAGCAGATGCTGTTAAACAACATGAAGTTATATTTAAAGCATTTTTAGAAGCATTTTTAAAGTTTACAGCTGAGAGAGTTTCAGTATTTGGAAGAGCAAATATTTTAGAACAACCAGAATTTACTAGTAATCTTAATAAATTAAGAAAATTAGTTAATTTATTAGAAAATCAGGATGTTTGGCGTCAATTCGATTCAAATGATGACATATGTGTCATGATTGGGGATGAGAATACAATTGCTGAAATAGATGATTTATCTGTAGTTAGTGCAAATATTCATTTTGATAACAATAACAACGGGAAAATTGCTCTTATCGGGCCAACTCGTATGGATTATTCAAAAGTTATTGGAGCACTTGAATATTTACAAGAAGCTATTGACGAATATTTTAAAGAAAGTGAGGATGATAAGGATGAGTAAAAACAAGAAAAAAGATTGTAATGATGAAAAAGAAAAAAAAGAAAATATTACTAATGAAGAATGCGAGGTAGAACCGCAGTATGTACCAAAAGATGATTATGATAAAATGCAAGAGCAATTTAATAAGGCATTGAATACTGCTGCATATTATGAAAATCAAGGTAAGTATTATAAGAGTGAATATGAAAAATCAATTAAGTATCGTTCTCAGTCAATAGTTGAAGAGTTATTGAGGGTTCTTGATGGATTTCAATTAGCATTCAAAATGGATGCTCCAAATCAAGAAGCAATAAACTATAGAACTGGATTTGAATTTGTTTATAAATTGTTATTAGATTCATTAGAAAATGAAGGAGTTATACAAATAGTTCCTAAAGTTGGAGAAGAGTATGATTCTAAAATTCATCATGCAGTAGAAATTATAGATACACAAGATGATAGTAAAAACAATACTGTGACTGAAGTTTTGTTAAATGGATATATGCTCAAAGATCGTTTAATAAGACCAGCTACTGTTAAAGTTTTTTTGAAAAAAGAAGAAGAAAAAGCAGAAATTGCAGAAAATACAGAATCACATACAAGTGATGAAATGAAAAATTAAGGGGGAATTTTTATGGCAAAAGAAGTAATTATTGGCATTGACTTAGGTACTACTAATTCTGTAGTATCGTATATTCAACCAGATGGAAGTTGGAAAGTAATTCCAAATCCAGAAGGGAAAAATACAACATCATCAGTTGTTGCTTTTAAATCAAATGGTGAAGAAATAGTTGGTGATGCAGCAAAAAGGCAAATGATAACTAATCCAGATACGGTTAGTTCAATTAAAAGAAAAATGGGAACAAGTGAGAAAGTACATGTTAATTGTGTTAACAAAGACTTTACTCCTCAAGAAATTTCAGCAAAAATAATTCAATATATGAAGAAATATGCTGAAGAACATTTAGGACATAAAGTTGAAAAAGCAGTTATTACTGTTCCTGCATATTTTAATGATGCTCAACGCCAAGCAACAAAGGACGCTGGTACAATTGCAGGGTTAGATGTAGTTAGAATTATTAATGAACCAACAGCCGCAGCATTGGCATATGGTATGGAACATAAAAAAGATGGTAGAATTCTAGTTTTTGATTTGGGCGGAGGGACTTTTGATGTTTCTGTCTTGGAAATTGGAGATGGAACATTTGAAGTAATATCTACTGCTGGAGATAACAAATTAGGCGGAGATGACTGGGATGAAGTTGTAATGAATTGGATTTTGTCGGAAGTCAAAACTCAATTTAGTGTTGATTTAAGCAAAGATAAGATGGCAATGCAAAGATTGCGTGATGCTGCAGAAAAAGCAAAGATTGAATTATCAGCAAGTTTACAAACAACAATCATGTTACCATTTTTGTCAATGAGTTCTAGTGGGCCAATCAATTATGAAGGTATTTTAACAAGAGCAAAATTCCAAGAATTAACAAGAAAATTATTGGAAAGATGTGAAACTCCTGTTACTAGAGCTTTAAGTGATGCAAAATTGTCAGCAAGTGATATTGATGAAGTACTATTGGTTGGTGGGTCAACAAGAATGCCAGCAGTAGTTGAATTAGTAAAAAAGATGTTAAATAAGGGACCAAATAAATCAATAAATCCTGATGAAGCCGTTTCTATTGGTGCTGCAATTCAGGGTGGAGTTATTGCTGGAGATGTAAAAGATGTCTTATTACTTGATGTCACTCCTTTATCATTAGGAATTGAGACATTGGGTGGAGTTATGACAATTTTAATTCCTCGTAATACAACTATACCTACAACAAAATCTCAAGTATTTTCTACAGCGGAAGATAATCAACCAGCTGTTGATATTGTAGTTTTCCAAGGTGAAAGACCTATGGCAAGAGATAATAAATTGTTGGGTAATTTTAAACTTGATGGTATTAAGCCAGCAAGAAGAGGAATGCCTCGTATCGAAGTAACTTTTAATATTGATGTTAATGGCATTGTTAATGTTAAAGCAAAAGATTTGGATACAAATAAAGAGCAATCTATTACTATATCAGGTTCAAGTGGATTAAATAAAGATGAAATTGAAAAGATGGTAAAAGAAGCAGAAGAAAATAGAGAAAAAGATGAAAAAAGAAGAGAAGAAGTAGAACTTAAAAACAAGGCAGAACAATTCATTTTATCAATTGATCGCTCATTAGAAGAGGGTGGATCAAAAGTAGATGAAAAGCAAAAAGAGGAAGCATTGAAAATTAAAGATGAATTAAAAAAAGCAATGGATACTAATGATATGGAAACTTTAAGAAATAAAATAAGTGAATTAGAAAAAGTTGCTTCAATGATGCAACAATATCAAAATTCACAATCAACACCTAACAATGACACAACCCCAGATAATTCTGAAGGTAGTTCAGATTCTTCATCTCAACAAGATCAAGATGTCGTGGATGCTGATTTTAAAGAGAAACACTAATAATATGGGGGAATTTCCCCCATATTATGATTATTTTAGAAAGGCGGGTTAAATTTTATGGCACAAAAAAGAGATTTTTATGATGTTTTAGAGATAAGCAAAAATGCCACCCAAGACGAAATAAAAAAGGCGTATAGAAAACTCGCCAAGAAATATCATCCAGATATCAACAAAGATCCTGGAGCTGAAGATAAATTTAAAGAGATACAAGAAGCATATGATATACTTTCAGATGAAAATAAAAAGCAATTATATGATCAATATGGACATGCAGGAGTAGATCCACAAGCAGCTGGAGCACAAGGAAGTGGTTTTGGTGGCTTTGGTGGTTTTGGAGGCTTTGGACAAGATTTTGGCGGTGTAGATTTAGGAGACATATTTAATTCTTTTTTTGGTGGAGGAGCTACAAGAAGTTCTTCTTCAAGAAGAACAGGTCCATCTAAAGGATCAGATAAGTTTATGCAACTTAGAATTGATTTTATGGACTCTGTTTTAGGTAAAAATACAGAGATAACAATTAATTTAGATACTGTTTGTCCTCATTGTCATGGAAGTGGCGCGGAAAATCCTAGTGATGTTGTTAAATGTTCAAGATGTAATGGTACAGGAACTGTCAATGCAACTCAAAATACACCTTTTGGATCAATTAGAACACAAACAACTTGTCCAGAGTGTCATGGGTCGGGAAAAACAATAAAACATAAATGTTCTGAATGTGGTGGACAAGGTTTTGTTAGAAAAAGAACTAAGGTAGATGTAAAAATACCTGCTGGTATTGCTAGTGGTCAGCAATTGAGAATTGCTGGCAAAGGTGAAAGAGGTTCAAATGGAGGTCCAAATGGAGATTTATATATTGAAATTATTGTAAATCCTCATTCAGTATTTAAAAGAGATGGTCGAAATATTCATATTGAAGTACCAATATCTTTTACTGATGCTGCACTTGGTTGTAAGATAGATGTTCCAACAGTTTATGGTGATGTTGAGTTAAAAGTTCCGGAAGGTATTCAAGATAGCCAAATTTTAAGAATTAAAGGCAAAGGATTTAAAGATATTAGAAGTTCAGATTATGGTGATCAATATGTTCACATTCAAATAAAGACACCTTCTAAATTATCTAAAGAAGAAAAAGAATTATATGAAAGACTAAGAGATATAGAAAAAAAAGGTTCAGAATCTATTTTTGATAAATTTAAAAAAGCATTTAGAAAATAATAGTGTTACAATGTAACACTTTTATAAAAAAAATATTAATTAGCACTTTTGGTTAGTGAGTGCTGAAAGGGGTTGATATTATGAATCAAAATAATTATACTCAAAAAGTTCAAGAGGCTTTAGTTGGTGCTGTTAACCTAGCATCAAGCAATAAAAATGCCGAAATAGATGTTGTTCATCTATTTAGTGGCTTGTTAAATGATGATGATAACATCTTAAGTTTATTATTGAAAAAAATTAATATAAACAAGGAAGAAATTATTTCATTTACTAATGATTATATAGCAAAAATATTTAAGATAAGTGGTAATGCTGAGCCAAGTATAAGTCGAGATTTAAACATTTTAATTGCAAATTCACAAGAAATAATGAAAGAAATGGGCGATGGATATGTAAGTGTCGAACATTTAATTTTGGCTTTGTTTAATTCTTCAAATACTTACGCTCGAGAATTAATTAAAAAATATAGTCTTAAAAGAGAAAAAATAATAAAAATTATCGAAGAAATTAGAGCTGGTAATAATGTTGAGACAGATAATCCTGAAAATAATTATGAGGTACTCAAAAAATATGGTCGTGACTTAGTAGAAGAGGTAAAACTTGGTAAAATAGATCCAGTAATTGGTAGAGATGATGAGATAAGAAGGGTAATCCAAATCCTTTCTAGAAAAACAAAAAATAATCCAATATTAATAGGTGAGCCTGGCGTTGGTAAAACAGCTATTGTTGAAGGGTTAGCTTGGAGAATATTTAAAAATGATGTACCCATTTCTTTAAAAAATAAAATAATATTTGAACTAGATGTGGCATCACTTATTGCTGGAGCAAAATATCGAGGGGAATTTGAAGAAAGATTAAAGGCTGTTTTAAAAGAAGTACAGAAATCTAATGGTAAAATTATTTTGTTTATTGATGAAATACATACTCTAGTTGGAGCCGGAAGAACTGAAGGCGCAATGGATGCTTCAAATATATTAAAACCAATGCTTGCTAGGGGAGAATTGCATTGTGTAGGAGCAACTACTTTAGAAGAACATAGAAAATATATTGAAAAAGACCCTGCACTAGAAAGAAGAATGCAAAAAGTATATGTAAGTGAACCAACTTTGGAAGATACGATATCTATATTAAGAGGACTAAAAGAGCGTTTTGAAATTCATCATGGTGTAAAAATTCAAGATAATGCTTTAGTAGCAGCAGCAACTTTAGCAAAAAGATATATAACAGATAGGTTTTTGCCCGATAAAGCAATAGATTTAGTGGATGAGGCATGTGCATCAATTCGTATGGAAATTGATTCTATGCCAGTAGAATTGGATGAAATAACTAGAAAAATTATGCAATTAGATATTGAGATGGCTTCGTTGAAAAAGGAAAATGATGATACATCAATAAAAAGATTGAATGATATTAAAAAAGAAAAAGAAGTTTTAGATTCTAAAAGAAATGAGTTACAAGTTAAATGGGAGATTGAAAAACAAGATTTACAAGAATCCAAAGATTTAAAATCTCAACTAGATAAAGCAAAATTAGATTTGGAAAAAGCACAAAATAACGCTAATTATGAACTTGCTGCTAAACTTCAATATCAAGATATACCTAATTTAACAAAGAAAATAAAAGATTATGAGCAAAAAACTAGTGATGACCGCTTGCTAAATGAGGTTGTAACGGAAGATGAAATTTCAAAAATAGTTTCTAAATGGACTAGAATACCTGTTTCAAAAATGTTAGAAGCAGAAAGTGAAAAATATTCTACTTTAGCACTAAGATTAAAAGAAAGAGTCATAGGTCAAGATGAAGCTGTTGACTTAGTCTCTGATGCTATTATTAGGGCTAGAGCGGGTATAAACGATGAGGATAGACCTCTTGGGTCATTTATATTTCTTGGACCAACAGGAGTTGGGAAAACAGAAATTGCAAGAGCTTTAGCTGATCAATTATTTGATTCAGAAGATAATCTTATAAGAATAGATATGTCTGAATATATGGAAAAATTTAGCGTATCTAGACTTCTTGGAGCTCCTCCAGGATATGTTGGATATGAAGAAGGTGGACAATTAAGTGAGGCTGTTAGAAGAAACCCATATTCTATTATATTATTAGATGAGATTGAAAAGGCTCATCCTGATGTTTTCAATATATTATTGCAAATTTTAGATGATGGAAGAGTAACGGATTCAAAAGGAACACTAATTGATTTTAAAAATACTATAATTATTATGACGTCAAACATTGGTTCATCATACCTATTAGAAGGCAACAATCCTGAAAATAAAGATATGGTTATGAAAGAATTGCAAAATAAATTTAAACCAGAGTTTTTGAATAGAGTTGATGAGATAGTCATGTTTAATTCATTAGATGATAAAGTAATGATAAAAATAGTTCATAAATTTATAAATGAGCTAAAGCAAAGATTAGTAAATCTTGGATATAATATGAATATTACTGATAATGCTATTGTATACATAAAAAATATAGGATACGATAGAATATATGGTGCTAGACCATTGAAAAGAGTAATTCAAAAACAGGTTGAAACTCCTATTGCAAAAGCGATATTAAACAAAACTTTAAATAAGAGTTTTACTATTGATGTAAATGCTACAAATTCTATAATTATAAAATAAAGTCCAATGGACTTTATTTTTTATTTATAAAAAAGTTTATTTAACGAACAATATGTTTTATAATTAAGTTAGTTTTCCCTGTTTGGAGGATAGTATTCATGTTAAATAATAGATATATAAGAAATATTGGTACATTTACTCAAGATGAACAAATGGCTTTATTTGATAAAAAAGTCTTAGTTGTTGGTTGTGGAGGGTTAGGTGGATTTGTAATAGAATCACTGGCAAGAATAGGTATAAAGGATATTTCTATAATTGATGGTGGAATTTTTGTCGATAATAATTTGAATAGACAAATCCTATCAATTGAAAAAAATATTGGCAATTCTAAAGTTTTAGAAGCTCAAAAAAGGATTCGTGAAATTGATTCAACAATAAGTGTTTCTGCATATAATAGTTATTTTGATGAAAGTTATCAAAATTTTATGTTTAATGAATTTGATATAGTAATTGAGTGTATTGATGATATAAAATTACGTATTTTATTAGAAAAATACTGCATAGTAAATAAAGTTCCTTTGATACATGGAGCAATAGATGGCGAACAAGGACAAGTGGCTTGTATAGATAAAAAGCCCCTTTTGGAGATATTATATAAAGATTTTGATGGGAAAAGAGTTAACTCAACGCCATTTTATACAATTGCTGCAATAGGAGCAATGCAGATATCTTTGGCAGTAAAAAGGCTTTTAAACAAGGCAGTTAAAACAAGAGGATTTTATTATTGTGATTTAAAAAACTTTAATATGCAATATATGCCAATAGATGATTAGGGGTGTTTTTTATGGCTGTATATGTCAATGAGTTAGCAAAAGAGTTTCATTTACAAAGTTCTCTAACAAGTTATATTTTTAAGGTGCATGAATCTGGTCATCTTATTCAACTTTACTATGGTGATAGGTTAGATAACTGCCAAGATTTTTCTTTTCTTTATAAAAATTATTCTTGTGAAACAGGCAGTACAGTAATGTATAAAAAGGATTCTAATTATTCAATGGCACATCATTTATATGAATACCCTTTTTATGGTAAAGGGGATTTTAGAGAGCCAGCATTAGATATTTTATTTACTGATGGTAGCAAAATTTTTGACTTAAAGTACGATTCATATGAAATATTAGATAAGAAATATGAAATAGTAGGATTGCCATATTCAATTGGTAATAATATGCAATCATTGATTATAAAGTTAGTTGATAATAAGGCAAAAATTTCTGTGTTTTTAAATTATGCTATATTTGAAGAGGCAAATGTAATAACACGCAGTGTAAAAATTGTAAATAATAATGATAATAAAATAATTTTAAATAAAATAATGAGTCTGAATTTAGATATTATAGATGGCGAGTTTAATGCGGTAACTCTAGATGGTGCTTGGATTAGGGAAAGACACATTAGTGAACATCAAATTGATAATGGTGTCTTTTATATAGATTCAAAAAAAGGCGTTAGTAGTTCTGATCATAATCCATTTATATGTTTAAAGGAATTAAATGCCTCTGAAAATAATGGTAGATGCTATGGTTTTTCTATAATTTATAGCGGTAATCATAGATTTAATGTAGAAAAGAATCCATACGATATTATTAGAGTTCAGTGTGGAATAAATCCTTTTGATTTTAAATGGACATTAAATGGAAATGATTCTTTTGAAACGCCAGAGGCAGTAATGACATTTTCTAGCATGGGGTTAAATCAGATGAGCCAAAATTTTCATAATTTTATTAATAATAATGTAGTAAGAGGTCCATATAAATTTAGTGATAGGCCAATTCTTATAAATAATTGGGAAGCTACATATTTTGATTTCAACACAATTAAACTTTTAAATATCGCTAAGGAAGCAAAAAAATTGGGTATTGAGTTATTCGTTTTAGATGATGGTTGGTTTGGTCATCGTAATGATGATAAAAGTTCCTTGGGAGATTGGTATCCTAATTTGAAAAAAATTCGTGGTGGAATAAAGAGAATATCTAAACAAATTAATCAAATAGGTCTCAAGTTTGGAATTTGGGTTGAACCAGAAATGATTTCTTTTGATAGTGATCTTTATAAGAATCATCCTGAGTGGATGATAAAACATCCAAATCATGATATTTCTATTGCAAGAAATCAGGCAGTTTTAGATCTAGCAAATCCTAATGTAATTGAATATTTATTTACTTCGCTAGAAAAATTATTTAGTGAGTCAAACATTGAATATGTAAAATGGGACATGAATAGGAATTTTTCAGATATATATTCTAACTATCTAGCAGTAGATCAACAGGAAAGTTATGTTCATCGCTATTATTTAGGATTATATTCACTATTAGAGAAATTAACTAGTCGTTTTCCAAACATTTTGTTTGAATCTTGTGCTAGTGGTGGAAATCGTTTTGATATGGGAATGCTTGTTTATATGCAACAAATATGGTGTAGTGATAATAACGATCCATATGAACGTCAACTAATTCAATATGGAACTTCTTTATTGTATCCACCATCAACCATGGGAGCTCATGTGGCCACAAATGTTAATCACCAAATATTTAGAAAAACATCTATAGAATCAAGATTTAATGTAGCTGCCTTCGGGTTATTAGGATATGAATTAGATTTAACTAGTCTATCAAAATTTGAAAAAGAATGTATTAAAAATCAAATAAAATTTTATAAGAAAAATAGGGAGCTTTTTCAATATGGAAAGTTTTATAGAATAGACAATCCATTTAAAGGAAATAAATGTTCATGGATGGTAGTTTCTAGTGATAAAAAAGAGGCATTATATGGGAATTATTTAGGATTAGTAAAACCAAATCCTAAAATAGATAAACTTTTTGTTACTGGTTTAAATGATAAATATCATTACAATATTACTACACGTACTCAATATACTAATATCAAAACTTTTGGAACTATGATTAATCACATTTCTCCAATTAAAATAAAAGAAGACCATTTAATTCAAAATTTTTTAGATAAGTTTTATATGTTCAAATTGGAAACCGAGTTTATTAATATGAATGGTGATCAATTAATGAAATGTGGTTTTTTCCCAAAACATCAATTCACAGGTACTGGGTACAATAAAGATGTTAGAATAATGGGAGATTTTGGTTCGAGAATTTATAAGATATCTGCAAAGGAGGAATAATTTAAGATGTTAGAACGCTTTAATTTGAATTATGGCTGGCAGTTTTTAAATTATTTTAATGATGAATTTTCTTATTCGCAAAACTTGAAAAATTCATCAATTGTTGATTTACCACATACATGTAAAATTATTCCATATAATAATTTTGATGAGAAATCTCTTTTATTTGTTTCAACATATTTAAAAAATATATATATTAGTGATAGACTTAAAAAAAATCAGATTTTTTTAACTTTTGAAGGGGTAATGAGCACGTGTGAAATCTATGTAAATGGTAATTTTGCGGGTAGTCATTTTGGCGGGTATACAGGATTTTCAATTGATATTACACCTTATGTTCTTTTTAACTCTAACAATACTTTTGTGATAAAAGTTGATTCTAATGAAAATAAAGATGTTCCCCCTTTTGGTGGCGTAATAGATTATTTATGTTATGGCGGAATATATAGAGAGGTATATATGGATGTATATGGTGAAAATCATTTGAAGTACGTATTAATATCTTCTCAAAATAAGCAAATAGAGATTAATTATATTTTTCAGCAAGAAAGCAAAAATATCGCAATTGATGGCGAAATAATTGATGGAAATGGAGAAGTTGTTTCTACATTTTCTTTTAATGGCAATATTGTTGATAATGAATTAAAATATGTTCATGATTTTGCAAATGCACACCTATGGTCAATAAGTGATCCATACTTATATAGATTAAAAACTAAATTTTATGTAAATAATAATCTTGTTGATGAAAAAGAAGATGTTTTTGGAATAAGAAATATAAAATTAGATAACAGGAATATTTACATAAATGATGAAAAAATTCATTTACTAGGATTAAATAGACATCAAAGTTATCCATATGTTGGTTATGCTATGCCAAAATCGCAGCAATATCTTGATGCTGAAATTTTAAAAAAGAAATTAAATTGTAACATTGTAAGATCAAGTCACTATCCTCAAAGTAGACATTTTTATGATAGATGTGATCAACTAGGGTTATTGGTGTTGATAGAAGTGCCAGGATGGCAATATATCGGTAATGAGAAATGGCAAAAAAATTTACTAGATACAACAAAAGAGATGCTTTTCCAAAATTTTAATCATCCTTCAATAATCATTTGGGGAACGAGGGTTAATGAATCTTCAGATAACCACCAACTTTATACAAAAACAAATGCCATTGTGAAAAAATATGATAAGTATCGTCCAACAGGAGGAGTTCGTAACTTTCCAAATAGCGATTTTTTAGAAGATATATACACATATAATGATTTTGTTCATTCTGGTAATAATCAAGGAATAAGTAAGCCAAGTAAAATCTATAAAAAGAGCGTTCCTATTTTAATTACTGAACATAACGGACACATGTATCCTGTAAAGAAAAATGATAATATATTGATTAGGATAAATCATTCACTTAGACACGCAAAAGTGATTAATGATTCTTATAAATATAAAGGAATTATTGGGGCGATTGGTTGGTGTATGTTTGATTATAATACCCATTTTCAATTTGGAAGCGGAGATCGTATTTGCTACCATGGAGTCTTAGATATGTATAGATTACCAAAAGAAGCATCTTATGTTTACGCTAGTCAGCAAGACAAAGTTCCATATCTTGAGGTTGCCTCAAATTTTTCTCCTGGAGATATACCTAAAATGATATATGATAAAATTGTAGTGTATAGCAATGTTGATTACCTTAAATTATATAAAAAAGATTGTTATATAGGGAAATTTTATAAAAGTTCAGATTTTTCTAAAATGAAAAACCCTCCTATTATTATAAAAGATACAGTTGGAGAAATCATGGAAAAAAATGAAAAATTTTCCCATCGTGATTCTAATAAAATCAAAAATATTATGTATAAAATTGTTGATGGAGGCACAACAAATTTATCTATTTTTGACAAATTGAGTATGTTTTTTATTATGAAGAAATATAATTTAAATATTAAAGATGGCGAAAGATTGTTCAATGATTATTTCTCTACTCTTAACTTAGAAAATGAATATTATACTTTCGTTGGTTATAAAAATAATACAAAAGTTATTGAAAAAAAATATGGTGTTTCAAACAATTTTTTGTATAGAAGTGAAATTGATCACGATTTACTTATTGAAGATGAAACTTATGATGTATCAAAAATAGATATATATAAAGTTAATGAATATGGAATGCATTGTGATTATGCAAGTGATGTAATTTATATAGAAGTCTCTGGACCAATAGAAATAGTAGGACCAAGTAAATTGTCATTAATTGGTGGCTCAATTTCTACTTATATTAAAAGTATTTCAAAATCGGGAGCTGCCGAAATTAATATTTACAGTAATGGTAGCTTAATTTCAAATATTAAATTAAGAGTTCTTAAAAAGGATATAAAATAAAATGAAAGGAAAAATTATTAATATTTTTAAAAATGTGTTTAATTGTGAACCTCAGTTAGTAGCTTTTTCTCCAGGTAGAATTAATCTTATGGGAGAACATTTGGACTACAACGGCGGGAGTGTTTTGCCTTGTTCTATTTCTTTAGGTATTTATGGTGCAATTTCATTAAGCTCTAGTAATAAAATTAATTTGTATTCATCTAATGTTAAAGAGGGTATCTTAAAATATGATATAGATAGACCTTTAGAGTTGCAAAAAAACAAAAAATGGAGTGATTATATTGCTGGTATTATATGGATTCTTAAAAAGGAAAAGTTTATTAGTTTAGAAAAAGGATTTAATATGGTAATTTTTGGTGATTTACCAAATTCATCTGGATTATCTAGTTCAGCTGCTCTTGAAACCTTAGCAATATTTTTGATTAATGAGTTATACCATTTAAAATTGTCGAAAATTGATTTAGCGATATTAGCAAAAAAATGCGAAAATGACTTTATTGGTGTGAAGTGTGGCATAATGGATCAATTTTCAGTGGTTTTTGGTAAGAGTAACAAAGCAATTTATCTTAATAGTCAAAATATTAATGATTTTAGATATGTTTCTCTTGAAAATAATGATTATTCTTTCTTAATTGTTAACAGTAACCTGAAAAGAAATCTTGCTTCTTCAAAGTATAATCAAAGGTATCAAGAGTGCCAAGAAATTTTAAAAATAATTAATGAAAAAAATGGTAGTGATTATTTATATATATGCAATTTTCCATTAGAAAATAAAAATTATTATTTATCTCAAATTGACTCTGAATTATTAAAAAATAGGTTTAAGCACATAATAGAAGAAAATGAAAGGACAAAGAATTCAGCATATTATCTTGAAAACAATGATTTTTTATCTTTTGGGGAAATAATGTATGAATCTCACGAATCTTTAAAAAAATTTTATGAAGTCTCTTGTGCTGAATTAGATGAAATTGTTGAAATTGCATATAGAAACGATGCTATTGGAGCAAGAATGACTGGAGCGGGCTTTGGTGGGTGTGTTATAATCTTAGCAAAGATTAGCAATATAAAAAAATTGAAAGAAAAGATTAAAGAACTCTTTTTCAAAAAATTCAATTTTTATCCATCAATGTATATTGTAAATATTGCTGATGGGACACATTTGTTATAGAAAGAAGGAAGATTATGAATATATTAGTTGTAGGTGGAGCGGGTTATATAGGATCACACTGTGTAAAAAGATTAGCTGATGAGAAATATAATGTATATGTAATAGATAATTTAAGCAAAGGGCATATTCAAGCAGTAGATAAAAGGGCAAAGTTTTTTCGTGGTGATTTATGTGACAGTAGATTTTTGAATGAATTTTTCAAATTGAATAAGATTGATGCAGTATTGCATTTTGCTGCAATGTCACTGGTTGGCGAAAGTGTTGAAAAGCCTTTAGATTATTTTTGTAATAATGTTTTAGGAATGCAATTTCTTCTAAATAATATGGTTAAATATGGAGTTAAGAAAATTATTTTTTCTTCATCAGCAGCAGTTTATGGCGAGCCTAAAAATATCCCTATAACTGAAGAAAATGAAACAAATCCTACAAGCCCATATGGAGAAAGCAAATTGATGATGGAAAAAATAATGAAATGGACAGATAGAGCATATGGTGTTAAATATGTGGCTTTGCGCTATTTTAATGTTGCTGGTGCTGATAAAAGTGGTACTATTGGTGAGGTTCATATTCCCGAGACACATTTGATACCTAAAATATTGGAAGTATGCTTGAAAAAAGAAGAATTTTTAACAATATATGGAAATGATTATGATACTGTAGATGGAACTTGCATACGTGATTATATACATATTGATGATTTAATTGATGCTCATATTTTAGCATTAAAGCATTTAATAAATGGTGGAGATTCTAAAATATATAATCTTGGTTCAGAAAGTGGTTTTTCTGTAAAAGAAATATTAGAGGCTGCAATTCATGTAACTGGAATAGATATTCCTTATAAGATAGGATTGAGAAGAGCTGGTGATCCTAGTATATTGATTGCATCTAGCAATAAAATAAAAAAGGAACTTAACTGGAGTCCAAAGATGACGAAAGTAGAGGATTGCATAGAAAGTGCTTGGAAATTTCATAAAATGCATAAGCAGGGATATTAATGAATGATATAAGTGAGAACATAATAAATCTAGTCTCATATTTATATAATAAAAAGATTATAGTTATTTCTGATATTCAGAAAAGTATTAAAAAAATTGAAAAAATTTTAAAAATAAATATTGAAACTTATAATAACAAAATTATTTTAAACAGTGATCATGGTCAAATAAGTGATATTTTGTCTATGTTTTCAAATTATATGTTTGAAAACGGCAAAATTTCTGCTAATCAAAAAAAGTATTTTGAAGTTGAATTAATTAATTTGTTTTCTAAAACACATTTAGAAATAAACAAAAAATTTTGGAATATATATAAAGATAGCGGAGCATCAGTAGCTTTAGATTATTTTTATAATTATAATTGTTCTATTAACTATATTCACTTGAATGATATTAAGAAAAATATTTATTTTAAAGAAAGTATAGATAAAAATAAATTAGAAGTGACAATAAATATGTGTAAACCGGAAAAAGATCCCAAAGATATTATTGCGGATTTTAATAATGATTTAAATAAATATCAAAAGAATAATTTATCTCCAAAATGTGATTTATGTAAAGAAAATGAGGGTTATTCAAACAAAAAAGAAATTAATAAACAAAATCTAAGATTGATAGATTTAGTTCTAAACAAAGAGAAATGGCATTTACAGTTTTCTCCGTATTCATATTTTTATCAACATTCTATAGTGGTATCAGATAAACATAAACCAATGGAAATAAATGAAACTACAATTTGTTATTTAATAGATTTCATCAATATGTTTCCCAACTATATTATAGGATCCAATGCTGATTTGCCTATAGTCGGAGGATCAATACTGAGCCACGAACATTTTCAATGCGGTTACCACCACTTTGCAATAGAAGAAGCTTTTCCTGTTTATAGTTTAGATTACGCTGATTTAAAATTATCAATACTAGATTGGCCAATGACCTGCATAAGAATCGAATCAGTAGATAGCAAAAAAATAATGCAAAAGTACAAAGATGTTTTTAAAAATTGGAGTACATATAATAATAATCAATTAAATATATTGTCAAAGACAGACAATAATCAACATAATACTTTAAATCCTATTTTAAGGAAAAAAGACAATAAATATATTTTATACATTATTTTGAGAAATAATAGGACCAATAAAAAATCTCCAGAAGGAATATTTCATGTAAAAAGAGAAAATCAAAATATAAAAAAAGAAAATATAGGATTAATAGAAGCCATGGGGTTAGCTATTTTGCCAAGTAGATTAGAAAAAGAATTAGTGAACGTATCTGAATATGTGTTAGGAAATAATAATAATATTGAAAATATACATAGGGAATGGGGCAATGAATTAAAACTAAAATATAACCTTAATAATTCAAAATTCGATATTAATAGAGAATTGGCAATTAAATTCTGGAATTGTTTAAAAGATTGTTGTGTATTGAATCCTCATAATTTGCTAGAGCTAGAAGAAATTATTAAAATATCAACTAAATAATTACTATAAAATGACCTTAATGTAATTTTTGAGTTTATTTTTAGTTGTTTTTAAGTTGGCATTTCACGCGAACTTAAATTTCGTGATTATTATTTATTCTTTTGATATAATGTCAATGGTGAAATAATTATGCAACAATATTTTGGAGTTTTTAAAAACGAGAAATTAATTAAATTAAATGAAATAGATTACCATCATATAAAAGATGTAATGCGTTTGAAAAGTGGAGATCAGATTTTGGTTGCCTTTGAGAATAAAATATACAAGTGTTCATTAAGATATGTAAATGACGGTTTTTATGGAGAAATAATTGAAGAGGATTTATCTAGTATTGAACTTAAAAAAAGATTAACATTGATATATGGAATGCCTAGAAATGAAAAATTTGAAATGATAATTCAAAAGGCATGTGAATTAGGTGTTTCAAGGATAATACCTTTTATATGTGAAAGATCAATTATTAAAATTGATAATAGTAAAGTTTCTTCCAAAATGGAAAGATGGAATAAAATTGCCAAAGAAGCTTGTGAACAATCTCATAGATCAACAATTCCTTTGATTGAGAGACCTATATTAATTAAGGATTTACATTTGTATTTATCTGATATTAATGTTTGTGGTAATGAAAATTTGAAAGATAATGGAACAAAAGAGCTTTTTGAATTTCTTGATTCAAATTTAGAATTAAATAAATCTTTTTCTATTTTGATTGGTCCTGAAGGAGGATTTTCTACTTCGGAATTTGATTTTTTCAAGAAAATAGGCTTTAAAGATTTTTCTTTTGGTCATAGAATTTTGAGGAGTGAAACAGCGGTAATATATATACTTTCTATATTTGCGTTCATGATAGAAAGAAGAGGTGTTAATGATGGTAAATAGACATTATAAAATAATAACATTAGGTTGCAAAGTTAATTCTTATGAAAGTGAAGGTATGGCTAATATATTGGAAAAACATAATTTTTTGGTTTGTAATGACAAAAATCAAAATCCTGATGTTGTAATAATTAATACTTGCACTGTAACAGGAGTAAGTGATCATAAGAGTAGACAAATGATTAGAAGAGCAATCAAACAATATGAGGGTGCAAAAATATGTGTAGTAGGGTGTTATTCACAAATGGCACCTAGTGTTGTAGAGAAAATAGATGGTGTAGATATTATAATAGGAACCAAAAACCGTGATAAAATAGGAGAATATTTAGAAGAAAGTTATAAGAATAATTCAAAAATTATTGATGTGCAAGAAACTCTAAGTAACCATGTTTTTGATCATCTTGAGGTAACCAGTTATTATGAAAATACAAGAGCATATCTTAAAATTCAAGATGGATGTAACAATTTTTGTAGTTTTTGTATAATACCTTATGCAAGAGGTCCTGTAAGATCTAGACCTAAAAATGATGTTTTAGAGGAGGCAAGAAAATTAGTAAATAATAATTTCAAAGAAATTGTTCTTACTGGAATTCATACTGCAGGATATGGGCAAGATCTTATTAATTATAGATTTTCAGATTTATTAGGAGATTTATTAAAAATAAAATCTCTAGAAAGACTTAGAATATCTTCTATTGAAGAAAGTGAAATTGGAGAAGATTTTCTTGAAGTTATGAAAAAAAGCAATGGAATAATTGTTGATCATCTTCATATACCTTTACAAGCTGGAAGTGATGCTATTTTGAAAAAAATGAATCGTAAATATAATACTTTACAATACGAGGAAACTATAAATAAAATTAGAAAAATTTATCCAGATATTTCCATTACTACTGATGTGATAGTTGGTTTTCCTGGAGAAAGTGATGAATTATTTGAAGAGACATATAAATTTATAGAAAAAATTAAATATGCGCAGTTGCATGTTTTTCCATATTCAATTCGTGATAATACTCCTGCATCTTTTATGAAAGAACAAATAAATCCAGCAATAAAAAAAGAAAGAGTTAAAAAATTAATTGCTTTATCAAATAAGCTTGCAATTGATTATGCAAAAAAATTTGAAAAAAGGATAATAAAAGTTTTATTTGAAACATATGATGAAAAAACTAAAAAAGTTAAAGGACACACAACAAACTATTTGAAAGTTGAGGCTTTTGGAAACAAAAAAATGATTAATACTATAAAAAATGTTAAAATAGTAAAAAGTGGATTTCCAATTAATCAAGGTATTATAGTTGAAGGAGAGTGATTTTGTGGAAAAATATAATAAATATATTGATCATACTTTATTAAAGCCTGATTGTAGTTTAAAAGATATTGAGAAGTTATGTGATGAAGCAATTAAATACGATTTTAAATCAGTTTGTGTGAATCCAGGTTTTGTCTCTTTTTGCAAAAATAAATTGAAGAATAGTAATGTTCTTGTTTGTAGTGTTATTGGATTTCCTTTAGGAGCTACAACAACACAAGTAAAAGCATTTGAAGCTAAAGAAGCAATTGAAAATGGTGCTGATGAGATTGATATGGTCATAAATATTTCTAAACTTAAAGATAAAGATTATGAATATGTATTAAATGATATTAAAAAAGTAGTAAAATTTTCAAAAGATCATATAGTTAAAGTAATTATTGAAACTTGTCTACTTACGAATGAAGAGAAAATTAAGGTATGTGAACTAGCTGTTGAGGCTGGCGCAAATTTTGTTAAAACATCAACTGGTTTTTCAACAGGAGGGGCAACGATAGAAGATGTAAAGTTAATGAGAAAAGTTGTTGGACCAAAAATAGGTGTAAAAGCATCTGGTGGCGTTAGAAACAAGGAAGATATGATTAATTTTATTAATGCAGGTGCAACAAGAATTGGAACATCAAGCGGACCAAAACTAATTTTGGGAGAAATTAGCGACGAAAAATATTAAAATAATGATTATTTTTGATTGTTTACTCTTGATTTACAAGAGAAATTCATATATAATCCTTATGTAGTAGTAATGAACTTCAGAAGGAGGGAGAAAGATTCATGCCAAAAACAATAGTTCGTGAAAACGAAACATTGGATGATGCACTACGCCGTTTTAAAAGACAAGTATCTAAGGCGGGCACCCTTGCTGAAGTGCGTAAACGTGAATTCCATTTAAAGCCTGGCGTAAAAAGAAAGCTAAAAGCTGAGATGGCACGTCGTAAATCATATTAAAAAAATAAACACCTATTATAAGGTGTTTTTATTTTTTTGTAATTTTATTATAATGTTGATGTATAATACTAATATAAGTTAGAAAAGAGGAAAGTAATGGGAGAAAATTTTGAAATAAAATTGATGGATGTTTCCTTAGAAGAATTAAGAATAGTTTTTGGAATTGATGATGTTAATATAAAAATAATCCAAAAATATTTTGATGTATTGATTACTTATAGAGGAGATAGTGTATTCTTGAATAATGGTAATTCACAATCATCATATATAAAAATAAAAGATATATTGAATACTTTAGTTATCTTGTCCAAAAATGGCTATGAAATAACTCCTAGGACAGTTTCGCAAGCTATTTCTCTTGTTAATAAGGGTGAACTAAATATTCTTGAAGATTTTCATAAGATTGTGCTTGGAAAAAATCTTTCAAATAAAGTTATTTTCCCTAAGTCACTTGGTCAACTTTGGTATGCAAAAGCATTACTAAATTTTGATATAGTTTTTAGTATTGGACCTGCAGGTACTGGGAAAACATACATGGCAGTGGTTTATGCTGTTTCACTTTTAAAAACAGGAAAAATTAAAAAAATTATATTAACAAGACCAGCCGTTGAAGCCGGAGAAAGTTTGGGATTTTTGCCTGGAGATTTAAAAGAAAAAGCTGATCCTTATTTAAGACCATTATATGATGCTTTATATGAAATGTTGGGTAAAGAAAATGTTGAAAAATTAATTGAAAAGGGTACTATTGAAATTGCCCCACTTGCTTATATGAGGGGGAGAACTCTTGAAGATGCTTTTATTATCTTAGATGAGGGTCAAAACACAACTTCCTCACAACTTAAAATGTTTTTGACAAGAATGGGATTTCGTTCAAAAATGGTAATAACTGGAGATGTTACCCAAGTTGACTTGCCAATAAGAATTAAATCTGGTCTTGGAGAAGCAGAAGAAATTCTTGGAAAAATAAAAGATATTGCATTTGTTAAATTATCTGCAAGCGATGTAACAAGACATCCATTAGTTCAAGAAATAATTGATGCATATGAAAAATAAAAAAATCTTTGTGAATTATTAATTTTCACAAAGATTTTATTTAATCATTTATTTTAATTGATTCAAGAGTAGTATCGGCAATATTGACACAATGATCTCCAATTCTTTCAATATTACTTATTAAATCAACAAAAACGACAGATATATATTTCTTTCCTGAATCTTTGTTGTTAACAATTCTTTTAACATGTCTTTCACGGGCTTGTTTATTTAATTCATCCATATCAATTTCTTTTTCTCTAACAATATTTGCTAAAAAAGTATTCTTATACTCAAAAGAATTTATACTATTCTTCACCATTTCTGAAGCAAGAGTTAACATCTCTAATATATCTTCTTTTGCTTCTATATGTATACTTTCTCCAGAGTCAAAAAATTCATTAAAATACTCAACAAGATTTTCACAATGATCACTTATTCTTTCAATGTCTTTAAAAGTTTTTAAAATTCTTGAGTACACATTAATTTCATTTTGTTCTAATTGAGAATGTTCCATTGAATATAAAAATTGCATTAATTTTCTATCAAATTCATCAATTGTTGCCTCAATTTTTACTGATATATCTCTAGCATTGTAATCTTTTTTTGTGAAATAATCGTATAATTTATCAACCGATTGTTGAGCAAGTTTTCCCATGACTATTGTTTGCTCTTTTGCAATTCCAAGAGCTGTTGCTGGAGATATTTCCATGACATTTTTATCAAGTTGAGATAGATTGATATCTGGCATTAATAAATCTTTTTCTTTATTAGGAGTTATTTTTGTAACTATTTTTACTAAAATATTTGTAAATGGGAATAGTAATAGTGTTGTTATAATATTAAAAATGATATGTGCAAAGGCAATTTGCATTTTAGGATCGAGTTGTAGCAAAGAAGAAAGCCATGTTATCAGCAATGTATATGGAGATAATAGTGCTAAAAATAACAAAGATCCCAAGACATTAAACATAACATGAACACCTGCTGCTTGTTTTGAAGTTGTTGAGCCTCCAAGTGATGCAAGTACAGCAGTTACAGTTGTACCAATATTTGATCCAAATAGTATTGGCATTGCAACAGCTAATGTAAATCCAGAACTTGTAGAAGCAGAGTATAGTGATTGAATAATTCCTATAAATGCAGAAGAAGATTGAATAACAGCAGTGCCTGTCATACCAACTAGCACGCCAAGGAATGGATTGTTGCTTAAGTTTTTGACAAAAGCTATAAATTCTGGTAATTGTGCTAATGGCTTTAGTGCAGATTCTAGAAGAGATAGACCAAAAAATAATGCACCAAAACCAAAGAAAACTTCTCCTGTATGTTTGAACTTTGGAGAAGATGCAAATAAGTATATTAAAACTCCTATTGCTAGGACAAATGGAGCAATGCTGGAAATGTTTAAGCCAATAATAAAAGAGGTCACAGTTGTACCAATATTGGCACCCATAATAATTCCTACGGCCTGTGGCAAGGTCATTAAACCAGCTCTTATTAAGCCAATAGCAATAACTGTTGTAGCACTACTTGATTGTATTAAACCAGTTACTGCAGCTCCAACAAAGATTCCTTTTATTGGAGAAGAAGTAAATTTATCAATCATTTTTTTAAGACGAGAGCCAGCTAATTTTTTGAGCCCATCACCTAGGAAAGTTATTCCAAATAGAAAAATACCTAATCCACCAATTATTGAGCCCCACCATGAAAGGGAAAATAAATCCATTTTTCGATTTCACCTCTTGTATATAATAGCAAAAGTAACATGTAAATACTATATTAATTTTAGGTGTTAACGATAAAAAAAATAAAGTTAATAATTAGAGAAGAGGTGAGATATGAAGAACTATTTTGTTCCTCAGTTGAATCATAAAGGATGTGCTTTGGCTTGCATTGAGATGATTATACATATAAATGGTATAAATTTATCAAATAGAAAAGTAAAAATTATTAGGAGCATTCCCAATATAACAACGATTTATGACATAATCAAAATATTGGAAATTCTTAATATAAAATGCAGTACCTATTATAAAAGCGATAGAAATATTCAAAGTATCAAAAAAAAATTACCAATAATAATACATTTCTCAAATCATTTCGGTATACTATATGAAATTAATGACAAGAAGTGCACTCTTGCAGATCCTTCTAAATATAAAGTTAAGTCTGTTAGTATATCAAAGATTGAAAAAAGATGGAGTGGATATTTTATTGAGTTCGATTTAATAAAAAACAATTGGCAGAAAATTTTTCAAAGAAATAAATTCTTAATTCCTTATTTTCTAAAAATTAACATATTATATATTATCGCTATTTTTATAATAATAATGTGTTTTAGTAAACTCTAGGTTTTTAGATTAGTATTTGCTATAATTAATATGGTGATAAAATGGAATTTAATATTTATTTAAATGTGAATGGCTATAAAAATTTATATCGTTTTAAGAAGATGTTTTATTTAATAACAAACGAAACTCTATTTTATCTTTCTAAAAAAGGAAATTATGAGATTTCTGTGACTTTTTGCAGTGATAATGATATCAAAAATTATAATAAAAAATTTAGAAACATTGATAAATCTACAGATGTTTTAAGTTTCGCTTTTAATGATTATAGTGATAAAATAAATGATGAAGATATTCCTAATGATTTAGGTGATATAATTATATCTATAGATACGGCTAGACGACAAGCCAATGAATTTTCTCATTCACTAAAGCGTGAAATTTGTTTTTTATATCTGCATGGGTTATTACATTTATTAGGATATGATCACACAAAAAGTTTGAAAGACGAAAAGATTATGTTTGATTTGCAAGATGAAATTTTAAATAAAGTAAATATAAGGAGTTAAAATCATGAAAGAAAAATTAATAAACGCTGCTTTTGCAGCTCAAAAAAATGCCTATGTTCCATATTCTAAATTCAAAATAGGAGCCGCCGTTTTATTGAGGGATGGGAAAATAATTCAAGGAGCAAATATAGAAAACGCTTCATACTCTTTAACAATGTGTGGAGAAAGAAATGCTGTTTATAGAGCCTATTGTGAAGGATATAAAAAAGATGATATTGTTGCCTTGGCAATTTCTTCAAATTGTAGACCGGCAGCGACTCCTTGTGGGGCGTGTAGGCAGGTTTTATATGAATTAATTCCTGAAAATACTCCTATATATTTAGTTAATAGTTATGGTGATGAAATTGAAACGACACCTAAAGAGTTACTTCCTTGTGGATTTTCAAAGGAGAGTTTATAAGTATGTCATTTAAGTCTGGATTTGTTGCCATTAGTGGTAGACCAAATGTAGGTAAATCTACACTTTTAAATAACATTATCAAACATAAAATAGCTATAATGTCGCCTAAAGCCCAGACAACTAGAAATACTATTCATGGAGTATATAATGATGAAGATACTCAGATAATATTTATTGATACTCCTGGAGTACATAAACCCCATAATAAACTTGGGGAAATAATGAATGCTTCAGCAATAGGAGCAACAAGAGATGTTGAAGCTATAATATTTTTAGTAAGTGTTAGTGATGAAATCGGGAAAGGTGATGAATATCTATTAAATATATTGAAAAATCAAAAAATACCAGTTTTATTAGTTTTAAATAAAATTGATTTAGTTAGTAAAGAAGATATATTTTTGAAAATAGTTGAATGGAAAAAAATGTTTGATTTTGATAATATAATTCCTGTTTCGGCTAAAAAAGGCGAAAATGTTGATAAATTATTAAAAATAATTAAAAAAATGTTGCCAGTTGGCCCAAAATATTATCCGGATGATGTTATTAGTGACCATCCTGAAGAATTTATAATGGCAGAATTAATAAGAGAAAAAATATTGTTTCTAACAAGAGATGAGATTCCTCATTCAATAGCGGTTATAATTGAAAACATTGAAAGTAAAAAAAATGGTAAAATTGATGTAAATGCATCAATAATTGTTGAAAGAGATTCCCAAAAAGCAATAATAATTGGTAAGGGAGGCTCAATGATAAAAAATATTGGAATAATGTCAAGAAGAGATATTGAACATTTATTAGGCTCAAAAATTAATCTTGAACTTTTTGTTAGAGTTGAAAAAAATTGGCGTAATGAATTTAGATATTTAAAGGAATTTGGATATAAAGGAGAAAGATAAATGGCTACTATTATTGAAAAGGGCTTTATTATAAAAGTTTCTCAATATAAGGAATTTGATGCCATTTTGACACTTCTTTCGGAAAAAGGAGAATTAATCTCATTTAAAGGAAGAAGCATATTAAAACCCAGCAACAAAAACTTTTCTAGTTGTCAGTTGTATGCAAAAGGTGAATATTGTTTAGAAAATAGAACTTCTTTATCTCATTTGTTTTTAAAGAATTCTTCTCTAATTGAAGGAGTTTATGATTTAATAAATGATACAAATTCGTGCATAGTTTTAGGACTAGTGGTTGAAAGTATACTTCTTTTAAGTGACGCAATTAGTGCAAAAGAAAGAATCTCATTTTTTAGTGCCACAATAAATTCTTTGAAAGCAAGTAAAAATTATAGAGCAATTTCTTTAATAATTTTAAAATACTTAATGATATACAATGGTATAATTCTTGAAGCCAATCACTGTGTAAAATGTGGTTCAAAACATGGAATTATTAATGTTGATTATCAAGAGGGAGGCTATATATGTCAAAATTGCAATGGTACAGCAACAATAAAACCTCCTAGTTATTTGC
This sequence comes from Bacilli bacterium, assembly GCA_028693955.1. Lineage (GTDB taxonomy): Bacteria > Bacillota_I > Bacilli_A > RFN20 > UBA1709 > JAQUUH01. The sequence continues at coordinate 43,911 of JAQUUH010000001.1, forward strand.
GTATGTACCACTTTATTATAAAAGCAGATTTAATCAACTCAAAAGATATTTTAATTGATGATAGTACTTTTAAGTTACTTGCTAGAGATTTTTTTAATTATTTAGAAGATAGTGCTGGTTTGAAGTTAAAATCAAGAAATTTAATTTTCGAAATGCTTTAACACACTCATAGTGTGTTGACAATGTTTTTGAGTTAATATATATTTTAATTCTGAATTGAGGTGCAAGTATGGGGAAGTATTCATTCGAAAAAATTGTTAATCATGTAAGAAATAGTGGCTTTGTTTATCAAGGATCAGAAATATATGGAGGATTAGCAAATACATGGGACTATGGACCATTAGGTGTAGAATTAAAAAACAATCTAAAAAAAGCTTGGTGGAAAAAATTTGTGCAAGAATTTCCAAATAATGTAGGATTAGATAGTGCTATTTTAATGAACCCAGAGGTTTGGGTAGCGAGTGGTCATCTTACTACCTTTACAGATCCATTGATGGATTGTAAACAATGTAAAACGCGTCATAGAGCAGATAAATTAATAGAGTCGTATGATAAAAGTCTAAATTGTGGTGGATGGTCAGATGAGAAAATGATGGGATATATTAAAGACAATAAAATACCATGTCCGAATTGCGGTTCTCGTGATTTCACAGACATTAGAAAATTTCAAATGATGTTTAAAACATTTCAGGGAGTTTTAGAAGATGAAAAAAGCACAATTTATTTGAGACCTGAAACTGCTCAAGGAATATTTGTTAATTTTAAAAATATTCAAAGAACGACACGAAAAAAATTACCTTTTGGTGTTGCTCAAATTGGGAAAAGTTTTAGAAATGAAATAACTCCAGGAAATTTTATATTTAGAATAAGAGAATTTGAACAAATGGAATTAGAATTTTTTTGTCAGCCAGGAACAGATTTAAAGTGGTATGGTTTTTGGAAAGATTATTGTATGAAATGGCTTGTAGAGTTAAATATTAATTCTTTGAATTTGAGGATTCGTGAACATGAAAAAGAAGAATTATCATTCTATTCTAAAGGAACTAGTGATATAGAATATCAATATCCGTGGGGATATGATGAGTTATGGGGGATAGCAGATCGAACAGATTATGATTTGTCGTGTCATCAAACTCATTCTAAAACTTCTCTTGAGTATTTGGATCCAGAAACCAATGAAAAATACTTGCCTTATTGTATAGAACCATCTCTAGGTGTAGATAGATTGGCCCTAGCAATAATGTGTGAATCTTATACCGAAGAAATAGTAAATGAAAAAGACACTAGAATTGTAATGAAAATACATCCATATCTTGCTCCATATAAGGTGTGCATTATGCCACTATCTAAGCAACTTGGAGATAAGGCTAGAGAAATTTATCATGTATTATCAAAACATTTTATGTGTGAATATGATGAATCTGGCAGTATTGGTAAAAGGTATCGTAGACAAGATGCGATTGGAACACCTTTATGTGTTACTTTTGATTTTGATAGTGAAAGTGATAATAGTGTTACAGTTAGAAATAGAGATACAATGCTTCAAGAAAGGATTAGTGTTAAAGATTTGGTTGCTTATTGTTCTGAAATATTAAAATACTAGAAATGAGGTGATATTTTGGCTAATTCAAAAATAGATTTTGATGAATTGAGAAAAAAAATTGATATTGTCAAAGTTATTGAGCAGTATATTCCTCTTACAAAAAGAGGGAAAAACTATGTCGGATTGTGCCCATTTCATCAAGACTCAAATCCATCCTTAACCGTTTCTCCAGAAAAGCAAATCTATAAATGCTTTGTTTGTAATGCGGCCGGTAATGTTTTTACTTTTGTAAAAGATAAGGAGAACATTCCTTTTCTTGATGCTGTTAAAAGAACATGTGAGTTAGCTGGAATAGATGATGAAAATGTAAATAAAATTGGTGAACATAAAGTTATAGATAATAGCAATGCAAAATTATATAAAGTTTTATCTGATGTCAATGATTATTATGTTTATCAATTAAAAACTCTTGAAGGGAAAGTAGCATTAGACTATTTAAAAGGTAGAGGAATTAACGAAAAAAATTGTATTGATTATAATATTGGTTTTTCGGGTAATGATGGCAAAAAAGCAATAAATTATCTGTTAGAGAAAGGACATTCATTAGATGATATAGTTCTTAGTGGTATTGGTCTTGAGCATAATGGAGATGTTTACGATAGAATGAGTGGTAGAGTTACATTTGCAATAACAGATGATTTTAATAGGGTGGTTGGTTTTAGTGGCAGAAAAATTAATGATAAATTGGAACAAAAATATATTAATACACCAGAAACTTTAATATTTCACAAAGGAGAAATACTTTATAATTACTATAATTGTTCTAAAGTTTGTCGTAGAGAGGGATATTTATATGTAGTTGAAGGTTTTATGGATGTTTTGGCATTATTGAGATGTGGTATTGAAAATGTAGTTGCAACTATGGGAACAGCATTAACATCAGTTAATATTAATAAACTGAAATCACTAAATTGTGAAGTCAGACTTATGCTTGATAGTGATAATGCAGGTCAAAAAGCAATTTATGATGCGTTATCTTTAATTGGAACTATAATTAAAAAAATAAAAGTCGTTGAAAAATTTATTGATGTTAAAGATGTTGATGAATTATTGACTAATCATGGGTGTGATGAGTTAAAAAATAAAATTAATTTATTAATAAATGCATTTGATTTCAAAATAAACTATTTGTCTAGAAAATATAATTTAGAAAATTATGAGGATAGGAAACTATTTGCTATAGATTCGGCAAAATTGTTAGATAGATCACAAATTGATGATATTGACCTAGATCATTATATAAAAATAATAGAAGAAAAGTCGAAAATTAGTAGGAATTCAATTATGAAGTATGTACCTAATACTGAAAAATCAACAAAGTTTGATTTTTCCAAATATAAAATAATGAATGGTAAACAAAAAAAATATATTGATAAATATGATGCTGCTGAAAGACAAATAATTAACATGGCTTATAAAGATGCTTTCACAGCTATGAAACTTACTACATATAATTTTTCAATGTATAATGATATTAATCGTAGAATATTTTCATATATTATGGATTATTATGATAATCGCGAAATAGAAGTAAATAATAGCGATGATTCTGTTGTTGCTGATATAATATCCGAAATGCCTAATGACATTAAAAACGAATTTTTATCAATTATTGATGATGAATATCCACCAGAAGATTTGGAAAACTTAATTAAGATAATTAAAGATGATCGAGCTAAAAAAATTAATGTTGATAAACTTATGGAACAAATGAATGATTTATCGAATCCAGTAGAAATGGCTAAACTAGCCAAAGAAAAAATTTTAAAAGAAGGAATATTGTTTAACAATCAAAAAAAAAGTAAAAAGAAGTAAGGAGTGAATTAATGTGAGAGAATCGAAAAAAAATGATATTGATATTAAAGAATCTTTAGAAGAAGTAAAAAAGAGATTTGAAAAAATGGGTAAATCAACTGGTGAAATATATATAAGTGATTTATTCGAAGCAGTAGCTCATTTGGATTTAAGTGATGAAGAGAACGAGAAATTATTAGATTTTTTTAGGAATCAAAAAATTAATTTGGTTTCTGATGATGAAGAGGAAGATGCAAATTTAGACAATATTGATCCAGAAAAAATAAAAATTGATGATAAAGAGATTATTGATGAAGAAATAGAAGAATTTGAAGGACCAGAAGAAGAAGATATTGAAGAAATATTTTCTGTAATAGATTCAGATTACACAGCATTAAGTAGTGAAATTAAAGTTAGCGATCCAGTCAAAATGTATTTAAAAGAAATAGGTAGGGTTCCTCTTTTAGGTAAAGATGAAGAAATACAATTAGCTGAAAGAGTAGCTATTGGTGACGAAGAAGCAAAAAGTATATTGATTTCCGCCAATTTGCGATTAGTTGTTTCGATAGCTAAGCATTATATTGGAAGAGGAATGCTCTTTTTAGACTTAATTCAAGAAGGTAATTTAGGATTGATTAAGGCTTCTGAAAAGTTTGATCCATCAAGAGGATTCAAATTTTCTACTTACGCAACTTGGTGGATAAGGCAAGCAATAACTAGAGCTATTGCCGACCAAGCAAGGACAATTAGAATACCTGTTCACATGGTTGAAACGATCAACAAAATGACGAGAGTTCAACGTCAATTAACACAAGATTTAGGTAGAGATCCTTCAGCAGAAGAAATAGCTGAAAAAATGGGAGGAGGAATTACTCCCGCAAGAGTTAGAGAAATTCAAAGGATAGCGATGGAACCAGTATCATTAGAAACTCCAATTGGCGAAGAAGATGATTCACATCTAGGAGATTTTCTTGAGGATAAAGATGCTGTTTCTCCTAGCGAATTTGCAACTAATGAGTTACTTAAAGATGAATTATATAGTGTTATGAGTGATTTGACAGATAGAGAAGAAAGAGTATTAAGATTAAGGTTTGGATTGGATGATGGTCATCCAAGAACACTCGAAGAAGTGGGGAAAGAATTTGGAGTTACTCGTGAAAGAATAAGACAAATTGAATCTAAAGCGCTTAGAAAATTACGTCACCCAGCAAGAGCTAAGAGATTCGGTGATTATCGTGATCAAAAATAGATCATCTACTCATTTAGGAATAAGATTAAAAACAATTGCCGATATGGTAGATGAGTGTGAGGTTCTTGTTGATATAGGAACTGATCATGGATTATTACCTATATATTTATTAGAAAAAAAAATAATTATCAAAGCAATAGCCACTGATATATGTATATCTCCATTAGAGCAGGCAAAGAAAAATGCTAAAAAGAAGAGTTTGTTGAATAAAATGGATTTTATAGTAAGCGATGGATTAAATAAAATCAATAAAAAGTTTAATTATATAGTAATTGCTGGATTGGGAACTAGAACAATAGTTAATATACTAAAAAATGCCAAAATAAAACTAAATAAAGACCACAAAATAATTGTTCAGTCAAATAATGGTTGTTATTTAGTTAGAAAATGGGGATATTTAAATGGTTTGATAATTGAAGATGAGAAAATGATTAAGGAGAATAAAATATATTATGAAATAATCAAATTCAAATTTGATGATAATAAAAATAAGGTATTATATTCAGAAAATGATTTAATTTTCGGTCCTATTTTATTGAAAAACAAAGATTTGTTATTAAAAGAAAGAATAGAAAAAGAACAAGAAAAATTACTTGATATCATTAAAAAGATTCCTAAAAATAAAACTTTAGAAACTAGAAATGTAACATTAAAATATGATAGAAATAAAGAAATATTAGATTACTTGAATTTATAGTAAGATTTTTTTGTCGTCTAATTCAATTTTGATTCCAAATTTAACATAATCAATTATTTGATCCACAATAGCCTTTGGAGTTGAGGCACCAGATACTATTAGAATTTTTTCGTCTTGATTAATTATTTCTTTTGATAATTCTTCAGCATTATTGATGAACATAGTTTTTTTCGATTTATTGTTAGCAATTTTATATAATTCTTTTGTATTATTGCTTTTTTTATCGCCTACAACAATTATTCTATCATAATATGAATCTTTTATTTCGTTGAGTTTTGTTTGACGAATAGTGGTTTCATTACAAATATTATTTATTAGGTTTATGTTTGGTAAACATTTTTTGATAGCTTTTAAATCATCAATTAGTACTGTTGTTTGTACAGCTAATGACATATTATTTAAATTATATTTATTTAAGTCATTTTTAGAATAAATTGCGTGTATTTTTTGAGAATTAATTGAAATAATTGCTTCTAATTCTGGGTGATTTTTTATTCCGTAGTAAATGATTTCTTTTTTGTTTTCATTAATTTCTTTTTCAATTTTTCTTTCTATATTGCTTACTATAGGACATGTTGCACTAATATGAAGAAATCCTAATTTTTCAGCTTCTTGTACAATTTTTTTATTTGCGCCATGTGCTGTTGTTACAAAGAAACCTTTTTTAAGTTTAGATAATTTTTCAATAGTCTTATCTTTTAAATTATCTTCAATAGTAATTATGTCAAGTTTTTTTAATGCATCAGTAACATGATTGTTATGAACTAAATTACCCCATATGTATATGGGGGTATTAGGATTGTTTTTTCTTAATTCTTTAACTATATTTATCGCATGAATGACACCTTTGCAATATCCATAGGGACTCAATATATCTATTTGCATTTTTTTCACCATACAAATTATATAATATATTCATTATTTTATCTATTATTAGATATTACAATTACGTTTTCTTTGAAATGTCTATGGATATATTGTATAATAAAGTGCTAGTAAAAGTGAGTGATAATAATGAATAAATTTAATGAGTTTAATTTAAATGAAAATATTTTAGATGTATTATCAAAAATTAATTTTGATATACCAACAAAAATACAGCAAAAAGTTATTCCTTTGGCACTAAAAGGGGAAGATATAATAGGGAAATCGGAGACAGGATCTGGGAAAACTCATGCTTTTTTGTTGCCAATATTAGAAAATATTGATGTAAATAAAAATGAAGTTCAAGCTATAATTTTAGCTCCAACAAGAGAGCTTTCATCACAAATAATGCAAATGATCGAGCCATTTATTGATGCTAATCCAAAAATTAAAGTAATTTTAATGTCTAGTGGCCTTGATCGTGAGAGAATGTTTAAAAAAATAGAAGATATTCCTCATATTATTATTGGAACACCAGGTAGAATCAAAGACATCGCTTTTGATAAAGCATCTTTAAATGTTACTAATTGTGATACGGTGGTATTAGATGAAGCAGATATGATTTTGGAAAGTGGTTTCATTGATGATGTAGGATATATAATAGGTAAAATGAAACCTAAGCTTCAAATGTTGGTTTTTAGTGCAACATTTAATGAACAATTACTTCATTTTTTAAAAAAATATATGAATTCGCCAAATATGATTGATTTAAATAAAGATAATACCTCACCAACCAAAATCACTCATATTTGTTATCCAACAAGAAACAAGGAAAAAATTATTGTTTTAATGGATATTTTAAATACTATAAATCCATATATGTGTCTTGTTTTTGCATCTAGAAAGGAAACTGTAAAAAATGTATATGATAGATTAAAACAGTCAGGTTTTAATGTTGGAATAATTCATGGAGATCTTGACTCAACAACAAGAAGAGTAATGATGAAAAGAATTAGAAACAATGATTTTAATATCATTGTTTCAAGTGATATTGCTGCAAGAGGAATCGATATAGATGGTGTAAGTCATGTAATAAATTATGACTTACCATATGAGAAAGAGTTTTATTTTCATCGTGCTGGTAGAACAGGAAGAGCAAAATATGACGGAATGTGTATCACTCTTTATGATAAAGAAGAGATAAAAAAGTTAGAAGAATTCCATAATCTAGGTGTTAAATTTAAAAACATGGAATTTCGAGAAGGAAAATTTTTTGAACTAAAACCTTTGTTTAGAGAAAAGAAAGTAAAAAGTCTTAATAAACATCCAGAACACAAAAAAATTATTGAAGTTGTCAATAAAAGCAAGAAAAATGGTGTAAAACCTGGTTATAAAAAGAAGATGAAAGAAGAAATAGATAAAATAAAACGAAAGTATCGCCGAAAAATGATTGAAGAAGATATTAAAAGACAAATAAAAGAAAGAGCAATAAAAAAGAATTTATCTTCAAAGGAGGAAGCAAAAAATGATGAACAATAAAAAACTTATAATTGGATCTCATGTCCAAGTATCTGGTGAAGGTATGCTAGTAAAGGCTGTAGAAGATACAATAAGTTATGGAGCCAATACTTTCATGTTTTACACTGGGGCTCCTCAAAATTCACAAAGAAAGCCTATTTCTAGTTTTAGAATAGAAGAAGCAAAAAAACTTATGAAGAATAATGGGATTGATATAGATAATGTTATTGTTCATGCCCCATATATCATAAATTTAGCCAATAAAAATTCTCCAGATAATTTTGCCTCAAAATTTTTGATTCAAGAAATTGATAGAGTGTCTAAAATTGGGTGTAGATATCTGGTGCTTCATCCTGGAAGTCATGTTGGGGCTGGTGTTGAAGAGGGATTAAAAACTATAGTTAAAAATTTAAATTTTGTTTTTGAAAATGATAATAGTAATGTAATTATCCTTATTGAAACAATGGCAGGTAAAGGAACAGAACTTGGCAAAAATTTTGGTGAGATAAAATATATTTTAGATAATGTCGAGAAAAAAGATAGGTTAGGCGTTTGCATTGATAGTTGCCATTTAAATGACGCTGGATATGATGTTAGTAATTTTGATTCAGTATTAGATGAATTTGACAAAATTGTTGGTGTTGATAAAATTAAAGCTGTTCATATAAATGATAGTAAAAATGTTAAAGGTGCTGCAAAAGATAGACATGAAAATTTTGGGTTTGGGGAATTGGGGTTTGAGACTTTAATAAAAATAGTCTACAATCCTCGACTTATAGATGCTCCTAAAATTTTAGAAACACCATGGGTTGAGGATTTACCACCTTATAAATTAGAAATTGAAATGATAAGAAATAAAAAGTTTAATGAAAATATGAAAAAAGAATTACTTAACTTACAAGGAAAGTAATTCTTTCTTTTTATCATAAAATCATATTTTTAATTTCATTTATTAATTCATCTGCGGCATCTTTTTCTTTAACTTTCTTTAGAATTTTTCCCTTTTTAAAAATAACAGCTTCTTTATTTCCTCCAGCTAAGCCTATATCTGCGTTTTTTGCTTCTCCAGGGCCATTTACAATACATCCCATAATAGCAACACTTATATTGTTGTTTATTGTATTTAAATAAGCTTTTACTTTTTCTATTATTGGCAACATATCATAATTTGTTCTTCCACATGTTGGGCAAGATATTAATTTTGGAAAACTATTGTATAAATTAAAGGTAGATAATAATTCTTTACAAGCATCTATTTCAAAAATAGGGTTTCCAGTTATTGAAATTCTAATTGTATTTCCTATTTTTTCGTTTAGAAGAATTCCTAAACCAGCCGATGATCTAACTAAACTTGATGATAAATCTCCTGCTTCTGTAATTCCAATATGTAAAGGATAACTAAAAAGTTCACTTGCCATAGTGTACGCCTTAATTGTTTCTAAAACATTTGAAGATTTTACAGATATAATAATGTTTTTAAAATTTTTGCTTTCAAAGAAAGCAATGGATCTTTTTAAACTTTCAATCATAGAAATTGCGTTATTTGAACCCCATTTTTCTTCAATATCTTTTTCTAAAGATGCTCCATTTATTCCAATTCTGATTGGAATATCATGTAATTTACACAAATTTATTATTTCCTCTATTTGTTTTTTGTTTCCTAGTGTTCCAGGATTTATTCTAATTTTATCTACGCCATTTTCAATTGCTTTTATGGCTAGTTTATAATCAAAATGAATGTCAGCTACTAGAGGTATTGTAATTCTCTTTTTAATTTCTTTGATTGATAAAGCATCATCATCATCTATAACAGAAACTCTTATAATTTCGCAACCTCTTATTATTAAGTCATTTATTTGCTTTATTACTTCGTCAGTTTTACTAGTCTTTATATTACACATAGATTGAATTATTACTTTATTATTTCCACCTATTTCAATATTGCCAACTTTTATTTTTTGTGTTTGATTTCTTGTATACATAATATCACCATAATGATTATATCATACTCAAACAAATTATATAATTTAAAACATAAATAATAGTGGAAAGAAATTTGGTATTGTGATATTATTACTAAGTAATATGAGGATTCGGGGGTGTTTTAAATGAGAGATTATATAATTTATAAATGCACGGTTTGTGGTGAAGAAAATTATATTGGAACCAAAAATAAACGTTTACATCCTGATCGTTTGGAAGTTAATAAATATTGTAAGCGTTGTAAGAAAAAAACTGTTCATAAAGAAAAGAAATAAAAACCTATTTAGGTTTTTTTTCATATAATTATTGATAAAAGTGTATTATTAAAAAGGAGGTATCAAAATATGGAAGAAATTAAACAAATTCCTAATGGTCCAGTGCAAGGCAATACATATGTTATAGGAGAAGGAGAAAGTTGTTATATTATTGACCCAGGCTATGATTATCAAAGAATAATTCAATATGTAAAAAGTAAATATAAATTTGTTAAAGCAATATTACTTACTCATGGTCATTTTGATCATTGTGGAGCTGTTGATGAGGTTGCAAGTTTTTTTAATTGCAAAACTTATATGAATCTTGAAGACATGGTTTTTATTGATTCACCTACTAAAAAATCACAGTCTCCAATTTTGGGGATGACAATAAAATTAGAGACACCAATATTATCTCTTGATGATTTTAATGATGATAATATAATTGTTTTAAATACACCAGGACATTCAAAAGGTAGTGTTTGCTTTTGGTTTAAAAAGGAAAAAGCATTATTTTCTGGTGACACATTATTTTCGGTAGATATTGGTAGAGTAGATTTACCTGGTGGAAGTATGAAGGAAATGACTGAATCACTAAAGTTACTTAAGACACTTCCAGATGATTTAAAAGTATATCCTGGTCATGAAGAAACAACAACATTAGGAAAAGAAAAAAGAACAAATATGTATTTATCGCGAATATAATATGCATTTTTTCATATTTCTATTTAAATATTGTTAATTATTTGCTATTATATACTAGGTAAAAGGAGAGGAAAAAATGATTCAAGTTAATGATTTAAAACCAGGAACCTCTTTTGCTTATGAAAATGAAATTTTCTCTGTTTTGGATATCATGCACAATAAAACAGCTATGCGTGGCATGATTATAAAAGTAAAAGTTAAAAATCTTCGTAATGGAGTTATTAAGGAAATGACCTTTACTGGTGGAGATAAAGTTGAAGCAGTTCATCTTGATAAGAAATCACATCAATATTTGTATTCTGATGGTGATGACTTAGTTTTTATGGATAATGAAACTTATGAGCAAATTAGCATTCCAAAGGAAAGGCTTCAATGGGAGATTAATTTTCTTGTTGAAAATCAAGATGTGGAAATAACTTCATATCAAAAAGAAATAATCGGTATTTCTTTACCTGTTAAAGTTGAGCTCGTAGTAAAGCACACTGATCCAGGGGTTAGAGGAGATACAGCGACTAAAGCAACAAAAGAAGCAGTATTAGAAACAGGTTATATTGTTAAGGTTCCGTTATTCATAAATGAAGGCGAAAAATTAATCATTCGAACTGATACTGGTGAATATGATTCAAGAGCTTAATTATAAGCTCTTTTTTTATCAATTCTTAGATATTTAAAAATATATATAAGTATGATATAATTACAACAATACTGGAGGTTATATTCAATGTCAAAGTATAAATACCATTTGATAAAAAATTTCACTACCAATGGGAATTTGGGAATTTCCACTAAGGCAATTTCTGAAATAACAACTACAGCAATTAAAGAAGTTGAGGGAGTTATTATACCAGATAGTCATTCAGTTCTTTTTAAAACAGAACCAGTTAGTTGTCGCTTCAATGGTAAGGGTGACTTATTTATAAATATATTTATTAGAGTGAAATATGGTTATAATGTCGGTGAAATTTGTAATTATTTGCAGGAAAAAGTTGAACAAGTGTTAATGTTTACTACTGAAATACGACCAAAAAAAATACATATTAAAGTTGATGATGTAAAATCGTAACAAAAAAACAAACTGTTATTAATTCAGTTTGTTTTTATTTTATTATTCATTCTTATTATTGTTTTTTTTCTCGTTGCGTTCTTCATATTTAAAACCACGTTTGCTTCTTACTTTGCCTCCAATAGTTTTATTTCCTAATTCACTATCCTCCATATAAACTGGTTTCTTCTCATCAAGTAGGCTTTTATATTCTTCTGGATTTTGGATAGCTTTTTTGAATGTTTGCATGTCTTTTGTTTCTAAATAAATATTAAAAACAGTAATTATAAATACTAATAATCCCAATCCTACTCCATATAATAATTGGCCACCATTTTCAACAAAAAGAACTATTCCAAGGCTACCAATCATTATTATTCCAGAAAAGATTGCCCCAAAAATAGCTGTGGCTCTATTGCTTTTTGCCTTTTTATATTTTTCTTCAAATATTTCTTTAAAATTTTCCATTTTGTACCTCGTTTAAATTACTTTATAAGTTTGTTTTTATTATACTACAAAAAGATGATAATATGTGATAAAATATTTTTGATTATTTGGGGGTTTTTGAAAATATGGATATTATTGAAAAAAAAGAAGGAATGAGTGTTTCTAGAAGCAAATTACATGAATTAATAATGATGTGTATATATCAGTATTTATTCTATTTAAGAATGGGAGATAAACCCGAAATTGATTCTATAGTTAGAAGTATTTTTGATTTATCAACAAAAGATATAGACTCATTTGCAAAAAAAGTAATTTTGGAAACCATAAAAAATATGCAGCAAGCTGTAGATGACATAAGCAAATATTTAGTGAAATTCAAATTTGAAAGATTAAGTTTGATTGAGCAAGCAATATTGGTTTTGGGATATGTGGAAATGAAGCTTTTGGATATTCCTTCTCAAATAGCAATTAATATAGCTGTTAAATTAACTCAAAAATATTCTGATCAAGATTCATACAAATATATAAATGCTGTTTTGCAAAGGGTGGCAGATAATGAGTAATCCAATTAGTGTTTCTTTAATAAATAGGTATATAAAAGATGTTTTAGAAAAAGATTATAAGTTAAAAAACTTAAAAATAATCGGAGAAATATCTAATTTAAAAATGCATCAATCAGGTCATTGGTATTTTACTTTAAAAGATGAGTATTCAAGAGTAAGTGCAATAATGTTTAGCTCGTATTCTAGCAGGGTTAAAATTAAAATACAAGAAGGAATGAAAGTAATAGTTTCTGCAAATGTTGGTGTATATGAACAAGGAGGAACTTATCAGTTATATGTAACTGAAATTATTCCCCAAGGTATAGGATCTTTATATATTGAATTTGAAAAACTTAAGAAGATTCTTTTTGAAGAAGGTCTTTTTGATGATTCTCATAAAGCAAAAATACCAAGTTTTTGTCAAAAAATAGGTGTTATTACTGCTCCAAAAGGCGCCGCAGTAAGAGATATAATAACAACAATAAAAAGAAGATGGCCTGTTGCAGAAATAATATTAATACCTGCATTAGTACAAGGCGAAGGCGCAGCGCTTTCAATTGTAGAAGCTTTAGATATAGCTGATAAAATGAATTTTGATGTAATTATTTGTGGAAGAGGCGGAGGTTCTATTGAAGATCTTTGGCCGTTTAATGAAGAAATAGTCGCCAGAAAGATATATGAAGTTAAAACTCCTATAATTTCAGCAGTTGGACATGAAATAGATTATACAATAAGTGATTTTGTTGCTGATTTACGAGCACCAACTCCTACTGCAGCTGCAGAGATTGTGACTCCAAATCAGTTTGAATTTTCTCAACTTTTATTACAAACAAAAAGAAACTTAGTGTCATCATTTTATAATAAAACGGATTTATTAAATAAAAATATTCAAAATATTAAAAAAATAAATGCCTTAAATAGTGTTGATTCTTTATATATTAACAAAAGATTATATTTAGATAATATTCAAACATCAATATCTAAATTGAAAGAAATCTTTTTCAATAAATTGGTTTCTTCGTTAAAAGAAAAAAAAATAGTTTTGAATAATAATTTTTTTAAAATATATAATGAGAAAAATCATTATTTAGAAAATTATATATCGAAGATAGATTTATTGAGTCCACTTAAGGTTTTTAGTAGAGGATATGCAAAGGTTTCTAAAAATAATATTATAGTGACTTCAGTTAAATCTATAAAAGAAAATGATATTTTAAAAATATCTTTTAATGATGGAAACATAGATACTAAAGTAATTAATAAAAAGGAGGAATAACAAATGGAAAAAAAGGAATTTAATTTTGAAAATTCTATTACAAGACTAGATGAAATAGTAAAATTACTAGAAGATAGTAAAACTCCCCTTGATGAATCTTTAAAATTATTTGAAGAGGGGATATCTCTTGTAAGAAAATGTGAGTTAAAACTCAAAGATGTAGAACAAAAAGCCACTAAAATTTTAGAAAACGGATCAATCAGCGATTTTGAAGCAAAGGAATAAAGTATTAAATGTCCAGAAATTATAAAGAGATTATTAATAGTTCAATTAATGATTTTATTGATTATACCAATCCATTACAAAAAATAATGAGCTATTCTTTGCTTGGGGAAAGCAAAAGAGTAAGATCAATTCTTTTCCTAATGATATTAGATTATTATGGATTAAACTATGAGAAATATTTAAATTTTTCAATTGCAATAGAATATATACATTCTTATTCTCTGGTTCATGATGATTTACCAGAAGTAGATGATTCGGATTTTAGAAGAAATAGACATTCTTGTCATGTTGAGTATGGCCATGCTAATGCTCTTTTTTGTGGAGATGCCCTTGTCACTGATGCATTTGGAATATTGTGTGATTGTGAATTTGTTAAAGAGAATAACATGATCGAAATAATAAAACTCTGGTCAAGATATTTTGGCTCATCAGGACTTGTATTGGGACAATTTAAGGATATTAACAAAAATTTTGAGTACTTTGATATAATATATCTAAAAACATCTTCTTTTTTTGAGTTAATATGTATAACAGCTCAAAAAATACTCGAAAATAGTAATTTAGTTGATGAATGGTCTTTAATAGGTAGATATATGGGCGATATTTATCAAATTAATGATGACTTGTCGGACTGTGATGTATCTGTTACAAAGGAATATTTAGAAACAAAACTTGCTGAAGAAAAGAAATTGTTAAGAGTTTTGATTAATAAAAATATAAATCAAAACTCTGATTTATATAACTATATTTTAAAAATTACTGATTTTTAATATAAAAGAATGGTTGGTGATTTAATTTTGAATTTAGATGAAATAACTGGTCCTGAATTTTTAAAGAAACTCGATAACAAGGAATTGATTTTGTTGGCTAAAGATATTAGAAAATCAATTATTGATGTTGTTTCAACAAAAGGTGGACATTTATCTAGTAATTTAGGTGTTGTTGAGTTAACTATTGCTCTTCATACTGTTTTTAATGCACCAAAAGATAAGATAATATTTGATGTTGGTCACCAATCTTATACACATAAAATTTTAACAGGTAGATATAATGAATTTAAAAATAGTCTTAGAGATTTTAAGGGAATTTCTGGTTATCAAAAAATCAAAGAAAGTGAATATGATTGTTATGAAGCTGGTCATTCTTCTACATCCATATCTGCAGCTTGTGGTTTTTTAAAGGCTCAAGAAATAAATTTAGAAAATAATGAAATAATTGCTGTTATTGGTGATTCTTCTATTACTTCCGGATTGGCATTAGAGGGATTAAATAACCTTTCTTCAATAAAAGGTAAGGTAATAATAGTCTTGAATGACAATGGAATGGCAATTTCAAGGCCTGTAGGAGGAGTTTCTAAAACATTTTCAAAAATAAGAAGTTCAATTACTTATACTTCAACCAAAAATCGTTTTAGAAAAATTCTCTCAAAAATTCCTTTTGGTGCAAAAATATATGTATTTTTGAGATATTTAAAAAATTCTATTAGAAGATTGTTTATTGAAACAACCCTATTTGAGAATTTTAACCTTGATTATATTGGGCCAATTGATGGACATAATATTAAAAAAATGATTAAAGCTTTCAATGTGGCAAAAAATTCCCATAAATCAATAGTTGTTCATGTTGTTACAAAAAAAGGCTTTGGATATAAACCAGCTGAAGACGATAAATACGGGAAATGGCACGGAGTTGAAAAATTTGATGTTTTTACTGGAGAGTTTTCAACTTCTAATGAAGAAAATAGCATTTCTTGGAGTGAGGCAATAGCAAATATTGTCCATGAATTTATGATTAGAGATTCAAAAATAGTAACTATTACACCAGCAATGATTGAAGGGTCAAAATTAAGTAAGATTTTTAGGGATTTTTCAAATAGATCTATTGATGTTGGAATAAGTGAAGAACATGCATTTACAATGTCAGGAAGTATGTATCTTGGTGGTTTGCATCCTTATATATCAATTTATTCAACATTTTTACAAAGGGCCTATGATGAAGTTTGTCATGATGTAGCTAGAATGAATTTACCATTGGTAGTTGGTGTAGATCGTGCAGGAATTGTTGGAAAAGATGGTGATACTCATCAAGGAATTTTTGATGTTGCATTTTTAAAAACCATACCTAATACTATTATAGCAATGCCAAAAGATTATGATGATGCTAAAAAATTATACGAAATTGCTTTTCAATACAAAAATTTATTTTTTATAAGATATCCTAGAGGAAAAACAAAAATTGAATCAGATGAAGATAAAAATAACGTGTATATTGGTAAATGGGATCTTTTTGAAAGCAATGCTAGTTCTAATTTGAATATAATAGTTACTGGACCAAATTTTGATATAGTTAGAAAAAAATTGTCTAAAGAAAAAATAGATTCTAATCTTGTTTTTGCAAGGTTTTATAAACCTATTGACAAGGATGTGCTGAAAAAAATTTGTGACAATGGCAAAACAATAATTGTATATGATATTTATTCTACAAAAGAAGGTTTATATGATTCAATATGTGAATATATGATAGAAAACAAATATAATTCTAAAGTTATTAATCTTTCTGTTCCGACAGATTTCATCCAACATGGCAATATTGATGAGATTTTGATTTCATTGAATTTGAGTATAGATGATTTAGTTAAAATAGCAAAAGGTGAGTTAAAGTGAGACTTGATTTATTTTTAGCATCTCATTTATTTTTTGATAAATCTCGTAGTCAAATACAAAAGGTAATAAGATCTGGAAACATAAAAGTAAATGGTAAAATTATAAATAAAACCGGATTTGAGGTAGATGAAATTAAAGATTATGTTGAATTTATTGGCGGTTTTAATTATTTTAAGTATGTATCTAAAGGTGGATATAAATTAGAAAAGGCCATTGAATTATTTAATCTATCTTTTTTAAATAAAAATGTCATGGATATTGGAGCATCCACTGGAGGATTTACTGATTGTAGTTTACAACATGGTGCAAAATATGTAGTTGCAATAGATGTTGGTCATAATCAAATGACTGGATCTTTAAAAAATAATAGTAAAGTTTTTTGCATGGAAAACACAAATTTTAGAGATTTGTCACCAAGTAATTTGCAAGAAAAAAACTTTGATTATTTTGTAATTGATGTTTCCTTCATATCTTTAAAACATATTTTTGAAAATTTAATTCAATTTACAAACAAAAATTCTAAAATAATTTCTTTAATAAAACCTCAATTTGAAGTTGGTAAAGAAAACATTGGTAAAAATGGTATTGTGAAAGACAAAAAAAATCATAAAAAAGCAATTTATGATGTTATAAATTTTGCACTATCAAATAAAATATATATTGAGTCTTTAACATTTTCTCCAGTAAAGGGTGGCAATGATGGTAATATAGAATTTTTAGCACTTTTTTCTTTAATGAAATGCATTGAAAATAATGATAAAATAAAAAGTATGGTAGATTATGTTGTAAATACTGCACATTTATTTTTTGAAAAAGAGGTGGACTAGGTATGATAAAGCAAATTACAATTAAAAATTTTGCAATTATTGACGATTTAGTAATAGATTTTAAAGATGGTTTTAATGTTTTTACAGGAGAAACAGGTGCTGGTAAATCCATAATAATTGATGCTTTATCACTTCTTACAGGAGAAAGAGCCAGTCCATCAATGGTGAGATATAATACAAATAAAGCCGTTATTGAAGGTGTGTTTGAGATTGACACCAATATTATAAATAAGCTTGATTTATCATCATATGTAGAAAACGATAATCTTCTTATAATTACTAAAGAAATAGATGCTGCTGGTCATTCACAAAGCAAAATAAATGGGCGGATTTCTACTTTAAATAATATAAAAAAAATAATGGTAAATATAATTGATATTCATTCACAAAATGATAATCAATATTTATTAGACAAAAATTCACACACACTACTTATTAATGAATATTGCAAAGCTGAAACTAAAAAAGAAGTTGCGGAATATATTTCTTCTTTTTCAAAATATACTTTAGATAAAAAAGAATTAGAAGATTTAAAAAAGATAAATTATGATAAAGATGTTTTAGACTCTTTAAAATTTCAGCTATTAGAAATAGAGAATGCTGATTTAAAGGAAAATGAAATAGAAGAATTAGAAATTGAACAAAAAAGAATTCAAAACTTTTCTAAAATAAGTGATAAGTATAAAGAATTATCTTTTTATATTAGTAGCGATTCGGGGTCTTTAATAAATCTTTACAACGCTAAAAAAGTAATAGAATCTTTTTCTAATGATCCGATGTTTTCAAAGCATATAGATTTAATAAACGATTTATATTATAGACTTGATGACTTAGCAAGTGATATAAAAAGTGATTATGAAAGCATCAATTATGATGAGTACAAAATAAATGAAATACAAGAAAGAATTTTTCAAATAAATAAATTGAAAAGAAAGTATAATTCTACAACCACACAAGAACTTTTTAGTTATAAAGATTCTTTAATTAAAAAAATTGAAAATATGGAAAATTTATTATTTAAAATTGAAAATTTAGAAGAAGAATTTAAAAAATCAAAAGAAGATGTTTTTAAAAATGGGGCAATATTAGCAAAAAAACAATTATTAATTTCTCAAAAATTACTAAAAGAAATAAAAAATCAATTAAAATCTCTTTACTTACCTAATGCTAATTTTGATTTAAAAGTAAATTCTTTAAAAGAGCCATCGTGCTTGGGAACTTATGATTATGAGTTCATTGTTAGTTTAAATCCAGGAACCCCTTTATTACCATTAATTAAAGTTGCATCTGGTGGTGAAATGAGCAGATTGATGCTTGGTCTTAAAGTTATTTTTAATTCATTATATGGAATATCAACATCAATTTTTGATGAAATTGATGTTGGTGTTAGTGGAAAAGTATCAAGATCATTAGGAGAAAAAATGATGGAGTTATCACACAAAACTCAAGTTGTTTGTATAACTCATTCCCCACAAATAGCTTCTATAGGTAATAGTCATTATCGTGTTGAAAAAGTTATCAAGAATAATAATACTTATACTATTGTAAATTTTTTGAATAAAGAGCAAAGAATTAGTGAGATAGCAAAAATGTTGAGTGGTTCAAATACTCCTACAGAACACGCTATCGCTAATGCTATTGATTTATTGGAAAATTAAGTATATTTTTATCGTTTTTTTAATAAAAAAATGATAATGTCTGCAATAATCACCTTTATCCTTCTTTTAATTCATTGTATATTTTTAATAATTTATTGAATGGAGGATTTTTATGAGGAAATATAGTGTTTTTATTGCAGATAAAGACTTAAAAAGTATTGTGAATTTAAAAAATCAAATATCTTGTTTCAAATCATTAAAATTTTTAGACTATGCAAATGATGGTGATGAATGCTTTCAGAAATTAATCAATTATAAAAAAGTTGATTTTTTAATTTTAGATTTGATTTTACCCAAAATTGATGGCTATTTATTATTAGAAAAAATAAAGAATAATAAAATAATAAGTATTAAAAATATAATATGTACATCTTATTTTTCAAATGAAGAGTTCATGAAATATATGAAAGATTTAAATGTTAAATTCTTTTTTATTAAACCTTATGATTATAATCAAATACTAAAATTGATGGAAATATTGACTTCAAATAAATCATTAAAAATTATTGAAAAAATTCAATCAAAAGAACAAATTAATATAGAAAAAAATGTTGATATTTTACTTTCTAAACTTAAAGTACCCTTGAATTTGGTAGGACATAGGTATCTTAAGTCATCAATATTGGAAGTATTACAAAATGAAGAAATGCTTTTTAGAATAACAAAACTTCTTTATCCAACCATTGCTAGCAAACACAAGACAACTTCATATAGAGTTGAAAGATCCATAAGAAGTGCTATTAAAATAACATGGCAAAGAAATAATTGTGTCAATATACATGAGTTATTCGGAATCATTCCAAGTTTTAAAAAAGAAATACCATCTAATTCTGAATTGATTTCATTAATCAGTGAAAAAATAAAAATGGATTTCAAAAATTTAATTTAAAAGAACTTACATTCTTTAATATTTTTCTAAATATTGGTATAATTTATTAAGGGTAGGTGGTAAGTATATGAGTAAAATATTATTGCATATTGATATGAATGCTTATTTTGCAACATGTGCTCAAATTGAAAACCCTAAGTATAGAAACAAACCAATTGCTGTTGGTGGTAAAAGTACGCGTTCTATTATTACTACTGCTTCATATGAGGCTAGGAAATATGGAATAAAATCCGCTATGCCTGTTTTCCAGGCAAAAAGATTATATCCGGAGATAATTATTGTTAATCCCAATTTTAAAATATATGAAAAATACACAAAAATGTTTATTAATGTAATAAAGAAGTATGCTTCCAAAATTGAACTTGTTAGTATTGATGAATGTTATGTAGATATAACAAAAGAGGTTGATAATTACAAAAATCCTTTAAATTTTATAAAAAAAATTCAAAATGATATTTACAATAGCACAGGATTATCTTGTTCAATAGGAGTTGCACCAAATAAGTTTTTAGCCAAAATGGCCAGTGATTATGAAAAACCAATGGGACTTACCATAATTAGAAAAAGAGATATTGATAAAATATTGTGGCCAATAAAAATAGAAAATATGTATGGTTGTGGTAAAAAAACTTCCAAGATGCTAAAAGAAGAGTTCAATATTTTAACTATAGGTGATTTTGCAAAATCAAATGATGAAGAATTAAAAAAAAGATTAGGTAAATCGTTTGAAATCTTACATTTATGGGCAAATGGTGGTGGAGATGATAATGTTCAGGAAGAAAAAAAAGATGTTAAAAGTATTGGAAATTCTGAGACATTAATTCACAACAGTAGTGATTATAAAGAAATCAAAGATGAGATAATAAAGTTGGTAAGAACAATTGAAAAAAGAGCCAAAAATAAACAATTATATGGTAGCGGTGTTTCTATTGTTATAAAATATTCAGATTTCACAATAATTAATAGAAGTAAATCAGTTGATTATCCACTGCAAGATTTTGATGAAATTCTTATTATTGCTGTAAAATTATTTGAAGAAAATTATGATTTTGGAAGAGAATTACGTTTAATTGGAGTAACTTTAATCAATGTTAAACCTCTTAGTGAATTTGTAAGACAGATATCTCTTTTTGATTTGAATCAGCAAAAAAATTTAAATTCTTCCAAGTGTAAGCAACTTGTTAATTCTATTAATACACAATTGGGAAAAGAAGTATTGAAAATTGCTTCGGACATAAAAGGAGAATCAGTATAATTATGAAGGATGAAAAATTATTGGAACTATATAACGAATATTTAGTAATTAAAAAAAATCTTTCAAAAAATACAATTGCTTCTTATTTTTCCGTTCTTAAAATTTTTTTTAATTATTTAAAAGATAATTCTTCAATTAAATTATGCGAAGTTGAAACAGAGCTTATTAGACAATATCTCAAATTTGAGGGCGATTTCAAAAAAAATAAATCATTAACATTAAGTCATAAAATAATTGTTTTAAAATCATTTTATAACTATTTATATAGTGAAAAATTAATTGATTATGATCCAACTTCTTTAATAGATAATAATTTGCGCGGGCTTCATATTCCTAATTTTATAACAGAAATTGAGTTTCTGAAAATATTAGACGCTATCCCTGATAATGGTAGTATTAATTATAGAAATAAACTCATAATTGAAATGATGTTTGATAATGGATTAAGAATTTCTGAAGTTTTATCATTGAATTTAAATGAAATAGATTTTTCTACTTCAACTATAAGAATAAATGGAAAAGGAAATAAGCAAAGAATAGTTTTAATAGGGGACTATGAAAAAGAAATGCTTAATACTTACTTAAATATTCATCGTCCTAAGATTCTAAAAAAAATGAGGTCAAATTTATTGTTTACCACTGGTAAAGGTAATATAATTAATAGAGAATACATATTTAGAATTCTTAAAAAATATTCTAAAATAGCTGGTATAAATAAAAACGTATCACCTCACGTTCTAAGACATTCTTTTGCAACAAGCATGTTAGAAAATGATGCAGATTTACGAAGTATACAAGTATTATTAGGCCATAGTGATATTTCTACTACTCAGATTTATACGCACGTTTCAACAAAACATTTAAAAGAAAAATATGATGAATTTATTCCAGTACTAGGAGAAAAGGAGGAAGAAAAAAATGACAAAAAATAACTTTAGAAGAGTATTTTTGATAGTTTTAGATTCTGTAGGAATTGGGCACGCAAAAGATGCAAAAAAATATGGAGATGAAGGTGCAAATACAATTCTCCATATAGATAAAGAAGTTAAAGGATTATATCTTCCAACACTTGAAAAATTGGGTCTTGGGAATTTTGACGATTATATAAAGATAAAAAAAATAAATCCTCATAAAAATTATATAGGAAGATTAGCTGAAAAAAGTTTAGGGAAAGATACAATGACAGGGCATTGGGAAATGATGGGTCTTAATATTACAAAACCTTTTAAAACATTTACAGATACAGGATTTCCTGAAGAATTAATAAATGAATTATCCAAAAAAACAGGATATGGTGTTATAGGAAATAAATCTGCTAGTGGTACTGAAATAATTAAAGAACTGGGGGAAGAACATTTGAAGACAAAAAAAATAATTGTCTATACATCTGCAGACTCAGTCTTACAAATTGCAGCAAATGAAAGAATAATTCCAGTTGAGGAACTATATAGAATTTGTGAAATTGCTCGTGAAATTACATTAAAAGATGAATGGAAAGTGGGCCGTGTTATAGCAAGACCATTTGAAGGAACTACTTCGGATAATTTTAAAAGAACTCCGAGAAGACATGATTATGCATTATCTCCTTTTTCTAAAACTTATTTGAATTATTTAAAAGAAAATAATTTGGATGTTATTGCAGTTGGTAAAATAAACGATATATTTAATGGTAGCGGAATTACACGTTCAATTAAAACTTCAAGTAACAATATGGGAATGGACACAGTAATTAGTTTAGCAAAAGAAGAATTTATGGGATTGTGCTTTG
Organism: Bacilli bacterium; assembly: GCA_028693955.1. GTDB lineage: Bacteria > Bacillota_I > Bacilli_A > RFN20 > UBA1709 > JAQUUH01. Next base: position 67,170 of record JAQUUH010000001.1, read on the forward strand.
TAAATTTAGTGGATTTTGATATGGAGTATGGACATAGAAGAGATCCTCTAGGATATGGGAAGAGCTTAGAAGAATTTGATTTTAGATTATCTGAACTTTTACCAAATATTAGTAATGATGATTTGTTAATATTAACAGCTGATCATGGAAACGATCCTACAGCAAAAGGATCTGATCATACAAGAGAGAATGTTCCATTCATTTTGTATAGTCCAAGATTTCAAAGTGGTGCTATTATAGAAATTGGGGATACGTTTGGTAATATAGGAGCTACAATCGTCGATAATTTTGGGATTGGTACAAATAATTTATTGGGGATCAGTATTCTTAATAAATTAAAATAAATAATAATCAACATAACATAAATTATGCGAAGTAATATGTCTGAGTAAAAAGAGAAGTTAATAGCTTCTCTTTTTGGTGTTAGAAAATCATTTTCTCTATTATTAAAACAATTTTTTCTAAATTATCTTTATCAATTTTTTCAAATCTTCCTATATATGGTGAATCAATATCTAAAACTCCAACCATTTCATCTTTTGAGTGTATTGGTATAACTATTTCTGATTTTGAATTACAATCACATGCTATATGATCTGAAAAACTATGAACATCATCGACAACAATTGTTTTATTTGTTTCCCAACTTTTTCCACAAACTCCTCTTCCTTTTCTTATTATCGTACAAGCTGGTAATCCTTGAAATGGTCCAACAATTAATTCTTCATTTTGAACTAAGTAAAATCCGACCCAATTTATATCGCTTAAATATTGATTTAATAAAGCAGAAATATTTGCAAGATTTGCAATTAGTCCAGCATTATGAATAATTAATTCTTTTAAATATCTAATTATTGATTCATATTCTTTTATTTTATATTCTTTATCCATTAAATAATCTCCTAATATCAATTATTGGTTGATCTGCCCATAATTCTTCTAAACTATATTTTTCTCTTTCAGGTGTAAAGAAAATATGAACTATAATATCATCTATATCTACAAGTACCCATTCCTTATTTCTTCTTCCTTCAATGTGATTTACAAATATATTATGCTTTTTCAAATCTTTTTCAAGATTTTCAGCAATAGCATTTGTTAAGGTTGTGTTATTAGCGTCGCATATTACATAATAACTGCATAAAGGATTTACTGCATTTACATTAATTACTATGATGTCATTGCCGCCGGTTTCATATATTGATTTAATGACTTTTTCTAGTTTCTGCATGTTTTTCCCCCTTAATATATTTATTATATGCACTTAATGTTAATTTATTAAATTCAAAATTAGCAATATTTAATTCTAAATAATCAAGATTTTCCTTAAGTACCAATTTAAACCCTTTATTGATGTTTTCTATACACATATAAATCATTGCATTTGAATTATAACCTCTTCCAGGTTCAATTTTATCAGCAACATAAATTATTTTTGCTAGTTTTGACATTTTATCGCTTGCTGTTGCGTGATATTTCATTGCTTCAATTATTTCTTTGTCATCAATATTATAATCGTTTTTCGCTATTACACATGCCAAAAATTGATGATATACACTTCTTGGGCATGATAAATTCTCGGGAAAATATTTTTTCATCAATTCAGCTTCTTTTTCTCTATTCAATTCTTTAGCACAATCATGTAGTATTCCAGCAATATAAGCTTTTTTTACATTAATATTATTGTTTTTAGCAATTTTTTTTGCAAGGTTTGCAACCCTTTTTGAATGTTTATAGCGATACTCGCTCAATTCTATTTTTAGTTTATTTTCAAGATATAGTCCATTTTCTTTAATATATTTTTTGACTTTTAAAGGTACGTCAAGATGTAAAAAATTTCTTATTATTGTACTAGAAATTAAAGGACCAGTAATCCCAATATCAATCACATTATATTTTCTTATGTTTGCTAAATTTTTTTGATATCCTACCCTATTAATTAGCACGAAATTAATTAAATTTGCTAAATCATCTATATCCTTCCATTCATTAAGTCTATCTAATTGATCAGTTCCAATTAAGTAATAAAATTTATTCTCTGGGAATTTAGCTATTAATGCCTTCATTGTATTAATAGTGTAGTTTATTTGTTTACTACTTGTGTTTTTTATTTCATAGTCACATAATTTATATTTCTTTTTATTTTTTATTGCTAATTTAACCATCTTAAGTCTATCAAACTGTGATGTTTTTAGTTTTTTCCAACGAGGATTTTTTGCAGGCATAAACCAGACTTCATCGGCATTTATTTTTTTCAAGGCAGCATCAGCAATTGCAAGATGTCCATTATGAATGGGGTCAAATGATCCTCCTATAATTAGAATTTTATTCATTAAGATTAATCCTTTGGAAGATCATAAATTTTGTTTTTACTTACTTTATAAATTATTATGGTATGACCAATGATTTGAACGATTTCTGCTTTAGTGTAACTACATATATCAAGAGCGATTTCTCTAGTGTTTTGCGGAGCAGTTTTTAACACATTAATTTTTATCAATTCATTTGCTTCTAGAGCATTATTAATTGATATTAATAGATTTTTATTTATTCCTTCTTTGCCAACTTGAAAAAAGGATGACAAAGAATTTGCCTTTCCTCTTAAAAAAACTTTTTGTTTATTACTAATCATATATTAGTCCTCCCCTATAAAAGATTCTTGAATAGAAATGCCCGTTCCTTTTGGTGCATAAACATTCAGATTGACATTACCTTTCATAATATCAATAAATGCCAATCCACTTATAATTAAAGATGTTCTTTTACTTTCTGGTATATAAATTTCCGTTTTTTGTAAATCATCAATGTTATTTATAATTTTACTTTTAGGAATAAACACTTTATCTAGAATGAATTTATTGAATTTTTCATTTGTCTTTTCATCAAGCTTTGCTCGATGCAATTTCACTTGATTATTACAATATACAATAAAAGAAGTAGAATTTCCATCAATAAAATCTATTCTTGCAATAGAACCTAAAAACAGGCTCTGTTTGTTGTTTAATTGAAAAACTTGAGGCTTAATTTCTTTTTGAGGAAGAATATATTTTAAATTTTTGCTATCAATGTAGTGATAAATATTTTTAGAGTTAAAAAGCCCTGGCGTATCGTACAAAAATGAATTATCACTAAATGGTATTTTTAAAGTCTTAAGTGTTGTACCAGGATAAACACTAGTTGTAACAAAAACATTAGTGTCATTTTTATAGTATTTTAATAGAGAATTTATGATACTAGATTTCCCCACATTAGCATTTCCAATAATATATATATTTTTAGATGAATCTGTTTTCTTTATTCTTGCAATTAAATCATCGAAATGAAAATTATTTTTAGTGCTTATTATTTCAATTGAATCATATGGAATATCATATTTATCAAGTTGATCACGAATTTTTATTAAAACCCTATTGATATTTATTGATTTAGGAAAAATATCAATTTTATTAATAACTACAATTATTTTATTGTTTTCTTTATATTTTTTTATTTCATTAATTAAACTTCCGTGAAAATTAAATAAATCAATTACATATAAAATTAAATTATTTTTTCCAGGTATTTCTAGAATATTCATGTATTCATTGTTATCAATTACAATTGATTTGTTTTCGTTATAATTTCTTAATTTAAAACAACGTTGACAAAAAATTTTATCTTTTGAAAGCAAAATATTACTAGGAACATATCCTGGTAAGTCTTCATCAATTGTTTGAATAATTGCTCCACAGCCATTACATACCTTTTCATTTGCCATATTATTGATTCCTTTCAACACTTTTCAATTTACCCTTTTTAGCAAGTGATTTTCTAATTATTTTATCAGCAAAACGATTGAATTTAGTAACAAATAAATCACTATTTGTAGCTGGTTCTACAAGAAGACTGCGACATTTTAGAATATTTGCCATCCAAATGTCGGTTAGTATTTGATCTCCAATTACAAGAGTTTTATTTATATCAATATTGTTTTGCTTAATAAATTTTTTTATTTTTTTTGTACAGGGTTTTTTTGTTGAATGAAGATATTTGATATTAATTCGTTCACAAAATTTTTTTACTCTATCCTCTTTATTATTAGAAATTAAATAAAATTCTATTCCTAGTTTTTTTATTAAAGAAATAATTGAAACTACTTTATTGTTTGGTAAGTCAACATAGTGCTCAACAATAGTATTATCTAAATCACAAAGAATGAAGTCAATTTTATTATTTTTTATAGATACAAAATCTATATTGTAAAAATTATTTGAATACCAAGTTGGTTTAAAAAATTTATACACTAATCTCATCTCCTTCATTTTAAATCATTATCATGCAATTTTAAAGATAAAAGACTACAAATCATCAATAAAATCAAAAATTGTTGGTTCTTTTTTTGTTTTTTCTAGTTTTTCTTCTTTTTGTTCGTTGTTATTATTTGGTGTTATATTTTCATCTTTGATTTCTTTTTCTTTAAATTCAAATGTTGGAGTATTTTCATCAATAACAGGGACATATAAATCAGAAACAGCAACAATATCCTCATTGGATTCGCATTTATAGATATTTTTTAAACTTTTACCAATAGGTGAAGCTTTAAAAGATTCCATTTTAATTTCGATAAGATCTTTTATTGTTGACAATGCATAATAAATATTTGATGCCTCACCTCTATTTATTGAAATTATAGATTGAGGGTTGCTTTTATAATATTTAAATAATTCTTGAGCTTTTAATAAACGGCTGGAACTTTTTACAAGTAACGAAGGATTAAATACTTTATAATCTCCTTTGTTGCTAAAAACAATTAAGTTATCTTTAAGTGATTTTGTTATTGAAAAGAATGCTGAAATTTCATCTTTAGAATCGATTTTCATTGCTTTTACACCTGCAGCTTTATATCCTATTACGCTGACACAAGACTCGTGATAACAAGTAATTTTGCCGAATTTACTAATTAATATAAAGTCGGAATCTCCATCGCTATAGCAAACTCCAACAACAGAATCATTATCTTTTAATTTTATACAGCTCATTGCTTTTGAATATCTTGAAACTGAAAAATCTTTAAGTTTTGAACGTTTAATTTGACCATTTTTACTACATATATCAATGAATATACCATCCTTAAAGTTTTTTACTAAGAAGGCATTAATAATCTTTTCTTCACCATTTAACGAAACAAGATGACTAATATGCTTTCCTTCTTCTTTCCATTTTGTATCCATTAATTCAAAAACTGGAATATAAAGAAAATTTCCTTTATCCGTAAAAACTAAAAGTATATCAGCAGTATTTGCTTGGGTTATTCCTAAAATGAGATCGCCATTTTTATATCCAGGAAGTGTTCCATCACTTGCGGAGAAAGATTTGATTGAAGAACGTTTGAAATAACCATCTCTAGACAAAGAAATATATACTTCTTCTTTTATAATAGGTTTATTTTCAAAAGAGAAGTCAATAAATTCACCATTTATTTGAGATAGACGTTTGATTTTATAAATTTTTGATAAACTACTCAATTCATCAACAATAGTTCTTTTTAAAACATTTGGATTTTCAATAATTTCTTCAAGACCTTCAATTGAAGTTAATAATTGAGATTTTTCGCTTTCTAGAGTTATTATTTCAGTAGATGTTAATCTATACAAATGTAGCATAACTATTGCTTCAGCTTGTTTTTCACTTAATTTAAATCGATTTATTAAATTAATTTTAGCAGAAGATTTATCTTTACTGCTTCTAATAATTTCGACAATTTCATTTAAATTATTTTTAGCCAAAATTAATCCATCAACAATATGAATTCTAGATTTAGATTTTTCTAAATCAAAATTGCTTCTTCTTAAAATAACATCAATTTGATGAGAAATATAGTAATCTAAAATATCAATCAAGCCTAATTGAAGGGGCTTTTTATTGCAGATTGCTACTATGTTATATGTATACTTAAGCGATAATTTAGTCTTTTTCATCAAATAATTGATAATGTTTTCATAATCGGCTTCTTTTTTCATTTCAACAACTATTCTTAATCCTGTTCTATCGGATTCATCTCTAACTTCAATAATTCCATCAACTTCTTTATCAATTCGTATTTTATCTATTGAGGCAACTAAATCAGATTTCACTACCTCAAAAGGAATTTCTGTGATTACTAATATAATTGAATTTTTTTCTTTCAAAATTTCTGTTTTTGAAACTATTTGAACTTGTCCACTTCCTGTTTCAAAAGCGGATTTTATACCATCTTTATTGCAAACAATTCCTCCAGTAGGAAAATCAGGTCCAGAAATAATTTTCATCAAATCTTCAAGATTACAATTTGGATGTTTTATTCTATATATAGTAGCATCTACAACTTCATTAAAATTATGTGGAGGAATATTAGTAGCATAACCAGAGGCAATGCCTTTAGCCCCATTTATTAAAATATTCGGGAATTTTGCTGGTAAAACTGTTGGTTCTTCAGTAGTATCATCAAAATTAAGTGCAAAATTAACGGTATTTTTATCTATATCTTTCAATAATTCACTACTTATTTTTGATAATCTTGCCTCTGTATAACGCATTGCAGCAGGTGGATCATTATCTAAAGAGCCATTGTTTCCGTGCATTTCAATTAATGGAGTGCTTTGCTTCCACCATTGAGACATTCTTACCATAGCTTCATATACGCTTGAATCTCCATGAGGATGATAATTTGCAATGACATATCCAACGGTTTTTGCAGACTTTCTAAAAGGATTGTTGAATGTGTTTCCATCAACAAACATAGAATATAAAATTCTTCTTTGAACTGGTTTTAGACCATCTCTAACATCTGGTAATGCTCTATCTTGTATAATGTATTTAGAGTATTTTCCAAAACGATCTCCAATAATTTCTTCTAAAGAATAATCATAAATATCTTTTGACACTATTCTGCACCATCTTTCTTAAAAGAATCTTCTAAAGTAAATTTAACATTTTCATCAATCCATTTACGACGAACTTTAGGATCTGCTCCCATTAAGACATTAACACGTCTTTCAGCGAGGGCACCATCTCCAATATTTACTTTAATGAGTGACCTTGTATTTGGATTCATTGTTGTTTCCCATAATTGAGGGGCATTCATTTCCCCAAGCCCTTTATATCTTTGTATTATATATCCAGGACCAAAAAGTTTTTTTTGCTCTTCAAGTTGATTATCATCCCAACAATAAGCAAATTTTTCATTTTTCCCACTACCTTTTGAAAGCTTATAAAGTGGCGGCATAGCAATGTATATATGACCTTGCTCGATTAAAGGTTTCATAAACCTATAAAAGAATGTTAAAAGCAAAACTTGAATATGTGCCCCATCTGTATCAGCATCAGTCATGATAATTATTTTCCCATAATTGATTTCTTGAATATCAAACTCTTTACCGACACCAGCACCTATAGTGTGAATTATTGTTGATATTTCCTCGTTTTTAATTAATTCATCAATTACATTTTTTTCTGAATTTATTACCTTTCCTCTTAGTGGTAAGATTGCTTGAAACACTCTATCTCTTCCTTGCTTTGCACTCCCACCAGCTGAATCTCCTTCAACAAGAAATAATTCGCATTCATTTCTTTTTTTAGACTGAGCGGGTGTTAATTTACCCGACAATAATTTTTCAACTTTACCTTTTTTATTGCTTCTAGCCTCTTCTCTTGCTTTTCTTGCTGCTTCGCGAACAGAAGATGCACGATGTGCTTTACCAATAATCAAATTAGCAAAATCCTTGTTCTCTTCTAGATAATAAGAAAGTTTCTCATATAATACTGATTCTACAGCAACTTTTGCTTCAGGAGTACCCAATTTTGATTTTGTTTGCCCTTCAAATTGCAAGAATTTTTCGGGAATTTTCACAGAAACAATAGCCGTTAATCCCTCGCGGTAATCACTACCATCTATTTTATCTTTTTCCTTAATTAAATTATATTTTTTACCAAAGTCATTCATACATCTTGTAAAAGCAGATCTTAATCCTGTTTCATGAGAACCACCATCATCGGTTTTAACATTATTTACAAATGATAAAACTGTTTCATCATAAGAATCACTAACATATTGCATTACTACTTCAATTTCAATATCCTGGTTTAATCCCGAAAAATATATTGGTTGATTCAAAGGAGTGTTTCCCTCATTAATAAACTCAACATAAGAAATTAAACCATTGTCATAGATATAATTATTAATTGTGTTATCTCTTTCATCAACTAAAACCATTTCCACACCTTTTAATAAAAATGCGTTTTCTTGTAATCTTTCCATTATTATTGATTTATTAAATTCAGATTTTGAAAAGAAGTTATAATCAGGGATAAATTTAACTTTAGTTCCATTTACTTTGCTATCACCTATAATAGATAGTTTAGATATAATTTTACCTCCATCTAAATATGTTTGCTGATATTTTTTACCATCTCTAGATATTGTAACTTCCATGAAAGTACTAAGAGCAGTTACCACTGATGCCCCAACGCCATGTAACCCTACGCTAGATGAATAGGAATTTGAATTAAATTTTCCTCCAGCATGCAAAATAGTATAAACAACCTGAGGTGTAGGAATACCACTTTTATGTTTACCAGTAGGAACGCCTCTTCCATTATCTTCAATTGTAATACTCTTATCTTTTCCTATAGTAACAATTATTTTTTTGCCAAATCCTGCCATGGCTTCATCAATTGAATTATCAATTATTTCCCAGGCCAATCTATGTAAACCTCTACTATCTGTAGAACCAATATACATACCAGGGCGTTTTCTTACAGCCTCAAGACCTTCTAAAATCTCAATATTGTCTTCAGAATAACTTCTAATATTTACATTTTTCTTTTGATCCACAAGTATACCTCCCAAAATTATGAAATTAACTTTCAAAATGAAAATTATTAAGTACCATATTTATATAAAAAACTTAGTTTAACAATTAATATTATACAAGATATTCTATTATTTTTCACTATAATATATTATAATATTAGGGTATATTTTGGGAAAGGAGTGTATAATCTTGAATATTGTTTATTTGCTTATTTCAATTATTATAGGGTATCTTTTTGGATCAATTCCATTTGCATTAATTGTTGGGAAAAGTTTTTTTAATAAAGATATTAGAGAATTTGGATCAAAAAATTTGGGCGGTACCAATGCTGGTAGAGTTCTTGGCATGAAGGCTGGAGCCACTGTTATCGCTTTAGATATTCTTAAAGTTGTTTTATGCTTTAGCATAGTATATATTATATTCAATGTACTTTTAAATGACTATAATTATACTTATTATTTACTTTTTAGTGGTTTATTTGCAATTATTGGGCATTGTTTTCCGGTTTTTGCTCAATTTAAAGGAGGAAAAGCTGTTTCTACTTTAGTGGGTTTTGCATTGTGTACAAATTACATAATATTGATAATAGCTGTATTGTTCTTTTTAATCACATTAAAGAGAACTAAAATGGTATCTCTTTCATCGCTAATAGGATCATTAGTAGGTGCAATAATCAGTTTTATACCAATATTTAATTTTTCAATGTTATATGGAATTCCTCAAAATATTTATTATGGAATATTTATGAGTCTTGCAACTTTAATCTTGTTTATTAGACATTATCAAAATATTAAAAGAATAATTTCAAAAACTGAAAATAAAATTAAATGGATGAAATAAAAAAAAGGTCAAGATGACCTTTTTTACTTATATTGATTCATTGAATTCATAACTTGCTTAATTTGTGATTCTGATGGTTTTCTACCCATAGATAAGAACATTGCTCTTATCATTTTTTCATTAACTGGAGGATTTTTTGCCAATTCTCTTTTTAAATACCATCTAGCAATTAAAAAACCAGCTATTCCTCCAATGATTAAACCGCCAATCATCCACGCAATATTTTGCCAACCCATTAATAAACACCTCCCAAATATGATTTACCATAAATATTTTAAACTATTAACATAATTATTACAATGTAAAATAATTATAATTATAAAAGACTTTTTATATAATTAACTACATCTAACACAGAAAATCCATAATTTGCGATTACATCGTTAGCTTTTCCGCTTTTTCCAAATTTATTTAAATCATAAACATTCATTGCATATTTGTATAATATAGCTGAAGATGCCATTTCAATTGCCACTATATTTTCTCTTTTATTTTTTAAAATTTGTAATTTTTCTTTTAATGATAAATTATCAAATAAATTCCAAGATGGCATTGATACTACTCTAATATCAATATTTTCTTTTAATAATTCTTTTTGAACATTAATTGCTAAATTAACTTCACTTCCACTAGAAATTATTGTTAATTGTGCTTTTTCTTTTTCTTTACTTGCCACATAGGCTCCTTTTATAAAACTTGAATAATCAGGCATCTCACAATCTACTACCAAGTCTTGACGACTTAAGATTAAACAAGTAGGACTTTTTTTACTTTCAATCGCAAATTTCCAAGCTAATGAAGTTTCATTTGCATTTGCTGGTCTTATAACATTTACATTTGGAATCAATCTAAGGCTCGATAATTGCTCAATAGGTTGATGAGTTGGACCATCTTCTCCAACGGCAATGGAATCATGTGTTAATACATATATTGCTGGTAATTTCATTAATGCAGTTGTTCTAATAGATGCCTTAAAATAATCAGAAAAAACTAAGAAACTCCCTACAAATGATCTAACCCCACCATGAAGTAACATTCCTGTTTGAGCACAAGACATAGCAAATTCTCTAATACCATAATTAATATTTCTACCTGAATAATTAGAGTAAGAAAATTCACCACCATCGTTTATGTTGGTATTTACAGATTTTGCGACATCTGCAGCTCCACCCAACAAATTAGAAATATTTTTTGCTAAAATATTAATTAATTTATTTGATGTATTTCTCGTGGCTTCTTTATAATCTAATGGAAAGAAAGGGTATTCAATGTCTGAATAAGAATTATTTAAGTTTCTTTCTAAATCATTGGCTAATTCTTGATATATATCTTTATATTTTTTATACATTTTGTTCCATTTATTGTAAGTTCTCTTTCCTCTTTTAAAAAATGTCTTATTGTAAAGATCATACACTTCTTGAGGAACTTCAAAGTCATTATATTCCCAGGCTATTTTATTTTTAATATTTCTAGCATCCTCATCTCCAATAGGAGAACCATGAACTTTAGATGTATTCTCATTTTTTGATAAATATCCAATAATTGATTTAACAATAATTAAAGTAGGTTTAGATGATTTTTTTGCTTTTTTAATCATTTTATTGGTGATTTCAATATTGTTTGCATCTTCAACATTTAAAACATTCCATTCACATGACTCAAATCTTTTTTTAACGTTTTCTGAAAAGGCAACATCTAAATTTGCATCAAGAGTTACGGAATTACAATCATAAATTAAAATTAATTTGTTAAGTCTTAAATGACCAGCAAGAGATATTGCTTCTTGTGTAACTCCTTCAAATAAATCTCCATCACCACATAAAGCATATGTATAATGGTCAAAAATTGGAAAATTTTCTTTATTGTATTTTGAACTTAGAAATTTTTCAGCCATTGCCATCCCAACAGCATGAGCAATACCTTGACCTAAAGGCCCACTAGTGACATCAACTCCATCAGTATGACCATATTCTGGATGACCAGGAGTTTTTGAATCCAATTGCCTAAAATTTTTAATATCTTCAATAGAAAGATTATATCCACACAAATGTAAAGTTGTATATAAAAGCATTGATGCATGGCCACTTGCTAAAATAAATCTATCTCTATTTATCCATGATGTTTTTTTGGGATAGGCGTTTATAAAGTTGCTATATAAGGTAAACATAGTAGGTGCTGCTCCTAGCACCATTCCTGGGTGACCAGATTTTGCTTTATTTACTGCATCTATTCCTAAAATTCTAATAGTATTAATAGCTAATTGCTGATTGTTATCCATAACTTTCTCCCCTTTATTTCTTATGATATTATAGCATAAATATATTGATATAAGAATATAACGACATAAAAAAAGTCTAGAAGTCCGGTCATTCCCAGTAAGTTAAGGTGGGTGAACTGTTTTTTGTTTTAGGATTCTAAATAGATAGCCTTCAACACCACAAAAAGACATCGTTCTCCCTAGTCAGATATGTCGGAAACGCAATATACTTCTAGACAATATTATTATATCACAAAATACTTAAATGTATAATTATTTCTTAGAGTTAATACTTATAGAAAGTTCATCTAGTTGTTGTTGGGAAACTTCAGTTGGAGCTTCAGTCATTGGACAAACTGCAGAAGCATTTTTAGGAAATGCAATTACATCTCTAATACTATCGCATCCACACAATATCATCGCAATTCTATCAATTCCAAATGCAACTCCACCATGAGGAGGTGTACCATATTTAAAAGCATTTATAAAGAAGCCAAATTTATTTTCAATTTCCTTATTAGTTAATCCTATTATGTCAAATACCTTTCTTTGTATTTCTTGATCGTATATTCTTAAAGAACCACTTCCAAGTTCATAACCATTTAAAACAAGGTCATAGTGATGGGCTCTAACTTTATGAGGGTCTGTGTAAAGAAGAGGGATATCCTCATCATATGGTCTAGTAAAAGGATGATGAGTTGAACTGTAAGTGTTACTTTCATAATCGTAATCAAATAGTGGAAAATCGACTACCCATAGCATGTCATATCCTACTAATAATTCATTTTTAAATTTCTTACCAAGCGTAGTTCTAATTGCACCTAAAGAAGTACAAACATATTCCCATTCCTTTCCAGCAACAGCAAAAATCATATCACCATTTTTTAAATTAAGAACTTCAGACAATTCTTTTTTTTCTTTTTCAGATAATATCTTTGACATTTGACCTTCAAAATTATTATTTAAAAATCTCATCCACATTAATCCTTTAGCATGATTTTTCTTAGCAATTTCTGTCAACTCATCAATAGTTTTTCTCGAAATATCAGTAGATTTATCTTCAACTTTTATGGCTTTAACTACTCCATTATTACTTAATGAATCCTTAATAATAAAAGTCTCATTATTAACTAAAATATTGCTTATATCAACCAATTCATAACCAAATCTAGTGTCGGGCTTATCACTTCCATAACGATTTAATGCATCTTTAAAGCTTATTCTTCTTAGGGGTAAATCAAGTTTATAATTTGTTACATTTAAAAACATATCTTTAAACATTTTTTCAAGAAGTGTCATTATTTCTAATTCACTCATGAATGAAGTCTCAATATCAATTTGAGTAAAATCTGGTTGGCGATCTGCTCTTAAATCTTCATCTCTAAAACAACGAGCAACTTGATAGTATTTTTCAAAACCAGCAATCATTAAAAGTTGTTTGAATAATTGTGGTGATTGTGGTAAAGCATAAAATTTCCCAGGATTTACTCTTGAAGGAACAAGATAATCTCTAGCACCCTCAGGAGTTGTTTTTGCAAGTATTGGTGTTTCTATTTCAATGAAATCTTCATTATCCAAGAATGAACGAAATGCTTTGATTATTTTGTGTCTAGTAATCAAATTCTTTTGCATAACTGGTCTACGTAAATCTAAATAGCGATATTTCATCCTAGTATCTTCTAAAGCATCAGTTTCATCAGCAATTATTAATGGTGTTAATTCTGATTTATTGACAATAATTACGTTTTCAACATTTATCTCAATATCTCCTGTTGGAAGAATAGAATTCTTACTTTTTCTTTCAATAACATTTCCTTCAACACTAATAATATATTCATTTTTAATCTTTGAAGCTATTTCAGAAAAGTTTTCATTAAGAACTATTTGAGTAATTCCATATCTATCACGTAAATCTATAAAAACTATTGATCCAAAATTTCTTTTTTTTGATACCCAGCCAACTAATTGAACATGCTCACCAACATTATTTAATCTTAATTCACCATTATTTTTTGTTCTATACATATATTTATCCTCCAATGATAGTTTTTCTACTCATCATGATGATTATGACAATTGCAAGTATGGCTTTCATCATTATCACATTCACAATTATCTTCACCACAACTACAAGTATGCTCATCTTTATTATGATTATGACAAGTACATTCGTTATTTTCGTGGTGATGATCATGAGGCTCTTCTTCAATTAAATCATTAGTGAAAAAATCTAAAATTTCTGCTACAGGGATGGTAATTTGAGTTTTTGTTTTGTTATTTTTTATCGTTACTGTATTAGAAAGCATTTCATCGTTTCCCACTAAAACATTATATTTTGAATTTTTTCTATCGGCAATTTTAAATAAAGACTTAATCGACTTTTCACTAAAATCAATATCAGAGGCAATTTGATTAAATCTTAAATACATCACTATTTGGAAAGCATATGAATTAACTGATTTATCAAGTGGCATAACATAAGCTAATATTTCATTTTTTATTTCGCTAAATAAGTTTTGTTCTTCCATAATTAATATAATTCTTTCTATTCCAAAAGAATAACCAATAGATGAAAGTTGTGGACCACCAAGATCTGCAACCAAATTGTTATAACGGCCTCCACCACCTATTGCACCATAGTTTTGTTTATCTGTTTTGACATGTACTTCAAAAACAGTCTCAGAATAATAATCTAAGCCTCTAACTAACGAATCATCAATTTCGTAATCTACTTGATATTCATCTAATATATCAATTAGATTTTTAAAATAATTTTTAGAATCATCAGATAAAAAATCACTTATTTTTGGTGCTTCTTTAAAATAATCCTTATTAGAGTCTATTTTGCAATCTAAAATTCTAAGAGGATTTTTTATATACCTTGTTTTACAATCATCACATAAGTCATCCAAATACTTAGAAAAATAATCTTTAAGAGCTTTTCTATATTTAGTGCGACATTCTTCATCACCAATATTATTTATTTTAAAATAAAGACCTGTGATTCCTAATTCATTTAGTGAATGATACATTTCTAAAATAACCTCAGCATCATGATATAGAGAATTTATTCCAATTGATTCAATACCAAATTGATTCAGTTGCCTATATCTTCCAGCTTGAGGTCTTTCATAACGAAAGACATCGTAGTTATAATAAACTTTATATGGAAGATCTGCAGTTGCATATAATTTATTTTCAACAAAAGCTCTAATTATTCCTGCTGTTCCTTCAGGTCTTAAAGTAATAGATCTCTTTCCTCTATCTAAAAAAGTATACATTTCTTTGTTAACAATGTCACTTGATTCTCCTACCGAACGAGTGAAAACTTCCGTGTTTTCAAACATTGGTGTTTGAATTTCGTTAAATCCAAAAAAATCAGCTACATTTCTTAACACAAATAAAACATACTCTTTTTTAATAGCTTTATCTGGTAGAATATCTTGTGTGCCTCTTGGCAAAGTGTATTTTGACATAAATTTTCCTCCTAATAAAATAAAAAATACGTCCTAAGGACGTATTATTAACGTGGTACCACCTTAGTTCATAAATTATTATAAATTTATGCACTTAAGGTTTTAACGCAACTAACGTCAATAGCTAAATAATTCACTATTGCTCCTCCCAAATGTCCCAAATACTTCTTTTAAAGTGTTTCCATCAATACACTCTTTCTAGATAAAATAGGTATTTTTCTTTTTTTCATTGGATTTCAAAAATATTATAATATTTATATGAATTTATGGCAATATTAATTTTTAGTATATCTAATAATTTCATATATATCTGGTATTGAAGATTTTATAGAATTCATAATATCATTTAACTCATTAGCATCTTTAACTTGTATGCATAAATTAATAAGTGCAGTGCCTGTAGTATCATGGCTGCTGGCCTTTACAGAGGTAACAGGGACTTTAATGGAACTTAGGTAATTCATTACATCTACAAGTAACATTTGCCTATCCTTGGCACTTATTTGAATATCCACATAGTGTTTTGAAGTATCGTTACTTATGAAATCATAATCCCATTCAACATCTATTAATCTTTGTGTCTCATTTTTTATATTAGGACAATCACTTCGATGTATTTTTACTCCTTGCCCTTTAGAAACATAACCTTTTATTGAATCTCCAGGGATTGGTGAACAACATTGAGAAAAACTAATTGCAATGCTATCAACTCCAGGAACAATTACACCTATTTTACTGGCATTATGATCTAATACCTTTTTTCTAGATCTTTGTAAAAATTCATTCTCTCTTTCTTTCTCTTTTTTTAATTTTACTTCTTCAGCTTTTAAATTTTCGATAACACCTTTGATGTTAATTGATTTGTTATAAACAGCTATCAAAAACTGTTCAATAGTGTCAACATTATGTGAAGACAAAAACTTCTTATCTTCAAAACTTTTAAAAGTATTTTTAACATCAAATTTTTCATTTCTCAGTAATTCTTCAATATTATTTTTAGAAGTTTCTATTATTTCTTCTCTTTTTTCTATACTATTGTGCTTTATTAAAGCTTTCTTGATTGCATTTTTTGCACTATTTGTCTTTACTATTTTGAGCCAACCTTCACTAGGAACACTGTTGTTTTTCGAAGTTTTTATGTCACAAATATCTCCGGTTTTTAAAACCGTATTTAAAGGAACTAAAACTCCATTTACAACTGCTCCTACTGTGCTATGCCCGACTTGTGTATGTATTTTGTAGGCAAAATCAAGAGGGGTTGAACCATTTGGTAAATCGATCACCCTACCTTTAGGGGTAAGAATGTAAACATTAGCTTCAAAAATATCTTTTTGAAGTGATTCCATATAATTTTGGGCATCATCAGATTCGTTATTTGAAAAAGTAACTAATTCCCTAAACCAGGCTAATTTTTCTTCAATTTCTTTTTGAACCTTTGCAGCATCATATTCAATATTTTCTTTATAACGCCAATGAGCAGCAACTCCACCTTCTGCTATTTGGTCCATCTTTTCAGTTCTAATTTGGATTTCAAAAATACCACCATCATCAGCAATAATTGTAGTATGCAAAGATTGGTACATATTTGGTTTTGGCATTGCTATATAATCTTTAAACCTACCAGGTATAGGTCGATACATTGCGTGAATATATCCTAAAATTTCATAACAACGTGTTTCTGTATCAGTAATTATACGTAGAGCTTGTAAATCATAAATTTCTTCAAAAATTCGATTTTTAACATACATTTTTTTATATATACTGTAAATGTTTTTTACTCTACCTGACATTCTAAAAGGAATCTCATGTCCTTTTAATAAACTATCAATTTTACCAGACATTATTTTTAAAAATAAATTTCTTTCGCTTTCTTTTCTTTTAAGCAAAAGACTAATATTATGATATTTTTCAGGTTCAAGGTATTTTAAACTCAAATCCTCAAGTTCACTTTTAATAGTATTAATACCTAACCTATGAGCAATTGGACTATAGACATCTAAAGTTTCTTTTGCAATTCTTTTTTGTTTTTCAGTTGGTTGGCCATAAAGAGTTCTCATGTTGTGTAACCTATCAGCAAGTTTTATTAAAATCACGCGAATATCTTTAGCCATTGCAATAAAAATCTTGCGGTGATTCTCAGCTTGAAATTCTTCTTGAGTCATTGCACTTAATTGTGTAACTTTAGTAACAGATTCAACAAGAGTTGCAATTTCATCGTTAAATTCTTGAGCAATTTTTTCTTTTGTTAATCCACAATCTTCAATAGTATCATGCAAAAAACCAGCAATTATTGTATATGGGCCAACTTGAAGCTCAGCCAATATGTAGGCAACATTAAGAAGATGATTTATATATGGCTCTCCAGTTTTTCTAAATTGCCCTTCATGACAAACAGCAGCAAATTTATAAGCTTTTTCAATAAAAACTAATGTCTCTTCATTAGTTAAATATTTCTTGCAAGAAATAAGGACATCATTAAAAGAAATATTTTCATATTTTTTTTCCATAATATCCCTCCTTTTCAACAAGATAATGTTAATATTTCATTAATGTTAAGACATCAACGCCTTCATCTATTTTTGAACGCCCCTTTAATTCTTCTAATTCAATTAAAAATGCGCATCCAACAACTATACCACCAAGACTTTCGACAAGTTTAATAGTAGCCTCAACTGTTCCTCCAGTTGCAAGTAAGTCATCAACAATTAGTATTCTTTGACCTTTTTTTATTGCATCTTTATGCATGCAAAGGGTATTAGAACCATATTCAAGAGCATATTTTATCTCGATTGTCTCTCTAGGCAATTTATTTGGCTTTCTAATTGGAACAAAACCAACTTCAAGAGCATAAGAAATTGGACATCCAAAAATAAAACCTCTAGATTCTGGACCAACAACAATATCTACATCTTTGCTCTTTGCAAATTCGATTATTTTTTCACAAGCATATTTAAATGCTTCACCATCATTCATAAGTGGTGTAATGTCTCTAAATAAGATTCCATCAACTGGAAAATCTTTAACGGTAGCAATATAATTTTTAAGATTCATTTTTCTTTTCCCCCATGCATATGCTAATACTAGAACATTTTAGCAAATAATGCGAATATTTGCATTATTTTTGTTTATAAAAGAGTGATTTCTCACTCTTCTATTTCTTATTAATCATTTATACCATAGAAAGTATACTCTTCAGGCTCATTGTTTTTAACAACAGTTTTATGTTTTCTTTTTTCTTTTCTAGAAATCATCAATTTATCTTTTATTTTTTCAAGCCATAGCCAAATAACAGGTGCTATAAACATTGAAGAATAAGTTCCAGAAATTAATCCGAATAACATTGCTAAATTGAAATTAAAACTAGCGCTACTTCCAAAAATCAATAAAGAAATAACTGTTAGTAATGTAGAAATTGTTGTTAAAATAGAACGTCCAACTGTTTGTTGCAAAGATTTGTTTACAAGATCAACTCTGTCGTTATTTGAAAGTTGAGGAATATTAGATTCTGAAATATTTTCTCTTAATCTATCAAATGTAACTATAGTATCATTTATTGAATAACCAATAATTGCAAGTACTGCAGAAACAAATTCAATATTTATTTCTATTCTAAATAGTGAAAACGCTGCAACCATAAACAAAGCATCGTGAATTAAAGCAACAATAGCTGCTGCAGCATATGTAAATTTAAATCTCCAAGCTACATATATAATTATGAATCCTGAAGCAATCAATAGTGACCATAAAGCATTTTGTACTGTTTTTGTGGCAACAAGAGGTGAAACAAAATTCAATGTATAAGAATTGTTATATAAATCAAAGTATTCTATCTTATTTTCACTAAAGTATTCATTTAAATATTCCATAACATCACTTGGAAGTTCCTGCTTAAAACTTACAGATACAGTATATAGTTTAAGAATATTTTCTGATACATCCGCGTTTATGCTCTCAAGCAAATCTTTGTTAGATTCAATTATTGCTGAGGAAACCTCTGCACTATCATCACCTATAACTACTAAATCAGGTTTTATAGCAATATCTTCATTATTCAAAAAGAAGGATTCAACCTGTTCTGTTGTTGAAAAACTAGGATCAGCTGTCTTAAAATATAATTTTGTTCCTTGACTAAATTGCAAACCTAGATTTAAACCACTCCCTAAAGCAAAATGATAAATGATTATCATAACCAATCCTAATGTTATAAAACTACTCGAACTAAATGCAACTTTCTTTGCAGGTTTCATAAAATTAGCATTACCAAATTTACCAAAGTATTTTTGTCCTTCACCTTTTTGAACATCAGGTAAATTATTCTTTTTGACACCAAACCAATTTTGACGATTTTGGAAAACTTTTGATTGACATAATAATGATAATAGAAATTTTGCTAAAAATACCATTATAATCATTGTCGCAAAAATAGAAATAATTAACATTGTTGCAAAGCCTTTAACTGTTCTGGTTCCAAATACATATAAAGATAAAGCGGCAATCAATGTTGTAATATTAGCATCTAAAATAGTAGATAGCGATTTTTTATTACCTTCTAAAAAAGCTTTACGGAGCGATCGTCCTTTATATAATTCATCTTTTATTCTTTCAAAAGAAATGATATTAGCATCAACAGCCATACCTATCGCCATTACTGTAGCTGCAATAGTATCAGGGCCATATTCTCCTTTTAAAAGATTAAAACCAAATAAGGTTGAAATAACATAAACAATTAAAGCAACAGAAGAGGCAACTCCAGCAATACCATAAAATATAATCATAAATACTGATACAGCAAGAACTCCAATTAATCCAGCAATTAATGATTTATTAAATGCTTCATTACCATAGGTTGCACCAATTGATGAAACAGAAATTTCTTTTAATGTGAAATTAATGGTTCCTGCCCTTATCATATTAGCCATTTTTCCAGCTAATTCATCAGTAAATGAACCTGTTATAATAACATCTCCATAAAAAACTTGACTAACTGTTGCATCTGAGACTATTTTGTTGGCTGCATCTGGATTTTCTGAAATATCTGCATAACTATCACCAGAGTAACCATATTCATTAACTTCATCATATTGATCGTCATATCCTAACCATATAACAATGTGTCGATTATCACTATCTTCTTGAGTAGAAATATATCTTGTAATATCTTCCCATAAAGTAGTGTCTTTTATTTTCAAACTAACAACAGGATTACCATCACTATAATCAAGAACAGCACCATTATCTTTTAATAATTGATCAGCTGTAGCAAGTAAATTATCATTAACATCTCTAAAACTTATTTCTGCATTAGATGTTAATAAATCACGAATTGATTTTGTCTCACTTTCATTTTTAGAAGCGACTGTTACACGAATCATGTCATCGCCTTCTGTAGAAATTTGAGGGTTCTTTACACCAGCTATATCAATACGATTTGAAATAACTTCAGCAGCCGCACTAACAGCACTTTCTTTTTCGCGATCACTATACTCTATTCCATCTTGATCTAAAACTTGATAGAGTATTTCAAAACCACCCTTAAATTCAATACCTTGATTCATATTATCAGATATTGAAGGTATATTCATAATGGAAATTGTGAGTAAGGTAACTGTTAACACAATAAAAGCAAATAATCTACGCATTATACCTCTCCTTTTTGTAAATAATTTTTTGTTTTTTTAATAATTATATATAAAAATAATATAAAACTACTATAAAAAAATAAATCAACATTATATGTTGCTCTAATACTTTAGCATTTTAACGAGTAAATTTCAACTTGAAAGGCGTTCATTTTAAAAATAATTATTAATAAAATTCATAGTAATGAATTTTGAAATGACATTTTTAAATGTTTATAGGCTTTTTCAAGAACAACTCTTCCTCTTGGGGTTCTATTAATCATACCGATTTGTAATAAATATGGTTCACAAACATCTTCTATGGTCATTACTTCTTCACCAATAGCAGCTGCAATTGAATCTACACCAACAGGACCACCTTTAAAACGTTCAATAATACCTTTAAGGTATTTTATATCAACATTATCAAGACCCATTGAATCTACTTGCAATGAATCCAATGCATATTTTGCTGTATCACAATCAATAAATCCATTATTATCGATAGTTGCAAAATCCCTAATTCTTTTGAAGAGTCTATTTGCTACTCTTGGGGTTCCTCGAGAACGTTTAGTAATTTCTTTTGCTGCTTCTTCATTTATTGGAACATTATAAACTCTGCCAGTTCTTTCAACAATAGCTTGGATTTCATCATCAGAATAAAAATCAAGCTTTAAAACAATTCCGAATCTATCTCTTAATGGAGAAGATAAAGATCCTGCACGAGTTGTAGCACCTATCAAAGTAAAAGGTGGCAAATCCAAAGAAATTGTTCGAGCACTTGAATCTCTGCCAATAACAACATTTATTTTGAAATCTTCCATTGCAGAATATAAGACTTCTTCAACGATTCTAGGTACTCTATGAATTTCATCAATAAATAAAACATCTCCAGCACTTAATGTAGAAAGAATAGCCGCTAGATCTCCTGTTCTTTCCAAACTAGGCCCACTAATAACTTTTATATTACCATTCATTTCATTTGCAATAATGTGTGCTAAAGTGGTCTTACCCAATCCTGGAGGTCCATAAAGTAAGACATGATCTAAAGACTCATCACGTTTTTTCGCAGCCTTTATAAATATTTTTAAATTTTTCTTAGTTTTTGCTTGACCAATATATTCATTTAGTAATCTTGGTCTAAGAGAAATTTCAAAATTTTCCTCATCATTTACTAAGTTATTATCAATTAATCTTTCCATTAATAATTCTCCTATCGTTTAAGTAATTTTAGTGCTAATTTCAAAACTTCTTCACTAGATAAATTTTTATTAGTTATTTTTGCGAAAGCATTGTCAATTTCAGATACTTTGAATCCCAAGGATTTCAAGCCATCTTTTGCATCTTCAAATGAATTATTATCAAGAGTATTTATATTATTATCATAATTTTCAAATACTAATTTTCCTTTTAAATCTAGAATAATTTGTTGAGCAGCCTTTGGACCAATTCCCGGTAATTTTTTTAGATAAGTTGTGTTGGAAGTTTCAATAGCTTGTATAAGTGATTTTGTTGTTGTTTGACTCATCATATTTATTGCAGTTCTGGGACCAATTCCATTGACACTAATCAAACGTAAAAAGATTGATTTCTCTTCTTTATTTTCAAATCCATATAGTGAAATATCATCCTCTTTTACATGCATATAAACATTAACTTTTATTTGCTGGTTTTTAGGAAACCCATCTGGATGTGCTACCACGATATCATAACCTATTCCATTGCATTCTAATACAATTCTATCAATACCAATTTCTATTACATTTCCCAAAATATAACTAAACATCAAATCACCTCTTTTTAATTATATCACAGGAAAAATAAAAATGCCTTGTCATAATTGACAAAGCATTTTTTATTATTTTCTTTTTGGCAATCTAGGAGATTTAGCCATATTACGTTTATGTTCACTTATAGTATGGAGGTGTTCTATTCTATCAATACTTGATTGAGGAATTTTTTTACCAAGCAAGTAGTCATCAATTTCATCATATGTAACTTTAAGTTCATCTTCATCATAAACATCAACAATCAAGCCAGCCGTTGGTTTGCGTTTTATAATACATTCTGGAACACCTAAAATTTTTCCAACTTCTCTAACCTCTGTTTTTGTTAAACCAATTATAGGAACAATATCAACTCCACCATCACCAAATTTTGTGAAATATCCAGTATACCATTCACAGGCATTATCGGTTCCAACTACTATATAATTTAATGATTTAGCAAGAGAATATAAAGTTGTCATTCTTAGACGAGCTTTGGTATTAGCAACTGCTATTTTATAATTTTCACTCTCTTTATTAATAACTTTTAATTCTGAAATAGAAGAAACTAAAGTATCATAAGTATTTGTTAAATCCACTTTAACATAAGGAATTTTACATTCATTAATTACTTTCATTGCATCATTTTCATCATCTGGATTAGAGTGACAGGGCATAACAACTGCTAAGCATTTTTTGCGCATTGCTTTTTTTACTAAGAAGGCACAAACAGCAGAATCTATTCCTCCAGAAATTCCAATAATACATCCCGAAGCATTTGCTTTTTTTACTGTATTTTTTATCCATTTGACAAGATAATTTGTATAATCTTCTAGATACATACTTTCACCTCTTTCATCATATAATTTTACGCTAAATGATAGAAAAATCTACATTTATTTTAAATAATATTTATTTCTTTTAATCTATCTTCAACAAATTGATTTGTATACAAACGATAATAATATCCATTCAATTGCATCAATTCTTCATGTTTTCCCATCTCGGTTATTTGACCATTTTGGATAACCAAAATTAAATCAGAATTTGTTATTGTCGAAAGTCTATGTGCAATTATAAAACTTGTCCTTCCTTTTAAAAGATTTCCAATTGCTTTTTGAATTACATATTCTGTTTGAGTATCAATACTAGATGTTGCCTCATCTAAAATTAAAATACTTGGATCAGCAATTATTGCTCTAGCAAAAGATATTAATTGCTTTTGACCTTGTGACAATCTATTACCACTTTCTCCAACTTCTGTATCATAACCTTTTTCAAGTAATCCAATAAACTCATGGGCGTTTGCAGCTTTTGCCGCTGCTACAACTTGTTCATCAGTTGCCTCAAGGTTACCAAAACGAATATTTTCCTTAATTGTTCCACTAAATAGATGCGGAGTTTGCATTACATAACCTAAATTAGCATGTAGCCAACCAATTGATCGCTTTTTGTAGTCAACACCATCAATAAGAATTTGACCATCTGTTGGCTCATAAAATCTACTTAATAAATTAACAATTGTAGATTTACCAGCACCTGTTTCTCCAACTAATGCAACAGACATTCCTGGTTTAACATTCAAGTTGAAATTTTTTAAAATAGTTGGTCCTGTTGAATATTTAAATGAAACATTCTTAAATTCAATTTCACCTTTTATTTTTTCCCAATTTTCTTTTTTGGGATTTGTGTAATCACCATACTTTTGAATTACTTCTTCAGAATCAATTAATTCAGGTTCAATAGCAATTATGTTATATACTCTTTCTGCAGCAACTTGTGCCATTTTCATTTCATTTGAAACTCTTGAAACAGTAAGTACTGGATCAAAAAACATCATGGTATAAGAGACAAACATAAATAATATTGCATAATCAAGTCTACCACTAACCACTTCAATTCCGCCAAAATAGGCCATTGCAGCTATTCCAGCAGCAGCAAGTACAGCAAGTATTTGATAATAACTAGAATTGATAAATGCTGCTTTAATTGAAAAGCGTTTATATCTATCAACTATTTTTGAAAAAGCTGACAAATTTTTTTCTTCAAGAACCAAAGATTTTGAAGTCTTAGCACCACTTATTCCTTCATTTAAGGCACTGCTAACTTGTGAATGAGCTTTTCTAACTTTCCAGGAATATTTCATAACGATTCTTCTAAAAAATATTCCTATAGTTAGAATTGTTGGCACTACAATTATCATAATCAACGAAAGTCTTGCATTTGTAACAATCATTATGACTAGTATGAATACTAATTTAAAGACACAAGATATGGCATCCACAAGACCCCAAGAAATAATTTCACTAACACGACTTGTATCATTTGTTGTTCTTGAGATTAACCATCCAACGGAATATTTATCAAAAAATGAGTATGACAACTCTTGAAGATGAGCAAAGCAATTACCAGTAAGTTGTCTATATAAATACATTTCAATTTTTGCTGCTGAAAATACGTATATTTTCACAAATATTACTTCAAAAATTATCATAGCAACCATTAACACGATAAATGAAGAAAAACCATCCATTGATTCACCATTAATAAACTTTCCAAACCCATATTCTGAAATAAGTTTCACAAAATATGTCTCAATAAATGTCAAGACTGCTACAGCAATTAATCCCCAAATAACAATTTTTTTATACGGGGTCAAACTTTTTATGATTTTTTTCCATAATTTTAAATTTAATTTAGAGGAAAGATCATAATCATCAAATTCTTCATACATAATTATTTCCCCTCACTTTCATTGCTATCACTGGAAACAAAATGATTTTGAATGTTCCATATTTCCTGATATAATCCTGGTTTTTTAATCAAATCATCATGAGTTCCTACTTCTGTTATTTCTCCATCTTCCATAACAATAATTCTATCTGCTTCCATAGCAGTTGATATTCTATGAGTAATAATAATTGTTGTTCTATCTTCTTCTTTTGTTTTTAAAGCACTTCTAATTTTTATGTCAGTTTCACTATCGACAGCACTTAAAGAATCATCAAAAATTAAAATTGGTTTATATTCTACTAGAGTTCTTGCAATAGCAATTCTTTGCTTTTGACCTCCAGATAAAGTCACTCCTCTTTCACCGACTATTGTATTATATCCTTCTTCAAATCTTTCAATATCGTTTGAAACAGCTGCAACTCTTGCAACAGATTTTATTCTGGAAGAAGTTTCCAAATCATTTGCATCAATTTTATTCAAAACAATTCCAATATTTTCAGCAATTGTTTTTGAAAAAAGAAATGGTTCTTGTAAAACAATACCGACATTTTTTCTCAAATATTTTTTGTTAATTTCTTTAATATCTATGCCATCAAGTAATATTTTCCCTGAGGTACAATCTAACATCCTATTGAGCATACTAACAAGAGTGGATTTACCACTTCCAGTTTTACCAATTAAAGCTATTGTTTCTCCATGATTTATATCAAGATTTATATTTCTAATTGTAGGTGTTGATCCATCTTTAAAAGTAAAAAATACATCTTCAAATTTTATGTTTCCTTTGATTTTTGGCTTTAATTTACCATCATTTGCAAATTCTGTAGGTTCATCTACTATTTCAAGAATTCTACTACCAGCAATTTTTGAACGATTCATCTCACCAATTTGTCTACCAAGTATTCTAGTTGGCCATATTATTGATTCTACATATAAAAACATTGATGTAGCTTCATCAAATTTTAAAGCTCCACTTTTAACAAAATAAACGCTTAAAACAAAGGCAGTTAACATTAATAAGTAAGATATGCCATCCATTATTGAGTAATAAGAAGACATTTTGTTCATTAATGCATGCCAAGAAGAAATAAATTTATCCATTGCTTTATTAAATTTATTAATCTCATATTTTTCATTTGCAAAAGCCTTAACAACACGTATCCCAGTTAAATTTTCTTGAACATCTGTTGTTAATGCTCCTTCAGATTCCTCTATATTCGTAAATATATAAGCATTCTTTCTAAAATAAATAACAGCGCCTAAGAATATAAGAGGAATAGGAATCAATAAATATATTCCTAAACGAGAGTTTATAAGAAGCATTTGATAAGAATAAATTACTATTTGCAATAAAGCATTGAAACATGCTGGCAAAATTTGTCCTATAAAACGCTTAACTCTTGTAATATCAGAAATACTTCTTTGTATTAAGTCTCCAGTTTGAGCGTGATTTAAATATGAATATGGTAATTCTTGAACGTGGTTATAAAAATCTGTCTGTAAATTATAACCAACGCCTTCACTAACCTCAGCAATTCCAATATCAGCAGATAAATTTGTAATATCTCTTATTAATGCAGTTCCTACAATACACACTGCAACTAATAACAATTGAGTAACTAAATTTTTCCCAACAAAAATATTATTTATCACATTAGGCAATGTCGATTCACTATTTTCGTTTAATATTGCAAAAACCTTACCTACAAATAGTGGAATCAAACTTCTTAAATAATTAAGAAATACTAACGACAATATAACCAATAATAATTTTAAAAGATTTCCTTTAATATATCTTTTAAATATCTTATATATCTCCACAACATCACAACCTTTCTAATAACCAACCATTTATTAACTAATTAACGACTATTCATAGTATGTAAAGGAGAAATCTAGTAGGTTTACAGTGTCTCCATCCTTTGCTCCTTTGTCTTTCAGTGCTTTTTCTATTCCCATTTTTCTCATCGTAGAAGTTAAATACATGAATCCTTGATCATCGGATATATTAGTCATTTTATAAAGTTTTTCAATTCTTTCTCCTTTTATTTCAAATTGATTCTGACCAGTTCTCTCAATTACAAATCCAGGAGTATCACCTTTATATTCATATATATATCCTCTAGATTTCTCTTTAACATCTATTAATGAAAATTCAGGAGTTTCAATTAATGTGTCTGCGATGTAATAAAGCAAATCATCAAATCCACTCTTTTTCAAGGCGCTAATCGGAAATACTTTATACTTATCTTTATATTTTTTTAAAAAACGTTCCAAGTTTTCTTGTGATCCATCTTGATCCATTTTATTTGCGATAACAACCATAGGTCTTTCCATTAATCTCATTTTATAATTTTCAAGTTCATTATTAATTATTTCAAAATCTTTTAATGGATCTCTTCCTTCGCTACCAGAAATATCCAAAACATGCAGTAAAATTCTACATCTTTCTATATGTCTCAAAAAACTTAATCCTAGTCCTTTTCCATTATGAGCTCCCTCTATTAATCCAGGAAGATCAGCTAAAACAAAACTTCTTCCATCTTTTACTTTAACTACACCTATATTGGGAGATAAAGTAGTGAAATGATAATCTGCAATCTCTGGTTTAGCAGCCGTTACAGAAGCAAGTATTGTCGACTTCCCGACTGATGGAAATCCTACTAAACCCGCATCTGCCAATATTTTTAATTCTAAAGTTACATCAATTTCTTCGCCTGGTTCGCCATTTTCTGCAATTCTTGGAACCTGATTAACAGAAGTTGCAAATTTTGCATTTCCTCTGCCACCCCTACCACCTTTTGCAATTAATTCTGTTTGACCATTGTTTTTAAAATCAGCAATAATTCTTCCAGAAACATCATCTAATACAATAGTTCCAATAGGTACATTAATAATAATGTCATTTGCATATTTTCCATTACAATTTTTTCCCATTCCCTTGCCACCATCTTCAGCAATGATTTTCCTCTTATATTTGAAATCAAGCAAAGTAGTTAATCCTGATTTAGCAGTAAAATATACACTTCCACCACGTCCACCATCTCCACCACTCGGACCACCTTTATCAACATATTTTTCTCTTCTAAAAGCAATCATACCATCTCCGCCTTTGCCTGCTTTTATTCTGACTTTTACTTTATCTATAAACATAAAAAATCTCACCTCCATTTTTTTATAATAAAAACCCCACAAAAAGTGGGGTTATAAGAAACAAATTAAGCTTTAGGATAAACAGAAACCTGAGTTCTTACTTTACCTAATCTCTCAAATTTAACAACTCCATCTACTAGTGCAAATAAGGTGTCATCTCCGCCTCTACCTACATTCATTCCAGGATGAACTTTTGTTCCTCTTTGACGATAAATAATTGAGCCTGCGCTACAAACTTGACCATCACTTAATTTTGACCCCAAACGTTTTGAGTGCGAATCTCTACCATTTTTTGTTGATCCAACACCTTTTTTCGAAGCAAATAATTGCAGATTTAATTTTAACATCATCAATAAACACCTCCTCTATCTTTCTTCAGTTATTTTTATATGCTTTGAATAACTTTCCTCAATTGATTCTAATTGAATCAAAGTTACTTTAGCAATAATTTGATTTATTGAATCCTCACTAAATTTAATTAGTAAGTAGCCATCATTAATAATATGTTCTGGCTTTGTGCCAGTAAATTCATAAATTGCGTTAAGACTTCCAACACTTATTGCACTAACTCCTGCACAAACGATATCTTTGCCGTATTCTGCATAGTCACTATGACCACTAACTATAATTTCTTTAACAAAATTTTTCTTATATTTAACTATTATGTTAATCATTATGAATTAATAGATTCTATAGCAACTTTAGTATATGGTTGACGATGACCATACTTTTTACGGTAGTTAGCTTTTGCACGGTATTTAAACACAATAACTTTTTTAGCCTTACCTTGTTTTGCAACTTTTGCAGTAACAGTAACACCATTTAAATATGGTGTACCAACTTTTATTTTATCTCCACCTAGCATTAGAACTTTATCAAATGTAATAGTATCTCCTTCGGTGGCTTGAAGCTTTTCAACAAACACAGTATCTCCTACTTGTACTTTTATTTGCTTACCGCCTGTTTCAATAATTGCATACATATATTTACACCTCCTATTTCTGGATTTAGACTCGCCATTAAGGTGCAACAAATTTGCTTAGTTACCTATTTTGAGCGGTTGCAACCCTCCATTTAAGGTGCAACAAAGTGATTTTATCACATAGTATTATTTATGTCAATTATCCTAGATAAAATAAATTATTTTACTGTTATAATAATCCATTATCTTTTAATGAAAAATACTTTTCTTCACTAACTATTATATGATCTATTAACTTTATTCCCATAATCTCACTTGCTTTTATTAATTCTTTTGTAGTATTCAAATCAGAATTACTTGGAAAAACATCACCGGATGGATGATTATGAATTATTATTAAACTTTTGGCATTATTTTTTACAGCTTCTCTAAAAATATCCCTAGGATGAACAATATGAAGATCTAGACTACCAATAAAAAGTTTATTACATGCAATTATAATATTTTTTGCATTTAAATATATGGCGAAAAATTGCTCTTGTAGTAAATTTTGAATTTGATCTTTAATAAAGTTAAATACATCCTTTGAAGAAGTAATTTTTACTATTTCATTTTCTTTAATTCTAGATAAAATGCGTCTTGATATTTCAATTGCAGCAATAATACTACATGCCTTAGCATTTTTTAACCCGTTAATTTTGAGTAATTCTCCAATTCTAGAATTTGCTAAGCCACTTAACCCATTACATTTTTTTAAAATTTCTCCTGAAAGTTCAACGACGTTCTTATCTTTACTACCAGTTCTAATAATAACTGCAATCAATTCTAAATCACTTAAATATTCAATACCTTTTTTTATTATTTTTTCTCTTGGTAATTCGAATGATTTTATCATTAAAATATCATAGAAATAAAACTATTAAAATATACCCCAGGTGACCATTCAAAATTAAATCCTCCAGGGAAACTTATTTTTCCTTTACCAGAGGTATATAATTTCCATACAATAACAGTTAATACAGAAATAGCTAAATATGTTAATACTATAGTTAGGGTAATTGCTTCTCCTCCTTTAATAATCTTTGTCTCTTCAATACTTACTGAACGTATATTAGTATCCATCTTATTAATTCCTCCTTTTTATTTCATTATAAAAGAAATTAAAAAATCCTAATGAACACCATTAGGATTTTCAATTAACAAATTATTGTCTTAAACTTTTGATTTTACTTAACACGCTTTCTTTTTGCTTTTGATAATTTTCTAGTTTTTCTTTTTCTATATCTATTTTTTGTTTAGGAGCCTTAGAAATAAAATTTGGATTTGATAACATCCCTTCACATCTTTTAATCTCACTGTTTAACTTATCAACATCATTTAATAATCTAGCAATTTCTTCTTCAATATTGATTTTTGCATCATGCAAAATGATTATTTCAGCCTCCAATACATTAGCAAAATATCCATTAATATCTTTACTTACTTTCTTACTAATATCAATATTATCTGTGAATCCAAAACGCATTATATATTGTTTGTTTTCAATTAATTCTTCATATAATTTTTCATTTTGAATTCCAATTTTTAAATTGATTTTTTTGTTTGGAGCAAGTCCATTTTCATTTTTATAATTTCTAATTAATTTAATGATTTCAATGATATATTGCATTGTTTTATTATCTTTATCTTCAAAACTAATACATTGTGGCCAATTACTATTTATTAAACTAGATGAATCATCATTAATTAATTTTTGATATATTTCATCACTAACAAATGGCATAAATGGATGAATCATTTTTAATATTGCAAGCAAAACATAATATAAAACATTTTTAGTATTTTGTACAACTTGTAAATTATCACTATTTAAATTGATTTTTGACATTTCAATGTACCACGAACAAAAATCATCCCAAATAAAATTATATAAGTATGTCCCTGCTACAACAAATTCATATTTTTCCATATTTTCATTAATGGACTTTAAAGCAGTATTAAGTTTTTCAATAATCCACTTATCATTCAATGATAAATCAAGAAAATTTAAACCTGTAAATTTAAAATTTTCCTCAAGATTCATCATTACAAATCTTGAAGCATTCCAAATTTTGTTAATAAAATTCCATGATGCTTCAACCTTATCTTCATAATAACGCAAATCCAATCCAGGCGCTGAGTTCGTAGTCAAAAAATGTCTTAAAGAATCAGCACCATATTTATCAATTACATCCATAGGATCAATACCATTTCCAAGAGATTTTGACATTTTTTTACCTTGAGAGTCCCTAATTAATCCATGTATTAAAACATTTTTAAATGGTATTTTACCAGTAAATTCAAGTGACTGAAAAATCATTCTTGAAACCCAGAAAAAGATAATATCATATCCAGTTACTAGTGCATCAGTAGGAAAATAACGATTATAATCATCAGTATTTTCTGGCCATCCTAATGTTGAAAAAGGCCAAAGAGCGGAAGAAAACCATGTATCTAAAACATCTTCATCTTGATAATAATCTTCCTTGTTCTTAGGAGGTTGCTTACCTACATACACTGATCCATCGATTTTACTATACCATGCTGGTATTCTATGCCCCCACCATAATTGTCTAGAAATACACCAATCTTCTATATTTTCCATCCAATTACAAAATATTTTTTCAAATCTTTCAGGAATAAAATTAACCTTACTATTTAATTCTTGATTTTTAAGAGCGTTTTCAGCTAAAGGTTTCATTTTAACAAACCATTGGTTAGAAAGGTATGGTTCAACAATAGCGTGTGACCTTTCTGAATAACCGACTTGATTAATATGCTTTTCAATTTTTTCAACTAATCCTTGATTTTTTAAATCTTCTACTAGTCTACTGCGACACTCAAATCTATCTAGACCAGAAAATTTTCCGCAAATTTCATTCATGGTAGCATCCATATTCATGCAAATTATTTTTGGTAAATCATATTTTTCTCCAAGAACAAAATCATTAGCATCGTGAGCTGGTGTGCATTTCATTGCCCCGGTTCCAAAATTAATATCTACATATTCATCCCCTATTATTATAAGTTTCTCACCATTTGCAGGATTTATTACTTTTTTTCCAATATATTTTTTATATCGATTATCATTAGGATTAACAACCACACAAACATCACCAAACATTGTCTCTGGTCTTGTAGTAGCAATTATTAAATATTCATTTATATTATCAGCAAAAACATATTTAAAGTAATATAAATAACTCTCAGTCTCTTCATAGATTACTTCAATGTTAGAAAGAGCAGTTTTTTGAACAGGATCCCAATTTATTATTCTATTTCCTTTATATATTAATCCCTTATTATATAAACTAACAAAAACTTCTACTACAGCATTGTTCAGGCCTTCATCAAGTGTAAATCTTTCTTTACTATAATCCAAAGCAAGACCCAATTTTGCCCATTGACTACGAATAAAATCGGCATATTCTTTTTTCCATTCCCATGTTTGATCAAGAAATTTTTCTCTTCCTAAATCATATCTTGAAATACCTTTTTCACGAAGTTTTTGCTCCACCTTTGCTTGTGTAGCAATACCAGCGTGATCCATTCCTGGAAGCCATAAAGTATCATAGCCATTCATTTTTTTATATCTTATTATCATATCTTGTAGAGTGGAGTCCCAGGCATGACCTAGATGCAATTTGCCTGTAACGTTTGGAGGAGGAATCACAATACAAAATGCTGGCTTTGATTTATCGCCACATTTAAAGCAATTATTAGAAAGCCATTTTTCATATTTTCCCGCTTCAACTTCCTTATGATTATAACGCATTGCTAATTCTTTACTCATAAACAATTCCTCCTTAAAAATAAAAAAACGTCCCTATAAGGACGTAAATAACGCGGTACCACCTTAATTTATATCTATCTTGATATACTCTTGAAATCTTTAACGCAGATGTACGGAATAACTACTTAATTTCATTAAACATGCTCCCAAACGACTTCTAGCATCTACAATTGTTTCATTCCACCACAAGAAACTCTCTATTAATTTTTAATACTATACTACTTTTGTTCTATGCATATATGAATTATATATAGTTGTGAATTAAATGTCAATATTTATAAATAAAACCACCGATTACATGCATCGATGGTTTTATAACTAAATTAATTCATAAATTTTACTAATAACTTTTTCTATCCATATAGTTTCTAAATTAGATGATTTAATTAATTCAATTTCTTCACTTATTCCAAATGCCAAAGATATTTTTCTCTTTAATGTTGCTCTTTCAGATTGGTTTAATTTATCATATTTAGTTGCTATCATTATAATAGGAATATTGTTATTAACTAAATTGTTATAAATAACTACATCATCTGAATTTGGAGTTCTTCGTGAATCTAATAAAAACAATGCACCCTTTAAATTACTACGAAGGGATAAATATTCAGACATCATTACAGCAAAATTTTTATCATTTTTTTTAGAAACTCCTGCATATCCATAACCAGGGGCATCCACTAACCTAAATTCACTATTATTAATGTCAAAAAAATTTAATAATCTTGTTCTTCCTGGAGTAGATGAAACCTTAGCTATCTTATTGTTTCCTGTTATTGCATTTATTAGTGTAGATTTTCCTACATTACTTCGACCCAACAAAACAATCTCAGAAATATCATCATCTATCCAAGAATTTTTATTTGGTGCTGATAAAACAAATTTTGCATTTTTCAAAATCATACTAATTAGATTTCCCTTTAACTAAAACTTGATCAATAATTTTTTCAACATTGTCAACACAAATTATTTTCATATCTTTTCTAATTGATTCTGGAATTTCTTCGATATCTTTCTCATTATCTTTAGGTATAAAAATAGTTGTTATTCCACTTCTATGAGCTCCAATAGATTTTTCTTTCAAACCTCCTATTGGCAAAACATTACCACGTAATGTTATTTCTCCTGTCATAGCAATATCTAGGCGAACTGGAAAATTGGTTAAAGCAGATATCAAAGAAGTTGCAATTGTAACTCCTGCGCTTGGACCATCTTTTGGAACTGCGCCCTCTGGACAGTGAATATGAATATCAATTTTTTCAAAAATAGCAGGATCAATTTTATATTTTCTTGCTTGTGATTTGACATATCCTAAGGCTATTGAGGCGGATTCTTTCATAACATCACCTAAATTACCGGTGATATTTATTCTTCCTTTTCCTTCAAAAACAACGACTTCTACTGGGAGAATATCTCCACCATATTGAGTATAAGCAAGCCCAGTTGTCACTCCTACTTGGTTTTTCTTTTCTTTTTTCGTATAATCAAACTTTTCTTTTCCTAGATATTCCTTAACTTTTTTAATATTTATTATTTGTTTTGTCTTTATATTGTTTTTTACTACTCTAACAGCCACTTTTCGACAAATTGCTCCTATATTTCTTTCTAAATTTCTTACACCAGCTTCTCTAGTATAAAAACGGATTATGTGTAAAATAGCATCATTTGTAAAGGAAATTTTATTAAGTGGAAGACCATTTTCACTAATTTGCTTTTTCACAAGATGGTTTTGAGCAATATTTAACTTTTCTACTTCTGTATATGAAGATAACTCTATAATTTCAAGTCTATCCCTTAAAGGAGAAGGAATATTTTCTAAATAATTCGCTGTAGCAATAAACAAAACATTTGATAAATCATAAGGCTCTTCTAAATAATTATCACTAAAAGCCATATTTTGCTCTGGATCTAGTACTTCTAATAAAGCATTAGATGGATCTCCTTTATAGTCTGCACCAACTTTATCAATTTCATCTAGTAAAAAAACTGGATTAATTACTCCTGCTTTTTTCATACCTTGTATAATTCTACCAGGCATTGATCCTAAATAAGTACGACGGTGACCTCTGATTTCAGCCTCATCACGAACACCACCTAAAGATACTTTAACAAATTTTCTTCCAAGTGCCTTTGCAATAGAAATAGCAAGCGAAGTCTTACCGGTTCCTGGTGGCCCACTAAAACATAATATTGGAGCTTTTAAAGAAGAAGTTAATTTTTTAACTGCTAGATATTCCAATATTCTTTCCTTAATTTTTTCAAGACCATAATGATCCGTGTTTAAAACTACT
This sequence comes from Bacilli bacterium, assembly GCA_028693955.1. Taxonomy (GTDB): domain Bacteria; phylum Bacillota_I; class Bacilli_A; order RFN20; family UBA1709; genus JAQUUH01. Next base: position 102,889 of record JAQUUH010000001.1, read on the forward strand.
TCGACATTATTTAAATCATCATTATCATCACTTTTTTGATACCATGGCGTTTTTAATACCCAATCAATATAAGTTCTTATAACGCTTGATTCAGCACTTGAAGGAGGCATCATATCATATCTTTTTAATTCATCCAAAATCTTACTTTTGATGTTTTCTGGATATGGATTTTCTTCAATTTGTTTTCTTATATCATCTGTATCATCATCTTTATTTGGGGTATCACCAAGTTCTTCTTTTATAGCTTTAAGTTTTTCTCTTAAAACATATTCTTTTTGATTTTCATCAATTCTATCTCGAACTTTTTGATTGATTTCACTTTCTAGTTTATTAATTTCTTTTTCTTGAGAAATTGCTCCAATTATAAGTTTCAATCTCTCATTAACTTCTCTAGTTTCAAGTACTTTTTGTTTTGACTCTAAAGAAATTGGTAAATAATGCGCAATTGAATCTGCCAATTCGTGAGCAGAAATTCCTTTAGACATCTCTTGTATTAAATTAACTGGAAATTGTGTGCTTGGAGTATTTGCAAGTTCTTCAATAGTTTTTGCTAGAGAGCGAACAAGTGCAACTTCCTCATTTTTGTCACCATAAACATCATCAATTATCTCATAGTTTGCAGAATAATATTCTTCAGAAATATCTAATTTTGTTATTTTTAGACGTAACAAACCTTCAAATAGAACTCTTTTTGAGCCATCTGAATTGTTTTTAATGTTTTTTATTTTAACTAATGTACCTACATTATATAAATCTTTTTGTGTTGGATCATAAACTTCAGAGTCTTTTTGCGACAAAATAATCAAAAAACTGTCAGCCTTTTCTTGCGAATATGAAATTGCATTCATACTCTTATCTCTTCCTACTTCTAAAGCCATCTCAATATGAGGGAAAAATACTATCCCTCTAGTACAAACCACAGGAAGAGCCAAACTCGTATTTTCTGGTTGATTCATATTAATACCTCCCTTTGTTAGAAAAAAGACGCGCTGCGTCTTTTCATCTACTTATATCATTAAGATAATTTATTAACTGACCTTAAATAATCATTTACTTTTCTTGAGAAAACTTGATTAGCAATTTCATTAATACGATTACCAAATGCCTTTTTTACATCTTCTGCTGTCATTTTATACTGATCAGCAATTTTTTTGATTTCTTCTTCTATATCGGCATCTAGAACTTTAATTTCATTTTCTTTTGCTATTTCTGAAAGAACAAAAACTGCTCTTAAATTTTTCTCTACATCAGTTTTTATATTTTCCTTAACTTTATCTTCAGTCATTCCAGTAACTTCGCAGTATTTGTCAAATGGAATTCCTTTACCTTCAACATCTTTTTTAAATCTTTCAAATCCAGCTTGAGTATCGTTTTCTATCAAAGTGTTAGGGATAGTTAGTTCGCTTTTAGAAACAATTTGTTCAATTAATAAATTGAATCCTAACTTATCGGCTTCAACACTTTTTTTAGCAAATAAATCAGCCTTAATCTTTTCTTTTAACTGATCTAAATTATCAACACCCTCCATTTGAGCATCTTTTGCCAAATCATCATCTATAGCTGGAATAGTTTTAGACTTTATAGAATGAATCAAAATTTTAAATGTTGCATTCTTTCCTGCCAACTCTTTAACATAATTATCAGGAAATTTAACTGCTATTTCACATTTTTGACCAACTTTTTTACCAATTAATTGTTCTTCAAATCCTGGAACAAACATGTTAGAACCTATTTCTAACTCGTATTTCTCCGCTTTTCCTCCTTCAAAGGCAACACCATCTGTATAACCTTCAAAATCAAAATTAACAATATCTCCATTTGCTACAATATCGTCCTCTTTTGGACCAACTACCGCAAGATTTTTGGCTAAATTTTGAAGTTCTCTATCAATATCTTCATCATTAACAACAACTTCGTGTTTAGAAATCTCAATATCTTTATAAATACCTAATTTAACATTTGGTCGTGATGTAAGAGTATATGTTACAATTAATTTTTCAGCTGAGACCTCATCAACATTAACATTTGGTCTCACTAATATTTCGAATTTATTTTGCTTTTGAATTTCTTCAAACCCAGTTGGAATAATGATATCCAAAGCTTCTGTCATTGCCTTTGCTGGCTCAATATGTTTTTTAGCAATATTCAAAGGTGCAGCACCTTTTCTAAAACCTTTAACTTCAATTTCTTCAGAAAGTTTTTTATAGGCCTTTTCTTGGGCGGCTACCCATTCTTTTGGGTCAAATTCAATTTTTGCTTCAACGATTGCATCGCTGACTTTATTAATACTAATTTTCATGATTTTCCTCCTAATATATCAACGTTAGTAATTTTAGCATATTAACTCATTATTATCAAATATAATAATGGTGTTTCTAATATTCATTTACATTACATATTGTATCATAATAAACACTTAAAAACTCTTTTTTTACATCGAATAAATTTGCAACCTCTTCAATGGGTTTTTCAATATTTGAAAGTGTTAATGCATAGTAATACACACTGGCTGCAACATAACTATATTCATCTTTTGATAAATCTATTGGATAGATACTGGCAAAATAACTTGTTGATATATTGAAACAATATTCCAACAATGAGATATCATTTTCAACTTTTGCTTCAATTATATTATTAACTTCTATTAATGATTCTCGCTCAAAAAGCGGAGTAAGTTCGGTAGGAATAACAGATATTGTCATACCATCTTTATTTATAATATCAAGTTCTTCTTCAATATTTTGCTCATTTAAAGACTCTAAAATAATTGTTTTTAAAAAATTGGGTTTTTCGCTATTTTTAAGAAATGATTTAATCTCTAGTAAAAAATTTCTAATATTTCTTTTTTGTAATTGATTAACGCATAAAAGAAGAATCTCTTCTTTTTCATTATTTTCCAATAAACTTTTTATTTCATCGTCATTATAAAGATCATATGGAGAATAATTTTTATTTGCTTGTTTGTGTTTTTTTATTAATCTATTGTATGTGTCATTAAAAATATTTTCAAATTCTCCTGGAATATAAGGCATAGATAATTCTTCTTCTAGTAATTTAATAGCTGCTTCATCTTCTTCAATTTCAACAAGTGAGGCAATATACAAAGATAAAATATCATAATAATAATTACTAGTTTCATTTTGAAGTAACACTCTGGCTAAATTTATAACTTTCTCGTGTTTTTTCAAGGAAAAATAACAAATAACTTTTTGCAATCCAGCTATTTCGGAAGTATCATTTTTTAACAAATCAAGAGCTTTTTCATATTCTTCATTTTCAATTAATTTATCAATCAAATATAATTCCTCCTTTACGATAAAAAAATGGCGTCCACGAAAGGATTCGAACCTTCGACCTACGGCTTAGAAGGCCGTTGCTCTATCCAGCTGAGCTACGTGGACACGCGTATTTATAATATAATATTATCACTAATTTATCAACACATTTTAGAAAAAAATAATTAACTGATGTACTTATAAATAACTTTCCTCAATTTAGTGCTACCTTTAACCAACAATGGTAATAAAACTAGTGAATATTGACAAATAACAACTACTAACAATATATTTGGTACTCCTAACATAATCATATCAAAAAATCCATTGAAAAGAACCAAAGCTCCAGCAAACAATACACACATAGAAATAAATAATAATCTTCTACCAGCATTAAATGGTTTACATACTCTATATAATACTAATAAACCCACGTATGTAGTAATAAATACCGTAGATGTTGAAATTTCGGCATAACTTAAATTCAAATATTTACCAACAACAATTAAGACCAAGTAATTTAAGACAACAAGTAGGCCTCCAGGAAGAGCACTTGTTAATATGTTAAGCAAAAATCTTCCACGGACTTGATTATTGTTTGGTTCAACAGCTAAATACAATGATGGTACACCTATAACAAGAAAATCAAAAAACATTAATTGAATCGTTTGAATAGGATAAGGATAATGTAATGCAATAACGAGCACTGAGATTAAAAATGAAAATATTGTTTTTGTGAGATATAAAGTGGCAACACGTTGAATATTATTAATTACTCTTCTTCCTTCTTTTACAACTTGAGGCATTGATGAAAAATTAGAATCAAGCAAAACTAAATGAGAAACATTTCTTGCTGCTTCTGACCCATTTGCCATTGCTATTGAGCAATCAGCTTCCTTTAAAGCCAAAATATCATTAACTCCATCTCCAGTCATTGCAACAACATTTCTTTTCTTTTTTAGTAATTTAACTAAAACTCTTTTTTGAGATGGGGAAACTCTACCAAATACAGTATATTCATTAACAAGCAAACTCAATTCTTCATCAGTTTTACCATCCAAGCTCACATATTTATTAGCATTTTCAATGCCAGCTCTTTTTGCTATTTTTGAAACAGTTAATGGATTATCACCAGAAATTACACGGACATCTACTCCGCTTTGTTTGAAATAATTAATAGTTTCAATGGCATCTTTTCTAATTGTATCTTCAATACAAATTAAGGCTAAAGGAGTCATTAATTGTTCATCCATTGATTGTTGATTATTTGTAATCACTTCTTCACTACTGGCTAAAAGTAACACTCTATAACCTAATTCGGCATATTTTTCAACCTCATCACTTATTTCTTTATATCTATTTTTAAAAATAAATTCTGGAGCGCCAAGAACAAAAGCAAGTTTTAATTCTTTGTAACTTGCAGCACTATATTTTCTAGCACTTGAAAATGGAATAATAGCTGATGGTTTTGTTTTTGAATTCTTACCAAATCTTTTTTGTAAAGCTATTGCTGTTGCATTATTTTCCTTAAATGAACCTTGTAATAAAGATATAATTTGCTTTGTTGTAAGCCCTGTTTTATTCTCAAATTCTATAACATCTCTAACTTTCATTGTACCATCTGTAATAGTTCCTGTTTTATCTAAGCACAAAACATTCACTCTTGCTAACATTTCAATACAATAAAGATCTTGCACTAAAGTATTATAACTACCAAGTTTTATTACACCATAAGCAAGAGAAAGTGATGTAAGAAGAAATAATCCTGAAGGAATCATTCCAATTATTCCCCCTGCAGTTCCAATAACTGAACTTACGTAATCATAATCTTGTATAACATATTGATTTATAAATAAAGCTGCCCCTACAAGAATTACTATAACTGTTACTATTTTGATTAGCATTCTTAAGGAATTCATTATTTCAGATTTTGGCTTACGGTATTTTTTCGCTTGCATTACTAATTTTTGAATATAATTATCTTCACCAACTTTAGTAACTTGAGCATAACATTCACCAGAAACAACAAAACTTCCAGAATATAAAACACTACCTGGCTCTTTTACTACCGCATCAGATTCTCCAGTTAACAAGGATTCATTAACTTCAATTGTTCCGCTACTAACTACAGAATCAGCACAAATTTGCTTTCCTAATGTTAAATAAACAATATCATCTATTACTATATCCTCACTAGAAATATTTTTTATTTCTCCATCTCTTAATACTTCAACAATAGGAGCTGAAAAGAGTGATAATTTTTCAATAGTTCTTTTGGCCTTTAATTCTTGAAATATTCCAATTATTGTATTTATTATAATTACAGACATAAAGGTTAAATTTTTAAATGAATTAACCGTAATTAGCCATATTGCAATTGACAAATTTAGCAAATTAAAAATAGTCAAAATATTTGACTTAAAAATTTCTTTTTTAGTTTTTGAAGTTCTATTTGAAGTAAAATTAGTTAAACCTTTTTCTAAGCGATCATTGACTTCTTTTACAGATAAACCATTACTTGTAGAAGTTCTTTTTATTGTTCTTTTAACTTGCTTTTTTGAGTTTTTATCATTATTAGCAAGGGGTTTTTTATTATCTTTAGATTTTTTTTCATTATTTTTTTTCATCATTACCCCTCGCTTTTCTTGTAATAATTATAACTTTTACTATTGTAAAAAACAATTATAAATAAGAATACCTATTCATCTTTTATATTTTCTAATTTACGATAAATATTAATAGCAACTTTTTCTGGAACATATTGCTGTAATTCTTCAATTGATGCATTTTTTATTTTAGAAATGCTACCATAATTTTTTAAAAGGTTTTCTATTCTTTTACTTCCTAATCCTTTAATATCATCAAGAATTGATTTTGTCATTGTTCTATTACGCAAATTACGATGATAATTAATGGCAAATCTATGAACTTCATCTTGCATTCTTGTTAAAAGAAAAAATAAAGGCTTAGATTTACTAATATCATATTCATTTCCGTTTTGATCTATCAACGCTCTTGTTGTATGTTTATCATCTTTTACAAGACCATATACTGGTATTTCTATCATTAAATCTTTTAATGCTTTTTTTGCTGCATTTACTTGATTTATACCCCCATCAATTAGTATTAAATTAGAAAACTCATTTTTTTCAGTCAATTTTCTATAATATCTTCTATATATTACTTCATTAATTGAAGCAACATCATTACCAGAAATATCATCACTCAATTTATATTTCCTATACATTTTTTTATTTGGTATACCATTTTGAAACACTACTACTGCACTAACAGCATTTTCTCCTGAAAGATGAGAATTATCAATTAACTCAATTAACCGTAATGAATTAATACCCAAAATACCTTTAAAATAGTCTAAAGTTTTATTCAAATCCGAATCTTCAACAGAAGATAATACATTTTGTTCTTCCAATGCTTTTATTGCATTTTTAGCACACATACTCAAAATATCCATTTTATTTCCTTTTTTTGGAGAATATATTTTTATCTTTAATGCATCTTCAAGTAAATCAAGATCATCGAGGCTTGGGATGATTATTTCTTTTGGCAAAATATTTTTTTCATAAAATTGTATTATATAAGAAAAGAACTCATCAATCTCGTTTCCATAAAGAGGAATTACATTATTAATTCTATTTATTAAATTTCCTTGACGAAAAATAAGAGTTGAAATAGATATATAATCATCAGAAGAATGAAATGCAAAAACATCTCTATCAATTTTTTCTGTTGAAACTACATTGGCTTTATTACCAACATATTCAATGTTTTCTAAAATTTTCTTATACTCACCTGCAAGTTCAAATTTTAATTCTTTTGCTGCTTTCTTCATTTTTTCATTTATTTCTTTTATAACATTTTTATTGTTTCCACCAATGAAACTTCGAATATCTTTAATTATTTTAGAATATGTTTCAGAAGAAACTTCATTTATACAAGGAGCTAAACATTGCCCTAAATGATAATATAGGCAAGGTTTTTTAGGAATTTTTTGACATTTACGTAAAGGAAATATTTGATTTAATAAATCTACTATTTCATAGGCAGTAGAAGAACTAGGATATGGTCCAAAATATATAGATTTTTTATCATTTATTTTCCTAGATATAATTATTTTAGGGTTTTTTTCTCCTTTTATTTGAATATAAGGATAAGATTTATCATCTTTCAACAAAACATTATATTTTGGCAAATACTCATGAATTAAGTTTATTTCTAAAAGCAATGCATCCTTTTCAGAATTTGTTATTATAAAATCAAAATCATCAACATCATTAACCATTTTTTGAGTTTTACCACTATGAGGCTTTGTAAAATATTGAGTTACTCTATTGATTAAATTCTTTGCTTTACCAACATAAATGACTTCTAACTCTTGATTTTTCATTATATAAACTCCAGAAACTGCATCTAGTAGCTTTAATTTTTCGGAAATTTTTTGTTTCATTTTATTGTTTAAATGTGACTACAGTCGCACCTACTCCTCCTTCACCTGCTCCTCCAAGACGATATGATTCAATAAAGTTTTTATTATCTAAAAATTTGTGAACAGCCTTGCGTAAGACTCCTGTTCCAGACCCATGAATAATTCTAACAAATTTATAGTGCATTAAAAGAGCATCATCTAAGTATTTATCAAGAACTACTAATGCTTCATCTATATGCATTCCTATTAAATTACATTCACTTAAAGTTTTTTCTTTTTTTGCCTTGCTTACAATAGTAATTTTAGGTTTTTCTAATTTTTTATTGTACTTTTGAAGTTGATTTTTATTAATGTTTAACATAACATTACCAACCTCTACTCCATAATCATCCTTGTTAATTCTAACAACTCTAGCAGTTTTATTCAGCATGGGCAAAAAAACAATTTCATTAATACTAAAATCTTCATTTGATTTTGGAATATCACTTTCATTAGTGTCTATCATGTTTTTTATGCGATGTTTTGTTTGAATCCACTGGTGCATTTTAATTTCATCATTAGGAATACTTTTTAATTCATTTATAATTTTGTTTATTTCTTCTTCTGCATTACTTACTATTTTTTTTATTTCCTCATTGGATTCTTCTTTTATTTTCTCTTTTTCCTTCGATAATTCTTGTAATTTCAAATTATATTCAATAATTTTGTCATTCAATTCACTTTTTTCAATCTCTATATTTCTTTTTTGAGAATCAACCTCAGAAACTGCTTCTTCTAATTTTTCAATCATAATATCACTTTGAGAAGAATATTTTTTATAATATTTTAATGCCTCTTCAATAATACTTTTCCTAAGTCCTAAACGTTGAGAAATTTCAAATGCATATGATTTACCAGAAACATCATATATTAATTTATATTTTGGCTCAATTTTATCAGAATCGAACATTAATGATGCATTTGCTATATATCCTTCATCAATGGCAAATTTTTTTAAATTTGAATAATGAGTAGTTGCTAAAACAAGAGCATTCTTGCCATGAAAATAATCTAAAATTGACATTGCTAGTGCCTCGCCTTGTCTAGGATCTGTTCCTCCACCTAATTCATCTACAATAATTAATGAATTTTCATCAACAGCATCTACAATATTAATTATTTTTCTTAGATGTGAAGAGAAAGTCGATAATGATTGCTCAATTGACTGTTCATCTCCAATATCTACAAATATATTACTAAATACACTTAATTTTGCTTCAAAATCAACTGGAATAGCTAGTCCAGCTTGATTCATCATTACTAATAAACCAACAGTTTTTAAAGATACTGTTTTACCTCCGGTATTTGGACCTGTTACAAGAAGTATATTCTTAAAATTGTTTCCTATTTTAAAATCATTTGCTATTACTTTTTTAAAATCTAATAAAGGATGCCTTGCTTTAATTAGAAAAATCTCTTTATTATTAGATAATTCAGCTATTTTTGCATTGATTTGCTTACCATATGCACCTTTTGCAAACAAGAAATCTAACTCAACAATAAGTTCAAAATTTCTTTTGAAATCCTCGTAATTTTTTCTAACAATATCTGTTAATCCTTGAATTATTTTTTCAATTTCTTCACTTTCTTTATGTTTCAAAACCTGTAGCTTAGAATTTATACTAACAACTTCCTCGGGTTCAACAAAAAAAGTTTGGCCACTATCAGACTGATCATGAATAATTCCTCCAAATGCGTACTTATGAGCACTTTTAACTGGAATGACTAATCTATCATTTCTTATTGTTATAAGTAAATCGCTTAAATAATCTTCATTATTTTTAAGATATTTATTAAGAGTCTTTCTTATCTCATTTTCTTTATTTTTAATCTCTTTTCGAATATTGCTTAAAACTGATGAAGCATTGTCGTAAATTGTTAGTGTAGGAGAAATACAACGCTCTACTTCTTTTTTTAATTCCATAATTGGATTTAATGAATTGCATATGTAGTTAAAATTATCTATATTTGTCATTTCAATTGATTTAGCAAAAGATTTAATTCTACTTATTCCTTCTGCCTGAATAGAAATATGATATAATTCCTCGATAGATAAATTTCCTCCTTTATAGGCTCTATCAAGTGATGGTAAAATCTCATGTATAAAGTCTATAGGACATTTTCCATATTTGTATGTTATATTCAAAATTTCTTCAGTTTTTTTAAGTTCTTCTTCAATATAGTAATAATCAGTACTAACTTCTAAATTTATAATTTTAGTTTTAGCAGACAAAGTGACTGCAAAATTAGCAAGTTTTTCTAAAACAGTATTAAATTCTAAAATCTCGTTTATGCTACGCATTTTGCTCACCTCTTTATTATGATAGCAAAATCTTCTTATTTTTAACATAAAAATGTGATATAATGTATTAAAAGGAAGAAGATTATGATAAGAAATACTTTTACTATTTTGGTTGATAAAGCAACTATTGAAAAAATGCGCAAATTATATCAAGAATGCATTGTTGAGAATGAAAATGAATATCTTGATTTTTTTGCTAAGAATGAAAATTGTTCAATAAGTGTATATAAATCTGGAAAAGTTGTATTTCAAGGAAACAAAGCCATTTATGAAGCATCAATATGGGAACCAGAAATTATTAATGCCCCATTAAAAGATAATGAATTTACATTTGAAGGTTCACACGCTGGGAGTGATGAGGTTGGCACAGGAGATTTTTTTGGACCAATTATTGTTGTAGCAGCATATGTTGATGAAAAATATTTTAACGCTTTAACTAATTTAGGAGTTAAAGATTCAAAAAAATTAACAGATCAAAAGATAAAAGTGATTGGACATGAGCTATTAAAGTTCATACCTTATTCTCATTTGCGTTTAAATAATGAAAAATATAATGAAATGGTTGAAAAAGGTTATAATATGAATAAATTGAAAGCTTATCTTCATAACAAAGCTCTTATTAATTTAGAAAAAAAACTAAATAAAAAGATAGAATATAGTGTAATAGATCAATTTACTCCTGAAAATCTCTACTATGCTTATTTAAAAGATGAAATAATTGTTGAAAAAAATATAAAATTTATTACAAAAGGAGAAATTCATTCAATTGCAGTTGCCGCTGCATCAATAATTGCTCGCTACTCCTTTCTTATTTGCCTTGAAAAAATTGAAAAAGAATATCAAATTAAATTATTAAAAGGAGCTAGTAAGCAGGTTGATGTCAGAGCAAAAGAGATATATAAGAAAATAGGGAAAGATAATTTCCGAAAAATTGCTAAATTAAATTTTAAAAATTATGAAAGACTAGAATCTTAAAATAATTATTCTGGTCTTTTTTAATATTGGAATATTTTTATTTTTTTAAATGTTAAAAGAAAAAAATCAACAAGAGGACCGATTGTTATAATTGCTATTATTGAACCAAATCCAACTATTCCTCCCAATAAGTATCCAATTATAAATAATATTGCATCAAAAATAATTTTTACATACCTAAAATGAGTCTTTAGTTTTTCTTGAATTGCAACTACAACGGATTCAAAAGGAGATAGTCCTAATTTCATGGAAATATAAATAGCAATTCCTAATGCTGCCAATATAATTCCTAATATTAACATTAGAATTTTTAAATGAATTTTGTCAGGAGTTGTTAAAAGAGAAATACTTGTAAAAAAATTAACTATTGGACCAATTAATAATGACATAAATGTTCCATAACTTATTAGATCTTTTCTTAAAAAAAGCATAACTAATATGAAAAAAGAATTAGTAATTATTATTCCATAACCAAAATCCAAGCCTAAAAATGTAGCAACTCCTTGATTAAAGACAGTTAAAGCATCACTACCAATGTTTGCAGTGACAAAAAAATAGCCACCAAGACCTAGTAAAACTACACTAATAAAAACCCAAAACAATCTATAAAAAAATCTATTTTTCATTTATAAAATTTATTCCTATTTTATCAATTTTTCTATAATTCACACCAGCAGAATCTAACATTTTTTTAGATGCAATGACGCTATCAGAATCCGCATATTTATCTTCCATATAAACAATCTCTTTAATACCACTTTGTATTATTGCTTTTGCACATTCATTACATGGGAAAAGAGAAACATATATTCTACAATCATCCAAAGCTTTTATGCTATTCAAAATAGCATTTAATTCAGCATGAACCACATATGGATACTTTGTATCAGCAAATTTACCTGAATTACACCATGGAAAATCCGCATCTTCGCAACCTTTAGGAAATCCATTATAACCCGTCCCAACAATACGATTATTTTTATTTACTATACATGCACCAACTTGAGTATTAGGATCTTTAGAACGCATACCAGAAAGTAAAGAAACTCCCATGAAGTATTCATCCCAATTAATAATTTTTCCCATAATAATTTTCTCCTTATCACAAATAAAAGTATATTTTAAAAACTAAACTATTGCAAACTTAAAATCTTTTATAAAGTTCCTTTGTTTTTCAAAATATTTAAAACATTAACAAAATAATCTGGCAAATCACATTCAAATTTCATTTTTTTGTTACTTACTGGATGATTTAAAATTAAGCATTTTGCATGCAAAAGTTGACCATTTAGAAATTCAAACTTTTTACCACCATACAATAAATCTCCTATAATTGGGTGATGAATGTACGCCATATGGACTCTTATTTGATGAGTACGACCTGTTTCCAATTTACATTCAATCAATGTATAACCATTGAATCTTTCTATAACTTTAAAATGTGTGACTGCGTTTTTTCCAGAACTAACAACTGCCATTTTTTTACGATTGTTGAGATGTCTTCCTATTGGAGCAATTATTTCTCCCTCACTATGCTCCATTTCACCACCAACAATTGCATAATATACCCTTGATGCTGTTTTATTTTTCAATTGCTCAGCTAATTTTTCATGAGCAAAATCATTTTTTGCAACCATCAATAGACCACTTGTATCCTTATCAATTCTATGAACAATTCCTGGACGAATACTACCATTAATAGAACTTAAGTTGTTCTCGAAATGATATAATAAAGCATTTGCTAAAGTGCCACTATAGTGTCCATTTGCTGGATGTACTACCATCCCTTGAGGTTTATCAATAATTATTAAATCATCATCTTCATAAATTATCTTTAATGGAATATTTTCTGGTGTAATTTTAGAATCACTTATCGGGATAATTTCGATTGTGATAACATCACCTGCAGATGTTTTGTAAGATGGTTTTACTTCTTTATCATTAACTAAAATATCTCCATTATTTATCATATTCTGGATTCTAGTCCTTGAAAATGAAGAATAAATGTTAGAAATAAATTTATCTATTCTAGTACTTTCCATATTACTTTCAACAACAATTGTTAATAAATCATCCATTTTTTACCTTCTTTTCATCAATATACATGAATAGAATTAACGCTATAGTTCCACAAACTACACAAATGTCTGCAAAATTAAAAACCGGAAAATTATAACCAAAAACATAGAAATCTAAAAAATCTACAACTCTTCCATAAAAAAGTCTATCAATCCAATTTCCAATAGCTCCACCAATTATTAAAATAATTGATATATTGCCAAAAACTGAACGATTTTTTTGATATTTGAAATAGTATATGCTAAATCCTATTGCAGTAATTGTTGATATTCCTACAAGAAGCCACCTACTATTTGAAAAACTAGACCATGCAGCACCCGTATTATAAATTAAAGTAAAATAGAAAAAATTATTAATTATTTCAATAGGATTTCCTTCAATCAAATTAACTTCAGCTATATACTTTGTTAATTGGTCAACTACTATCAGCAATGGTACTAACAAAAATAGAAATACTTTTCTTCTATTCACCAGTTTTTCCTCCCCATTTTATTGCTTTTGATACTGCTTCTTGACATCTTGGGCATATATTTTGATTATTTAATTGTCCTTTAGGAAATCTATTCCAGCATCTTTCACATTTGTCTCCGCTATCTTTTGTTACCAAAACTTTACATACATCATAATGAACTGCTTGTAAATCACTTACTTCGTTCAATGATGATACGATAAATAATCTTATTTTTTCTTGGTAAGAGAATTTTTCAAAAACTTTTTTTACATCATTATTTATTATTTCTAGTTTTAAACTTGCTTCTTGACTAGAACCAATAAATGCTGCTGTTCTTGCCTCTTCAAGAGCTTTTAAAATATCGCTTCTTAATTTCATAATTAATGAATATTCTTTTAATAAGTCCTCATTAATTACTGCTTCTTTTTTAGGCATATTTAAAAGATGAACAGATTCCTTGGTTTTATCATACCATAAATCATATACTTCTTCACAAGTATGAGGTAAAATCGGAGATAATAATCTTACTAAAACATATAAAGTTTTATTTAATACTGTTTGGACTTGTCTTCTTCTATGAGAGTCATATTCATCACAATATAAGATATCCTTTGTTAAATCCAAATAAAATGAACTTAAATCAATTGACATAAAATTTATTACCTCTGATGTAACAGTTGAAAAATCATAATTATCATATGCAAATAAGCAATTATTTACAACAACTTTTAGTTTTTCTAATATATATGTATCAACGACATCAAAATCTTGAACACTATCTTTTTCAGCATCAAAATATCCTAATGTATTTTTAACTCCTAGATTGCCTATTAAGAATCTAAAAGTGTTTCTAATCTTTCTATATTGCTCTGCTGATTGTTTAATTATCTCATTTGATATTCTCACATCTGCTTGATAATCAACGCTTGCGACCCATAACCTTAAAATATCTGCTCCAGAATTTGCAATAATCTTATTAGGATCTATTGTATTTCCTAAAGATTTAGACATTTTATTGCCTTTACCATCTAATACAAAGCCATGAGAAACACATGTTTTGTATGGTGAGCAATCATTGACTGCAGTTCCAATAATTAATGATGAGTTAAACCATCCGCGATATTGATCACTACCTTCAAGATATAAATCAAATGGATACTTATAACCTCTTTCTACCAAAACACTAGTATGTGATGATCCAGAATCAAACCAAACATCCATTATATCTGTTTCTTTCTTATATTTACCATTTGGAGATAATGGATTACTATATCCTTCTGGTAAAAGTTCTTCTGCTGTTTTTTCAAACCAAACGTTTGAACCATATTTTCTAAATAATTCAACAAAATGATTAAAAAGTTTTTTATCAAAAATAGGTGTACCATCTTCAGCATAGATAATAGTAATTGGAACTCCCCACGCTCTTTGACGCGATATACACCAATCACCACGATTAGCAATCATGTTTGCAAGTCTAACTTCTCCCCAAGCAGGATACCATTTAATTTTTTTAATTTCTGAAAGTAACTTATCTCTTATTTTATCTATAGAACAAAACCATTGATCAGTTGCTCTAAAAATAACTGGTTTTTTTGTTCTCCAATCATGAGGATAAGAGTGAACCATTTTTTCGCTTCCAAGTAACGCTCCACAATTAGCTAGCATTTCCAAGACTTTTTCATTAGCCTTTTCATAAAATAGTCCTTCTAATTCAGGTCCTGCATCTTTCATCATAAACCCTCTAGAATCAACAGGACAATAAGTTGGTAATCCATATTTTTGTGCTACAAAAAAATCATCTTCTCCATGACCAGGTGCTGTATGCACACAACCACTACCAGCATCATTTGTGACATGATTACCCAATATAACTAAAGAATTCCTATCATAAAATGGATGTTTTGTTTCTACATACTCCAAATCTTTTCCTTTTAATACTTTTCGTAATTTTAAAATTTTGAATCCTAGCTTTTCTTTTAAAGAATCGGCAAATTCCTTTAAAAATATAAAAACACCTTTATCAGTTTCATAAACACCATACTCATAATTAGGATTTAAGCAAATAGCAAGATTCGCGGGGATTGTCCATGGAGTTGTAGTCCATATAATAAAGGACTCATCTCCTATTAATAAATCATTCTTTTTAATGACTTTAAATGCAACATATATTGAATATGATGTGACATCTTTATATTCAATTTCTGCTTCTGCTAGTGCAGATTCACTAGAAGGAGACCAAAATACAGGCTTTTTACCTTTAAAAATAAATCCTGACATTGCCATATCAGCAAAAACCTTAATTTGTGCTGCTTCAAAACTATGCTGTAATGTCATATATGAATTTTCATAATCACCTAAAACAGCAAGTTTTAAAAATTGATTTTTTTGTTTTTCAACTTGTTCAAGTGCATATTTTTCGCATAGCTTTCTATAATCCACTATATTTATTTCTTTTCTATTTATTCCCTTTTTTTGTAAAACAGTTTCAATAGGAAGACCATGAGTATCCCACCCAGGTATAAATGGCGTGTAAAATCCTGACATACTTTTATATCTAATAACAAAGTCTTTTAGTACTTTGTTCATAGCATGCCCGCAATGAATATCTCCATTTGCATATGGTGGTCCATCATGAAGCATAAATCTAGTCTTGCCTAAATTTTTTTTCAAAATTTGATCATATAATTTCATTTTATCCCATCTTTTTTGAAATTCTGGTTCCTTTTTAGGTAAATTACCTCTCATTTCAAAAGAAGTTTTGGGCATTGTAAGTGTATCTTTTAATTCCATTTTAATCATCCCTTCATAAATAAAAAAAGTTCCTAACATAGGAACGAAAAACCGTGGTACCATCCTGATTCGCGAAAAAAATCACGCACTAATATGTGTTAACGCCACCAACGGAAATTCTTACTAATTTCAGAATATCGCTCAGAAGTGATAAAACAATAGGTCAACAGAGGTTTTTCACCATACAACCACTCTCTAAATGAATTACTACATTTCATTTCTTCATCAACGTTTTCTAATATTTCTTAATATAAATTAAGATAGGAAAATTTTGGCATACATCTTGATATTTGTCAACCAAATATTAATATATTAAAACATATTCACTAAATATTTCTTCGAAGTGAATTGTCCATATTTTCATTTTTTATCATAGGACTAAAAATGAAAGTTGAATTATTTATTCTTTTTACATCGGCTTTTAAAGCATAAGCGACTCCACACAAAAAATCAATTATACGTGTCGCACTGTGATTTTTTGAGTCATTTCTTATTAAGACTTCCAAATTAACAATAACGACTTTACCATTCATTATTTCTTTTGAAATTTTCTCAGCCTCTTCATAAGCAGAAGGAGTATATACAGCAGCACTTGATAGACTTGAATCATTAAATTGTGTAGTATAATTTTGATTTTTATTGTTATCAAAATCATATTTACTCTTTGGAGATGTAAAATCACTAAAATCATCTTTTGATTGAACTACTGGTCCTCTTGGTACTTGAGGATTATTTCCAAAATATGATTTTTCAGATTCAGAAGTTTTCATCATATCAGATAATGAATTTTCTTCTGTTGGAAATAAAAATCTCTTTAATTTATCTCCTGCCATATAACCTACCTCCTTTCAATAATGACATTGCTCAAATTAATCTACTCTTTTTTTCCTTAAAAATGAAGGAATCAAAGTTGTATCTTCAATATTTGGTTCTTTATTGTTTTTATTATCCAAATTTTCGATTTCTGGTTGTTGTTTGACAGTTTTTAAAGAATTTGGATCAAGTTTAGAAATAGTGTTATTAATTTGCGAAGAATTCATACCTTTTGTTTGGTTATTACCATAAATTTTCGTTTCAATTCTATGCATATCAGAGCCTATAAATTCTGTTGCAATAACGGTAACAAACATTCTATCACCAAGAGACTCATCATAAGAAACTCCAAATATTACATTAATATCGTTATCTCCTGCTGCACTTCTAACAATATCTACAGCATCATTAGCATCTACCAAAGTCATTGAAGATCCTCCTGATACATTTACTATTGCATTTTTAGCACCTTTAATTGAAGCTTCTAGTAAAGGTGAAGAAACTGCTGCAGTTGCTGCATCTCTTGCTCTATTATCACCATCTCCATACCCCATACCAATAAGTGCGGTTCCTTTATCTTTCATTATATTATAAACATCAGCAAAATCTAGATTGATTATTGAAGGTTTAAGTATCAAATCTGTTATTGTTTTAACAGAATGACATAAAACATTATCAGCTTCTTTAAATGAATCCTTCAATGGTATTCCACCACTCATTTGTAATAATTGATCATTAGAAACAACAATTAGTGAATCAACATAATTACGTAGTTTTTGCAAACCTTCAACAGCATTAGCATTTCTTATTTTGCCTTCAAAATTAAACGGACGAGTAACAATACCTATTGTTAATGCCCCTAATTCTTTAGCAATCCTTGCAATTACAGGTGCAGCACCAGTACCAGTGCCACCTCCCATACCAGCAGCAATAAACACCATATCAGCACCTCTAAGATTATTCCTAATGGTATCTTCACTAGCTTCTGCCGCTTTAAATCCTACCTCTGGGTTAGCTCCTGCACCTAATCCTTTAGTGATTTCATAACCAAGAGGAAATCTATTTTGACATTTGGAAACAAACAAAACTTGAGCATCAGTATTTGTAACCCAAAACTCTACTCCTTCTATATTTTCATCAATCATTCTATTGACAGCGTTATTTCCGCCACCACCAACTCCAATGACTTTTATGTTAGCGACATATTCAGATATCGAATTTTCCCTATTATCCATAACAATTCCTCCTGTCTCTAAACATTGCTAAGTTCACGTTCGACTTTTGAAAATTTCTCAATATAAGAAATTATTGCACCAAAACAAGCATAATAACTAGCATCACTTCCACCTACTATATCAAATTTTCTAAGTATTACATCATCGTTTAAAGCCAATCTAAATTTTTCTTGTATTTTTTCAGTGTTTGCAACACCACCAGTTAATATAATTGGTAGATGATTATTTTTTGTTAAATATAAAATAGATTTTGATACTTCATCTATAATTACATTTAACGACCTATCAACAATTTCAACAATTTCCTTTTCTTTTACCATCTTACCCGAAGTTTTGTTTTTATATACTTCAATATTTGTTGCTGAATTTAAATCAGCACTACCATATTTAACTTTAATAATTTCAGCTTGTTTTTTATCATTATCGAGAAAACTTGCTAATTCACTTGTAATAAATGTTCCTCCTGTTTTTCCTTGACGATATCCACAAAATAAATTCTTATAAAAGAAAGAAACAGAATTGTGAGCTCCACCTAGATCAGCAATTAAAACGCCATTTTTACCCTCTTGTTCTTTTATTAAGGCATTAAATAGAGCAATTGGTAATGGTATGACATCCAGTATTTCAATTTCTAATTCTTGAATTGCATCAACTATTCCTTTTGCCAAACTTTGTGGAGAAGAAACCACAAACGCATCTAGTTCAATAGTATTTCCCCTATATCCTATTGGTTCATCCTCTACACTTTCACCATCTAAAGTATATTGAATTGGATATATCCCAATTACCATTTCTCCAGTCATGATTTGATGAGAAGCACAAGCGTTTTTCAATAATTCAATGTCTCGAGAAGAAACAACTTTATTGACACTTGTAACATTATTACTTGCCTTTTTTCTATAAACATTCATGTTACTTGAAGGCAAAACAATTATCAACTTATGTATATCAAAATCTAAGGCTTTAGCTTTTTCAAGAAGACCTATCACTGTTCTTTGAATTTCATTTTTCGATGAAACATCTCCTGATGATATGCCTTGAGTTTCAGAATTAAAAATAGCACAAATATTAAACTTATCACTATTAACAGTTCCAATAACAAGTTTTGAAGACCATTCGCCTATATCGATTGCAGCATATATTTTCTCAGAAATCACTAAAAATCACCCTCTTTTTTTATATTATCATATTACATTAATCACATGGAAGAGCATAATCAGCAGCTCTATATATATAGCAATATTTACCATCTTTTAAACTTGGAGAAGAAGTAGAAATAGAGTTGCGTATCACATCAATATTTTCTTTTGTTAATTTTTTATCTACTGATCCTAAGTCAATTACTAATAATAAGTCATTATCAATATTTAAATCTTGGCCACTAAATACAAAGTCCACGACAGTCGTTGTTGATATACTATTTTTTGATATAGATAAAATTTCATTTCTAATTTCCCTTTTTGTTTTGCCAAGCAAATCTAATAACAGCAAAAATTGCTCACTTGTATATTGATTCTCATCAAAAAGAAAAGGAATATCACCAAATTGGGCAATATGTTTAACATCAATAGCCTTGAAATTATTTAACCCATTAACTTCGTTTCCATTGCTCAAATAATAAATACAGTCATCACCATAATTGTCACAATAATTTCCTTTTTTTCCTACAACACTTACTTCATTAAGGGCTATTTTAACACCTAGTGGCGATAGATCAACTGTTGCACTATCTATATATTGATAATCATTCAACTTATTTTCAATCTCCACACTATTAATGGACCATAAAAATGTTGAATTTGAAAAATCAGCAATATTGTATATATCTTCACTATTTAATATAGAAGTATTTCCTGATAAATCAATGATTCTAGCCTTAGATAAAGGAGAAATTAAATAAGAAATTATTAAGACCCAAAAAACTAGGATAACAAAAAATCTTTTCTTTATGTTATCTAATCTTTTTTTTCTCGCATTTTTACATCTTGCTTTAAACGTAGATGTATTATTGTTTTCAATAGAACTATTAATAAAATCCATCTACTAATTCTCTCCTATCTTTAAATTTATAATATAATTATACACATTAGTTTTAGTGTATTCAATTATACTTTGAAAAAAGACTTAAAAAAATCATATATAACGACTATATAATTACTAATATAATACTAAACAGTGCTTTTTGGTAATTGTTTTCAAAAAAAGTCTACACATAAAAGTGTAGACATATACATAGAATAGAATATAAAAAGGGGGATTAATTATTATCTGTACTCATCGTAGTTGTTGGATTCAATAGTTCTTCTATGTCTCTTTTTAGTGTTTCGTTACGTGTAGATATTTGTGCTATTTCATCATTCAGCAAATAATTTCCTTCTTTTAATTCATTAGTCATTGGTTGAAGGAATATAAAAGCAAAAACAAACAAAACAACACTCACACAAAATAACACCCTTGATAAATAGTCAAACTGTCTCATATTCCTTTTTTTAAGTTTCATTGTTCTTACCTCCTTATATTTTCTGTATTATTCTTAATTTCGCACTGTGTGCCCTATTATTGTTTTCAATTTCTTGAGTACTTGGAATAATTGGCTTTCTTGTTATTAAATTGTATTGTATATCCTTTTTTTTAAGATCTATTGGCATAAATCTATTTCTACTTTCTTCAGTTGTATATTTTTTAAAAACTTCTTTAACAATTCTATCTTCCAAAGAATGAAAAGTTATTACACAAACCCTACCTCCAGAATTTAATAATTTAATAGCCACTTCTAGTGTTTTACTAAGTATTCCCAATTCATCATTGACATATATTCTTAATGCTTGGAAAGTCCTTTTAGCTGGATGACCTCCAGTTATTTTGCTTTTTGTTGGAATTGATTTTTTGATTATTTCTACCAATTCATGTGTTGTTAATATCTCTTTTTTTGTTCTTTCTTTAACAATATTCCTAGCAATATTTCTAGAATATTTTTCTTCTCCATATTTATATATAATATTTGCTATATCTTCTTCTTTATATGAATTAATTACTTCTTTTGCGGTCAAACTCTGGGTTTGATCCATTCTCATATCTAAAAGGGCATCATGATTATAAGAAAATCCACGACTCCCTTCATCTAATTGAAAGGAAGAGACACCTAAATCGAAAATAATACCATCTACTTTTTTTACATTGCATTCTTCAAGCTTTTCTTTTAAAAATCGAAAATTTGAATGAATTAATGTGAAGTTGTTGAGAGAGAGAGTTTGTAGATGCTCTTTGGATGCCTCAATTGCAGCTTCATCTTGATCAAAACAATATAGATGACCTGCATAATCTAAACGCTTCAATATTTGATAACTATGTCCTCCACCACCTGTAGTAGCATCGACATAAATACCGGACTTTTTAATTGCTAATCCTTCTATGCTTTCATTCAATAATACTGATTTGTGCTCATACATATGATGACCTACAATTTTTCAGCGACTTTATCAAATGTTTCTAATGCTTCTTGTTCATACTTTTGCCAATTCTCTTTTGACCAAATTTCAATATGATTTATTGTTCCTACTAAAACAACATCCTTATTGATATTTGCATGAGTCAAGAGATTTTGTGGGATTATTACCCTTCCATGAGAATCACATGAACAATCAGAAGCACTTCCAGCAAACATTCTTAAATGCTTTCTTGCATCAGAAGAATTAGTGTTTAAAGTAAGGAGTTTTTCTTGGAGTTTACTCCATTCATCATTAGTGTAGATAGAAATACATTCATCAAATCCAATAGTCATTACAGCATCTGAGCCAATTTTATCTCTAAATTTTGCTGGTATTGTTAATCTACTTTTATCATCAATAGTATGACTATATTGTCCAATAAACATATTTTACACCCCACTTTCTCCCACTTTAATACATCTTCTACCACAATTATACATAAAGGCACAATATTTGTAAACAAAAAAAAACAGAATTTTATAAAAATCTGTTTTTTAAAATATAACTATTCAATTAAAACTCAATTAAATTTTCTTATTTTACTTTTCTTCCATCATAAAAGCCACACTTACCGCATACGTGATGAGGTAAAATCATTTCACCACAATTTGGACAAGCAACCAACGTTACTTTTGCCAATTTAATGCCTGATCTACGCAAGGCTTTTCTTGTTTTTGAAGTTTTCCTCTTTGGTACTGCCATAATTACACCTCCTATTTTTTTTTGAAATAATCTTTCAATTTCTCTAGTCGAGGATCAATTTGTTGCTTTGATTTTTTTGAAATAGCAAGTTCATCCTCACTAACAAAACGCCAATTTTCACCAGAATTAGGGAGTTTTGCACCTTTTTTTACTACTTTTAGCGGCACGGAAACACTAATGAGCTCCCAAACCAACGAAATAATATCCAACTCTCCACCTTTGACCACACTTAATTCTTGTGTGTCATGTAATTCTTCATCAAAAGAAAAATAATCTTCGTATTCAATGGAAAACGGATAATCAACCGGCTCTAAACTCATCGCGCATGGAACAATCATAATTCCGGTAATCTTGAAATCAAGTTTAACTTGCTCTTCTTCGCTTTCAAAGTAACCATTACCAAATATTCTAACATCTTTCAAGCCGAGTAGTTTTTTATTTGACTTTATCAATTTATCGTCATATACAATTCTTTCATCAAAGGTGAAACTTGGTTGGGCATTCTGGTTTAACCAGGATAATGTCCATTTCATATGCAACACCTCCACCTAAAAAGACATACACTATTATAGTGAATAAGCGCTAAAATGTCAATGCTTTTTATAACGCTTACATAATATTGAAAAATGAACATCTATACAACAATAAAGTTGACTTGTATAATATAAATAACATCAATATTAGGAGGAATTACAATGAAAGTCGTGGGCGTTGTTGTTGAATACAATCCATTCCATTATGGACACCTTTATCATTTGAAAACGGCAAAATCTTTAACAAATGCTGACCTCATAATAGGTGTGATTTCAACATATTTTGTTCAAAGAGGAGAACCTTCTATTCTTCCATTACATAAAAGAATTAGTGATGCTTTGGATAGTGGAGTAAATTTAATTGTCGAATTGCCATTCATATACAGCGTAGAATCTGCTGATATTTTTGCCAAATACTCTTTGCAAATACTTGAGGCTTTAAAATGTAATGAATTTGTCTTTGGTAGTGAAAGTGGCGATACAAAAGAATTTATGAAAAAGTATAACTCTAAAACGTTTACCTCACCTAGAATTGATGAGATTATTAAAAAATATCTTAAAGAAGGCTATTCTTATCCAAAGGCAAGTAGTTTAGCTCATTTTGAAATAAGCAACTACTATCTTGACACTCCAAATGATATCCTTGGAAACTCATATATAAAAGCTATTGAAAAATATAAATACAATTTGTCACCAATTATCATTAAAAGAATAAATGAAAAAAATTGCTCTTCTGCAAGCAAAATAAGAAAATTAATGATTAAAAACGAAAAAGCACAAGTTACGAAATATACTCCTATTAAATATTTATTTGAAGATGTTCATGATTTCGAAAAATATTTTCCGCTACTAAAATACAAATTACAAACAAGTTCTTCAAAAGAACTAGAAAACATACATTTAATATCCGAAGGAATACATAATCTTTTTAAAAAAAATATCGATTCTTCAAATTCAATGGAAGAATTCATTAGTAAATGTACTTCAAAAAGATATAGTTCAGCTAGAATTAAAAGGACAATAATACATATATTAGTAAGCACTCCAAAAGAAGATGCAAAAACTTTTTTACAAGAAAAAATTCCTTTTGTAAGAGTTTTAGGCTTTGATAAACTAGGACAAAAATACTTAAACAAAATAAGAAAAGAAGTAGCGATTCCGATAATATCCAATTTTGCTGGAAAAGACTCTAAAATACACCAATTAGAAAAAAAAGCAGTAAATGTTTATTATTCTATTGATAAAGAACCTCAAAAAACCATTAATCAAAATAAATATTTGCATATTTTCCCAATTATTAAGTAGTTTTACCTTATTTTTTATGGAAGTAGTTATAGTTATTTGATATAATTAATTATACGTACAAAGGAGAAATGCTAATGGATTTATACGATGTAATTCCAAACAATTTATTTACAGTACTAACAAGCAAAAATAGAAGTATTTATGCAAAAAGTTTACTGATAATTTATAATTTTTTTAAAGAAAATATTATTATTGATAAAGATATAGTTGTAGCACATTTAATTAATGAGTTGCAATCTGACATTTTTGATATTGATACAAATGTTGATGAAGAAACATTTGAGGCTTCGCAAAAGGATGCTACATCTTTAGCAAAATACATTATGAGGCGACTTTTTGATACTGGATGGATTGATATTGAATATGAAAGTTATAGTAAACTTCAAGAATATGTTTCACTTCCTCCATACTCTATAAAACTTATCAGTACTATTTCAGAAATATCAACTAATGAAGTTAAAGAATATGATTCATTTATGTATTCTATGTATTCATCCTTGCTAAACTCAGATCAAAATTATAATGATTTTAGATTTACTGCCCTTAATAATGTTTACGATAAAATGCATGAATTTGAAGAGTCATTAAAAACTTTATTTCATAATCTAAAACGCCGCTACACAAACCTTATTTCATTAAAAACTGTTAATCAAATATTAAGTGAGCACTTTGATTCATATCAAAAAGATGTAATTATGCAAATATACCTTCCTTTAAAAACAAAAGATTCAATAACTAGATTTAAAGGCAGCATATTTAATATTCTCATAAAATGGATGAGAGATGAAAAAATTATTAACTCGATGATTGCACAAGCTATGGTCCAGAATCGCTTTCAAGATGATGATGAAGCAAAATTGGATATACTTAATAAAATTAACTACATAGTAGATAAACTAAACGATCTTGATGAATTAGTTGATTTGATTGATAGCCGTAATTCTACATATATAAGTGCTGCAACAGAAAAAATGCACCACTTATTGAGTAATGATCGTTCAATCACAGGTAAAATGACAAAAATAATTGCAACCATAGCCAAAGATGAATTTAATGGATATGACAATAATTTACATATATGTGAGAATTTTTTATTCTTACAAAAACAAGAATATCTAAATGAAGAATCTTTATTTAATCGCGCTCAAAGTATACATAAATATCTAAACAACGAACCTTCAGAAATACTTTATGTAGATGAACAAATAGTTCAAAAACTTAAATCAACATTTGAAGAATCTACAAATAACCGATTTTCATATCGAAATGTTATAAACTATATGAAAGAACAACTTGAAAATACTAAAAACATTTCAACAAAAGATATTGTTATAGAAAATAGCGATGATTTCTTGTTGTTATTACATTCATTTATTCATGGATTTGATAATAATGTTTTTTATAGTTTAAAACTATATAAGGGCAATATTATAAATAATAATTATTCGCTTCCTAATTTAGAATTTGTAAGAAGGAGAATTTAATATGTGGAATGAAAAATACGATTTATTAACTAATAGCGAAAAAGAAAGATTTACCAAAATTGTTAACTATATTTTAAATAAAACTTTCCTTCTTCGAGAAACATACGAAGAAAAAGATAGAATAGGTAAAATTTCTGCCGATTATAGATTTTTTGAACGTAATTATGAACTATTTCAAGATTATTTAGAAATTGCTGGATATTCTATATCAAAAGATGATTCTGAAGGAATAATATCTATATCTAACATTTATTTTACAAATATATTAAGACTTGATAAGTTTACTACCTTATTTTTGCTAATATTAAGACAAATATATGATGAGGAAAAAGAAAAAGCTCCTTCTGGCAACGTTGTTTTTGTAAAAGGCAGTGAAATTGTTGTCAAAATGATTGATAACAAACTACTAACAAAAAAACCAACAATTAAAGATATGACTGATGTCTTACGTTTATTAATTCGTCACAATATTATTGCAAAATTTGATGGAAATATAGAAGATAGCAATGTTACTTTAACAATATATCCAACAATCTTAAAAGTTGTTTCTAATGAAAAAATAACAGCAATATATGATAACATGTTTAAAAAAGATGAAGAAGCAATAAAAAACGACATCTCATTTGAGGCATAAAAGGAGAAAACAAAATGAAAAAACTTAAAAAATTATTACTTATAAATTGGCATTATTTTTCTTTCCAAATAATGAATTTTGATGACATAAATTTTTTGACAGGTAAAAATGCCTCTGGTAAAACAACAATAATTGATGCCATACAACTATTAATCCTTGGAGATACAACAGGTCACTTTTTCAATAAATCCGCCTCAGACAAATCAACAAGATCTTTAAAAGGATACTTAAGGTGTGAATTTGGTGATAGTGAAGATGGCTCGATTATGTATTTAAGAAATGGTAGATTTTCAAGTTATGTAGTTCTTGAATTTGAAGATGACATTACGAAATCTTCTTTTGTTGTGGGTATTGTTTTTGATAATTATGATGATAATTCTTACGACTATAAATTCTTTTATTATAATGATAAAATTTCTGAGAATAACTTTATTGTTAATAACATACCTATGGATCAAAAAGCTCTACGTATTTTTTTAATGCAAAACAATATAGATAATAAATTTTTTGAAACAAATTCCTCTTATCGTGATTTTGTTAAAGTGTTATTTGGCAATTTAAATAATAATTTTTTCTCTTTATTCAAAAAATCCATACCTTTTTCACCAATAACAAATATTGAACAATTTATTACAGAATATGTTTGTGATGTAAAAAACAATATAGATATTTCTTCTATGCAAGAAAATATTCGTAACTACAAAAAATTAGAAATCGAGAGCAACGAAATTGAAAAAAAAGTTAATGAATTAAAAACTTTAAATGATGCCTACGATTCATGGCACACTGATTTCAATAAAATAGCATTACAAAAATATCTTATAAATCGAAGCGATTTATATTTCACAAATAAAAATATTGAAAAACTTAATGATGAAATTGAAGATTTAAAAAATGAAATTATTGATAAAACTAATATATTAAAAAGCTGCGAAGAGAAAATAAAAAATTTCAATTTGCAAAGAGATCAGCTTAATAAAGAAAAATTTGAATCCGATATTTACAAACAAAAAGCCGTTTATGATGAAAAAGCATTGCAAATTGAAAAGAAAATAAAAAATCTTGAAGATTCTATTTTAAATATTAAATCTAGCCTTGTAATTTACTGTGATTCTTGGATTAAAGCAGTAAATGATTTACTAAAAAGCAATAACGATATTCTTCCAGTTGAGTTTCTTTCAATTTCAAAAGAGTTTAAAAACAAACTAATCACTTTTAAAAACGAATCAATAATTAGTGAAAAATTATTAAATAATTTCCAACAACTTATCCAAGACTACTCTTCTAAAATTAGTAATATTTCTTTTTTAATTAATAGTAAAAGTTATGAATTAAGAAATTCAATTAGTAATCTAAAAAAAGAAATTTCTATATTAGAAAGTGGTAACAAAGCTTATAATCCTAATCTTTTAAGTTTCAAGAAAATGATGGAAAATGAATTATCTAAAAAATATAACAAAAACATAGAAGTTCATTTTCTTGCTGATTTAGCTGATATTAAAACCCCTGAGTGGAGAATGGCCATTGAAACTTTTTTATACACTCAACGCTTCTACTTAATTGTTGAACCTCAATATGTAGATAGCGCTATATCAATATATGAAAAAATAAAAAAAGAATATAATTTTTCAGAGTTTGGGATATTAGACACAGAAAAAATTTCTAATAGCAATTTTACTCATTTACCTAATTCTATTGTTGAAGAAATATCTTGTAATAATGATATTGTGAAAAAATATTTAAACAGTTTAATGGGAAATCTTATCAAATGTGAAAGGATAGAAAACCTAAGAAAACACAATCGCTCCATAACAAAATCAGGAATGCTTTATCAAGGATTTGTTGCAAGACAATTGAATTTTAAAAAGACTTCACCATTTATTGGAAATGGATTTGCAAAAGATCAATTAGAATACAAAAAAGAACAATTGCAAAACTATGATAAAGAATTTATGGAATTATCAGCTACTACAAGTTACATAAATATTTTTAGTAGCCTTGAATATTTCAATTCAAATGAAGTAAAAACCTCAACCCAAACCTTGGAAGAGGCAAGTATTTTACCAGAATTACATAATGAACTTGAAGAAATAAAGAATCTTTTAAAAGCATTTAACGATAAATATTTAGAGAATTTGGAGAAAAATATCAGAAAATGTGAAATTTCTATTGGTGAGCTTGAAGGCGAAAAAATAGAATTAAATAAAGATATAATTCAATGCACTCTTGAAATACAAAAAAATGAGAAAGACAAAATACCTGCCCTTAATTTACAACTTGAAAAATTAAAAGAACAAATTAAAACCCAATTTGAAAGAGATTGGATAATTAATGTCGGAGAACCAGAATTTGTTAATATTTCTATTTCTCGTAAAGAATTACAACTATATATTCAAAACATCAAAAATAGTTTGAATACTACAAATGCAATGACTAATAGCAAATGGAATAGTCTTGTCGAAAAACGAATTAAATATAATACTATTTATAATACTACCAATGATGCACTTGCTCTTAATAATGATTATTACGAGCAGCAATATAAAGAACTTGCAGACACTAAGTTAGTAGAGTATAAATCAAAAATAATAATTGCTAAAAATAATGCAATGAATCAATTTAAAAATGATTTTTTGAGTAAATTAAAATCGAATTTTGATGTTGTAATAGCTCAAATGGAGAATTTAAATGATGCATTGGAATCTTCTACTTTTGGAGAAGATAGTTACCATTTTGTTGTTATTCCTAGACCAGAATACAAAAAATATTATGAAATGATAAATGATAAATTATTACTTCTTGGAAACGATATAAATTCCAGCGATTTTCAAAATAAATATGGAGAAGCTATCGAGGATTTATTTAGACAAATAACATTTGTCGATTCTGAAATAAATGCTGATTTTAGAATAGAATTAGAAAAAAATATTGAAAAATTTACTGACTATAGAAGTTATCTACAATTTGACTTAATAGTAACTAATCAATATGGGAACAAACAATCTCTTTCTAGAAATCTTTTGAAAAAATCAGGTGGAGAAACCCAAACACCTTTTTACATTTCAGTATTGGCATCTTTTGCTCAAGCATATAGAGTAAAACTTGAAGGCGATAAATTCAACTCAATTAGACTAATAATTTTTGATGAGGCATTTTCAAAAATGGATTCTGAAAGAATAACAGAAAGCATCAAATTATTGCGTCAGTTTGGATTACAAGCAATTCTTAGTGCTCCACCCGAAAAAATTGCAGATATTTCAAACCTTGTAGATAAAACATTATGCGTTGTTAGAAATAACACTGTTTCTATAGTTTCAGAATTTAAAGAACTAAAAAACATTTAATTTTAAGGAGAAAAAATTGTGAAAAAATTATTAAAAGCATTATTTATAATAACACTAATTGTTCCTTTTATTTCATCATGTTCAAGTGAATACGATGGAGATTATATGGCTAGTGGAATAATTGTTACCATTAAAGATGGAGCTTATGTAATAACAACCTCAAGCGCAATTCTTACAAATGATAAAGTAATTCGTGATGTTAGTATAGATGTCGTTGTTATTCCTTTTTATGGCATGAGGAAAAATGGTACACCTGACTATCCTGCTGGAATTAGTATATTAAATTCTTCTACAGATGATAGCACTGATATTTATGCTTATGTAAGAGATGCTGGAGATAACCTAGTAAATAGTAAAAAGATATTAGGTGCTAATTACAAAATGGCTTCTACTTTAGAACATCGTATTTGGTCTTCTCAAGTTGAAAGAATTGAAGATTATCTTGTTGGAAAAGATTATAATTCACTTATTAGAAATATTTGCACTCCATCATCTGGTTATACTACATGTACTAGTTTACTAGATGATAGTGTTTCAGTTAATGAAGGAGCACTACTTGATTTTTATGGATTTGATAAAGTAATGGGAGCAACAATATCAATAGCGAACAATGGCTATGATTCCATCGCTGGTTCTCTTATCGAAATGTTTAATAGCAATTTAAAAGAAATATCTGAAAATTTTGAAAATATTAGTAGTAATTTTTCATATTCTGTTTCTTTTGAAAATAATATTTTAAAAGTGGTCTTCACAAATATTATAAACTCTAAAGAAAAAATAATAGATTATGTGGAAATACCATTAAAAATATCTAATAAAGCTATTTTATACAATGATACCAAAACATACATAATTCCCGATTCATCTTATAAACAAGTATATAAAAATTTAGAAACAATTGATTTAGATACCGACTTGTTAAAGTCTAGTTACGAAAAATAAAGCTTAGAAAATATTTTCTAAGCTTTTTTCTTGTTTTTAATAAATTTATACATTTCCTCAGCCGCAAAATGAAGTTTGGTAACAATATTTTTTTTATTTATAGGAAATAAATAATAAGTATCATTTAGTGTAGATAAACTAAAGCAATCACCTTTACCAAAATAATCATATTCAATATGAATTGAATATGTTGAAAGAGGATCTTTTAATAATTCAAAATTTCCACCTTCTAGATCTGCTTTTATACTAAATCCTGACTCATCATGTTTTACATGTCCAAGTCCCAAACGATAAAATCCTTTACTATTTGGTAAAGAATCAATATATACATCTTCTTCAAATTTGTAATTACCATTTTCAATTTCTTTTCTTACTTCACTTCTTTCCCATTCAAACCAATCTGGTATATGAGAAAAACGGGCTTTTTTGCCATCTATTCTTTTAAGTTCTCCAATGGTAGTAAGTTCCCATATGCTATTGCAATTATTACATTTTAAATAAGTACCATAACTAGTCATTTTTTCTTCATTACCACATTCACAGCATTTATATAATGGTTTATGAAGGTTTCTAGCACGATTAGGATTATCAATTATAATATTATTATCTTTCTGCCATTTGTATTCATCATATATAAAAGCATTATTTATTCTATCATTAATAGTATCAATATCAAGTTTACTAATTTCTTCTTTGGTAATAATTTGTGTCATATCTGCAGTTATATTATTATTGCGACTTTGCAAATTCCAAACTGGACTACTTAAGTGATTGCCATGCATATTAAGAACTACAACTGGTACATCTAAATACTTACAAAGCTTACCAAGAGATTCTGGAAGTATTGCGTTTGTTCCTACAATTGAATATCTAGCTTCCGGATAAATACACAATATATCTTTATAATCATTAACAACTTTTTTTAAATGTTTAACCAAAACCAAATCATTAGTGAACTTCCTTTTACAAATTCCACCGGCATTTCGCAAAATCATCTCTCGATTAATAAATCCATCTATAGCAACTACATAACTTGCTCTATGGGGAAAAATGGCCATAGTTGTAACTTTAAAATCAACAAATGCATGATGAGTACATAATAAAAGATATGGTTTTTTCAATCCTTCCATTCCAATACGAGTAATTTTCAAATGACGCTTCCTGGTTTCAAAAAACGATATTAGCCAAGTAAGTGGCTTTAGTATTGTTCTTTGTCTTTTGGGAGTTACCTCAAGTTTAAAGCGATGCATCCTATTTACTTCATCAAGTTTTTTATATTCTATTTTAGATATTTTCATATTTACCTCATGAGCGAAGTTTTGCATTGAATGCATCTTCTAAATCTTTAATAATTTTATTATGAATTTCTAAAACTTCATCTTCTTTTAACGTTCTTTCTTTATCTTGATAAACAATATTAATAGCAATAGATTTATATCCACTTTCTAAATTTTGGCCTTCATAAATATCAAATACTTCAGCACTGCGAACTATTTTCTTTCCAATTTTTTTAATTGATTTAATAAGTTCAATAGACATAACATCACTTTTTACTAATAATGCAATATCTCTACTTATTGAAGGATACATTGAAGGTGCCTCAAATTTTGTAATTGAATTTTTAAGCGAAAAAATATAATCTAAATCTAATTCACAAACGATTGTATCTTTTATATCATATTTATTATTCATTAATGGGTGAACTTCACCAACAACACCAAAAATTTTCTTTCCACAAACTAAATAAGCACTTCTACCTGGATGATAATACATATTATCATTTTCTATTCTAATAAAACTATATCTATTAGCATCAATTCCAAGTAATTCTAGAATTCCAGTAACTAAACCTTTAACAGTATAAAAGTCTACAACTTTACCTTTTTGCCATTTAGTATTATTAATATTTCCACTAATAGCTATCGCTAAATGTTCATGCTCTAAATTACTGTAATACATTTTAGAAATTTCAAATAATTTAATATCATTTATTTTTCTGAAATTATTATAATTAACTGACCTTAACAAAGAAGGTATTAAGCTTTGTCTTAAGTACATTCTATCTTCTGTCATTGGAGATAATACATTAATTACCTCACAATTTTTGTTTTCATTCAATACGCAAAAATCACCAATACTTTTTTTGCTTTCAAGAGTATAACTTAGTGCTTCATATATTCCATTTGAAACCAAGTAATCACGAATAATTTTTCTTTTATGTTGAATAGAAGAATATCCTCCAAATGTTGATATTTTAGGATTTGTTTCTTGCAAGTTTTCGAAACCTAAAATTCTAATGATTTCCTCAATTAAATCTTCTTCAATTAATATGTCATTTCTATAACTAGGAATTTCTACAACAAAGACACCATCAAATTCATTAAACTTAAACTTCAATCTATCAAATACACTTGCAATAGCAAATGTAGAAAAATTAGTTCCTAAAACATCATTAACTTTTTTTGCTGATAGAGTTATTTTGGTAGGTATAAAATCATAATTACCATAAGTAACTATCTCTTCAATAATTTTTGCATCTGCATATTTTTCTAACATTTTTGCTGCTAAATCTAAAGCATATAAACTGCGAGTATAATCTATTCCTCTAATAAATCTATTTGAAGCTTCAGAAAATAATTGTAATCTTCTTGAAGTTTTACGCAATTGCACTCCACTAAATTCAGCAGATTCAATTACAATATTTTTAGTGTT
The DNA here is from genome assembly GCA_028693955.1 of Bacilli bacterium. Taxonomy (GTDB): domain Bacteria; phylum Bacillota_I; class Bacilli_A; order RFN20; family UBA1709; genus JAQUUH01. Next base: position 136,442 of record JAQUUH010000001.1, read on the forward strand.
ATTATCAATCTCTGTTGATTTAGATCCCATTATTCCTGCTAAACAACACAATTGATTACTTGATGTTACTAATAAATCATCTTTATCTAAATTATACTTTATATCATCTAAAGCAATAAATTCTCCACTAATTCCTTCTTTTACAATAATCTTATTATCACTTAATTTATTAGCATCATACATATGTAAAGGCTGCCCTAATAAAATCATAATATAATTTCCAATATCTACTATATTGTTAATTGATCTAATTCCACAACTTCTTAATACTTGAATAAGCCAATTTGGAGATTCTTTAACTTTTATATTGCTAATGCCTCTAACAGCAAATCTTTGACATTTCTTTGTTTCACTAGAAACTAAATAAGAGGATTTAGTTAATTTATTAAAAGATATGCTTTCAAGAGATTTTTTAATTGGTTTATCTAAAACTGCACTAACCTCATAAATAAAAGAAATCATTGAAAGAACATCGCCTCTATTAGGAGTAGGCTTTAATTCAAAAATCACATCATCAAGACCTAAATATGCCAAAGGATTTTTATCTCCAATGGGTGCATCATTTCCAAGAATTTCAATTCCATCTTTTTGTTCTTGTGATAAATATTTTTCATCAACACCTAATTCCAATAAAGAACAAATCATACCATTTGATTCTTGATTACGAATATTCCCTTTTTTAATGATAACTCCTTTTGCTGGAAGATTGGCTCCTGGTAAAGCAACGATTACTTTTTGATTTTTATCAACATTTGGAGCACCACAAACAATTTGAATAATTTCATTCCCAATATTAACCTTACAAACACTTAAGTGATCAGAATCTGGATGGTCTATTCTTTCTTCAACAAAACCAATTATTAAATTACTACCACTTGCCATATGAATAATTTCTTCTACTTCAACTCCTGCAATAGTAATCTTTTCGGCTAATTTTTCTGGACTATATTCATCAATATCCACATATTGTTTTAACCAATTTAAACTTATTCTCATTTGTTAAGACCTACCTTTCTTTTTTAAACTGAGACAATACTCTTATATCATTAGAATAAATATGTCTCATATCATCTATGCCATACCTAAGCATTGCTATTCTCTCTACGCCTATACCAAAAGCATATCCTCTATATATTTTAGGATCAAATCCAGACATTTTTAAAACATTTGGATGAACCATTCCTGCTCCCAATATTTCTATCCAACCACTATTTTTGCATACATTACATCCCTTGCCATTGCAATTATAACACGAAACATCTACCTCTACTGAAGGCTCTGTAAAAGGAAAAAATGATGATCTCAACCTTATAGTTCTTTTCTCACCAAACATTTTCCTAGCAAATAGCAATAATATGCCTTTTAAATCGCTCATTGTAATGTTTTTATCAACTACCAATCCTTCTATTTGCATAAATTGGTGAGAGTGGGTAGCATCATCATCATCTCTTCTATATACTTTTCCTGGACACAATATTTTTACTGGACCTTCTCCATTATGAGATAATAAAGTCCTTACTTGTACTGGAGATGTTTGAGATCTTAATAATTCATTATCATTAATATAAAATGTATCTTGCATATCTCTTGCTGGATGATCTTTTGGTAAGTTTAGCATTTCAAAATTATAATGATCATTTTCCACTTCTGGACCTTCGGCTATAGAAAATCCAATTCCTATTCCAATGTTACATATCTCATCAACTATGCCACCAATAATCCCATATGAAGCAGAAGAAAAATCATCACCGTCTAAACTAATATCTATTGTTTCATTTTGCAATCTTTCATTTAATTCAATTATTTCCAAATTATTTTTTTGTTCATCTAATAAATAATTTAAATCTTGTTTCAAAGTATTAATATACTTACCAAAAGCAACTCTTTCTTCTGGAGACAGTTTCGCCATTTTACTCATTGATTGATTTAATAAACTTTTTTTACCAAGATAAAAAATTCTTAAATCATTTAATTGTTTTAAATTCTTGCATTCTAATATTAATTTTTTGGCTTCATCTAAATTAATAATTTTTTCCATAAATATCCCACCTTTTTAACAACAAAAAAAATCGTCCTCAAGGAACGATTAAATATCGCGGTACCATCCTGGTTCATGATAAATCATGCACTCAATTTGCTATAACGGAGCTGCCGTCATTTTTTAAATGAACTCCAAGGTGAATTCCACAATACTTTTCTTAAAGAACTTACAATCATGGTTCTTATTCCCTACAAGAAAGACAATGTGTACTACTCCTTTTCAACGCTTTACTACTTAATTATAAGTAATTAAAAAGAAAATCACAACACTTATTTTAAAAAGAAAGATATGATATCATCACTAACTTCCTGATAATATTTTGAACCGAATAAATTATGCTCATCTGTAGGATATGAAATAATTTTCTTGCTATCTAGGGGAAACTTTTCTAAAAGTCTATCAATATTAGAATTCATTAACTCCTTATCATTTCTTCCCTCAATAATTAATACCTTAGCATAGATAGAAGAAGTATATTTATCACAATATGCCAAAAGCTTTAACATATTATAAACTGAATCATATGTTAAATTAACAAAATCAGGAGGAAGAATTCTTTTTATTTGTCTGAAAACTGAATTAACAAATTTATTCTCTTTTTGCTGTTTTTCTTCATTATATTTATCAATTTCTGTAGATGTTTTATCATTTGTTGCAAATATAACATCCTCATCTGTAAAATCAAATTCCTCATATTTTGCCCTTGTAATCTTATTAACTACTTTAGCAGTAAAAGAATCTATTGTTTGAATCTCATCTTCAAACAAGGTATATATAGGAAGAAGCAAAATATTAACAGGTCTCATCAATGGGCCAATTCTAACTCTAAATAATTGTCCTAATTTTTGCTTTGGATGTTTCAAGAATTCTCCAATATATTTTAATGACTTTATTGAGTTAAGAGGATCATTTTTGCCTCTTGATATTATTGTGCTTCTTACCATTCTTGCAACACTTGTTGTAGCATCATCAAAAGTTGCGTAGTTAAAAACTGGTGATAAAAGAATTAATTTATCTGCTTTAAACTTATCTGCAAAATAGCAAGCCGGAACAGAACCTATAGAAAACCCAACTATAATTAGATTTTTTACCCTTTCTCTCATTTTTTGAATATTTTCATTATTAAATTTTAACCATTCATTATAAGGTAAATAATCTTTTAATGATATATCATTAGGATCACCTGGAAGGGAAATAATCATTAATTCCTGATGATGTTTTAGATAAGGCATTATTGTTTCAAAATCACTATTATTACTAGTAAATCCATTAATTAATACTATACCTGTACTTTTAGGGATTTTATTATTCATTTTTTAATAACTTCCCTTCAAAAATATGATGCATTATTATTGATGCAGCAACTCCAACATTAAGTGATTCAACCTTCGAATTCATATTAATTTTTAAAATATAATCAGAAATACCAATTATATTTTGGCTTACACCATTTCCTTCTGATCCAACAACAACTACAAATTTATCTAAAAAAGGTAACTCTTCAATATTAATGCTATCATTATTCAAATCAGCACTAATGATTTTATAACCATCATTTTTTAATTTTATTAAACTTTCATATAAATCTACTTTTAAAACTGGTAAATTAAAAAATGCTCCCATTGTAGCTCTAATAAATTTTGTATTATATTGATCAAATGAATTTAAAGAAATTAACATACCTTTAAATCCAAAAGCTAGTGCAGATCTTAATATTGTTCCTCCATTGCCAGGATCTTGAACATCATCAAGAGCTATATATGAATCTATATTTTGTAAACTACCTTTAGTATAATTACATACTCCAATTATATTTTTGAAATTGGAAACATTAGATATTTTCTTCATTATTTCATTTGTTACTTGATATTTATTAGAAAAACTCTCTAATTCTTTTGGTAAAAAATCATTGTAAATTAGCGTATCTAAGCAATTTAATTTAAATGCTTCTATTACTAAATGGTCACCATCTACGATATATTTTTTATTTTTAACTCTTTGGGAAGGCAAATTGAGAGAATTCCAAAATTTAACTTTTTCATTTGTTAGTGAAGTAATCTTCATAATGAATTCCCTCCTTTTTAAGCCTTTTTTGTAAAATTTTATAATTAGGTAATATTTTTGCAATCTCTAAATAAAACTCAGGCTTATGATTAAAAACCTTCATGTGTGCTAATTCATGTACTATTACATATTCTATTAATTCTTCATCTAAAAATACTAACAAATAATTTAACAATATTTCATTTTTTATTTTGTTGTAATGACCAAATTTTGATTTTAATAACTTATATCTCAATCTAGGAAAGTCATCAATATTATACCCAAATTTATCATAATAATAAATTACTTTATTTTTTACAAAATCTTCAAACATTCTTTTTGATATATTTAATAAACTATTTTTTAAATTATATCTATCTAAATAAATATTATTCCCATCAAAAAATGATTTATCATCATAGATAATGTAGTAATCATTTCCAAGCAAACTAATTAGTGTGCCCTCACTAAGATTTATATTATTAATTCTATTACCATCTTTTTGGATTAATTCAAGAATTTTATCATGCTTTTCAACAAATAAGCTATTAATTTTCTTAAGACTAGTTCCTTTAGGAGCGGAAACCAAAAAATTACCGCTCTTATAGCGAATATATATTCTTTTTATTCTTTTATAAGTTACAAAACAATTGTATTCAATCTTATCAATATAAATTTTAAAATTAAACATTAAATCACCAAAAATATTATACAATATATTGATAATATTATAAAACTTTAGATTTTATTATTTTTTATAATTCTATTTTTTGTCCATTAGTTCTAATAAGTCGCGTTTTCTTCCTGCAATTAATAAGTGCTCATCCACATTAAAAATATGATTAGCACTAGTAACTGGTATAACATCATTTTTAACTTTGCGCCCAATAACATTTATATTATGACGTGAACGAATATCTAATTCTTTCAATGTTTTCCCAATCCAATTTTCTGGAATCTTTATTTCAAATATCGCATATTCTGGAGTTAATTCAATATAATCAAATGCATTTTTTGCACTATATTTTATTGCCGTTCTTTGAGCCATATCTCTTTCAGGATAAATAACATCATCTGCTCCAATTTTCAATAAAAACTTGGCATGAATATCTCTATTTGTTTTAGAAATAACCATTTGAGCTCCTAACTCTTTTAATAGTGAAGTTATTTCTAGTGAAGATTGAAAATCATCACTGATACAAACAAAGCAAACATCAAAATTGGAAACACCAAGACTTTGAAGAACATCTTTTTCCATACAATCTCCAATTTGAGCACGCGTAACTAAAGAAGCTATTTCAGTAACGGAATCTTCATCTTTATCAACAACCATTACTTCATTTCCTAATTCCATTAACTTCAAAGCTAAATGTTTACCAAATCGACCAAGACCAATAACCAACATTGATTGCATATTTTTTTCCTCCTTTATCCAATAATAACTTTATCTACTGGATTATGTAATAGCGTTTTTCTTCTACTTTTTGTTACCGCAATGATTAATGTCAAACTACTTATTCTTCCAGAATACATTAATATAATTATAACTATTTTAGAAACAACGCCAAGACCAGCCGTAATCCCCATTGATAATCCTACTGTACCTAACGCTGAAAAAACTTCAAAAAATACATCTTTTAAAGAAAATAATTCTACAGAAGAAATAATTGCCACACCACACATCGCTAAAACAAAATAAAATACTGTACTTGTAAAAGCCCTTCTAACAATTTGAGGTTCAATTCTTCTTTGGAAAATATCAACATCTTCTTTCCCTTTCATATATGAGATAACCGCAAGAACCATAACGACAAAAGTACTAATCTTAATACCACCAGCTGCAGATCCTGGTCCTGCACCTATGAACATTAAAATAATTGTTAACAAAGTTCCAGTATTTGATAGTGTTGAAATATTTACACTATTAAACCCTGCAGTACGTGAAGTAATGGCTTGAAAGAAAGAAGCTAATATTCTATTTGAAGAGTTCATCCCTATCATCGATGCATTACTTTCTGTTAAAAAGAAAACCAATGCAGAACCAATAATTAATATAAATGTAGTTGATAAAATAACTTTTGTATGTAATGCATATTTACGCCATTTTAGTCCATTGCTTATAATATCATTCCAAACAATAAATCCAATACCACCAACAACAATTAAGACCATAATCACCCCATTAACTAAAATATCACCTGAAAATGGAGCAAGTGATGAATATGGCCCCAAAACGCCCATCAAATCAAAACCAGCATTACAAAAAGCTGATATTGAGTGAAATACTGAATACCATATTCCTTGCCAAAAACCAAAATAAGGACAAAATCGTATCGCTAGTAAAATCATACCTCCAAGTTCAAATATTAATGTTCCAATCAATATTCTTCTAACAAGTTTTATTATTCCACCTATTTTCAATGAACTAAAAGAATTCGTTAAAAATGTTCTTTCTCTAAGACCTATTCTTTTCTTTAAAGCAAAAGAAAACAAAACTGCAAATGTCATGAAACCCAATCCACCAATTTGAATAAGTATTAAAATAACTATTTGACCAAAAAGAGTGAATTGACTCCAAGTATCAAAAACAACTAAACCAGTTACGCATGTAGCGGATGTAGATGTAAACAATGCATTAAGGAAAGAAATGCTATTACCACTTTTATTAGAAATTGGCAACATTAATAATATTGTTCCAATTAATATGATAAGCGCAAACCCGAAAGCTATTGCTTGTGCTGCCGACATCCTTCTAGTAGACATTAATATTCAACCAGCCTTTCAATATCACAAAAAAATTATTTATACTTCTATAATCTTTCATAAATGAATGTGAATTTATTAGATTTTAATAGGATTTGATATTCTTATTTTGAATAAAATATTATTTATTAAAAATTTGCTTTCTTTTTCTAATTACTAATATATGTTTTTTTAGTTACTATTGAAATTAAAATTTTGTCGATATTTATAATTACATAATAGTTAAACATTAAAACACTAGAAATAATGAAACCAATAATAAATAATTGTATTTATCTCCTATTACAATGTATATAATAGAACAAAAAGTGCTAAAAATGAACTCTTTTTTTGAAAAGACTTAAATAAAAGGGTAATAAATTAGGATTATTGATAAGAAAAATAGTTCAAAATACTAGATTTAAACTCAATTTTATGTAAGATTTCTAATTTATTAATAAATTATTAAACTATTCCCACTCTATTGTTGAAGGCGGTTTTGAAGTAATATCAAAAACAACTCTATTTACTTCCTTAATTTCATTTACTATTCTTCTACTTATAATATCTAGAACATCATAAGGAATTCTTGCCCAATCAGCGGTCATTCCATCTAATGAAGTTACTGCTCGTATTGCAAGAACATAAGAGTATGTTCTTTGATCTCCCATAACTCCTACACTTTTCATATTTGATAACACTGTAAAATATTGCCAAACATCATTTTCAAGATGGGCATTAATTATTTCTTGTCTAAGTATATAATCAGAGTCTTGAACTATTTTTATTTTTTCTTTTGTAATGTCACCAATAATTCTTATTGCAAGCCCAGGTCCAGGAAATGGTTGACGCCAAACAATTTCCTTTGGAATACCAAGTTCAGTACCAACTTTTCTAACTTCATCTTTAAAAAGAGTCTTTAGAGGCTCAATTAGCTTGAAATTAAGGTCTTTTGGTAGTCCCCCTACATTATGATGAGATTTTATTGTTTGAGCCGTCAAGGTCCCGGATTCAATAATATCTGTATAAAGTGTTCCTTGAGCTAAATATGAAAAAGTTCCTAATTTACAGGATTCTTCATTAAAAACATCTATAAACATTTTTCCTATTACTTTTCTTTTTTGCTCTGGATCACTTATTCCTTTGAGGGCATCTAAAAATCTTTTTTTGGCATCTATCAATATGATATTTAAATTAAACTTATTTTTAAAGGTATCTACTACCTCTTCAACTTCATTTTTTCTTAATAATCCATGATCAATAAACATACATGTCAATTTTTTCCCAATTGCTTTTTCAATTAATACTGAACTAACAGCACTATCAACCCCACCACTTAATCCTAATAAAACATTTTCGTTACCTATAGTATTTTTGATTTGCTCAATAGAATCATTAATAAATCTTTTCATTGTCCAATTTTTCTTAGCATTACAAATACCAAACACAAAATTTTCAATTATTTTTAATCCATTGATAGTATTTGTCACTTCAGGATGAAATTGAACACCATAGAATTTGTGTTCAATATTCTCACACGCAGAATTTTTACAGGATTCATTATTGGCAATGTTAGTAAAATTCTTCCCTAATTCAATTACCTCATCTCCATGTGACATCCATACTTGTTGATTCTCATCTAATCCTTTAAATAATAGTGACTTATTATCTACTTTTACGTATGATTTACCATATTCTCGGATATTGCTTTTTTTAACAATTCCTCCAAAATCTTTACTTAAAAGTTGCATTCCATAACATATTCCCAATATTGGAATTCCTAAATCATATATTCTTTTGTCTATTTTAAAGTTAATTTCTCCAGTTACAGAATTTGGTCCACCACTAAAAATAATTCCTCTAACATTAGAATTCTTCTGAATATCTTCAATACTTGTGTTATATGGCAACAATTCAGAATATACTCCAAGTTCTCTTATTCTTCTAGTTATCAATTGATTATATTGACTACCAAAATCTAAAACAATTATTTTATCATTATTATTCATAATCATTTCGTATAGTTTGGAGATTCCTTTGTTATCTCTACATCATGTGGATGACTTTCTATAAGACCAGCATTAGTAATCTGAATAAATTTTGCTTTATTTTGTAAATCATTTATGTCTTTCGCACCAATATATCCCATGCCTGAGCGAACTCCGCCACATAGTTGATAAATCATATCTGCTAATTCACCTTTATATGCTACTCTTCCTTCAATACCTTCTGGAACAAGTTTTTTTGCTTCACTGATGTTACCTTGAAAGTATCGATCGTTTGATCCCCTTTTCATGGCTGCAAGTGATCCCATGCCAACATATACTTTAAATCTTCTCCCTTGGAAAATTACTTCTTCACCTGGAGATTCCTTACACCCAGCAAGAAGAGATCCTAGCATTACCGTGCTAGCACCACTACCAATAGCCTTAACAATATCACCACTATATTTAATCCCACCATCACCTATAACTGGAATTTGAACTTTTTTACAATACTCAAATACATCATTGATAGCTGTAACTTGTGGAACACCTACGCCAGATACTATTCTAGTAGTGCAAATAGAACCAGGTCCTATCCCCACTTTTACTGCCTCTGCACCGGCTTCAATAAGTTTTTTTGCCCCTTCTGCAGTAACTATATTACCTGCAATTATTGATAAACTAGGATACTTTTGATGAATTGATTTCACAGCTTCTATAACACCTTTTGAATGGCCATGTGCACTATCAACAACAACTACATCAACATTTACACTGACAAGTGAATCTACTCTGTCCATCATATTTTCAGCAACTCCAACAGCTGCCCCAACAAGTAATCTACCACTTGAATCTTTTGAAGCATTTGGATAATTAATAACATTATCAATATCTTTTGAAGTAATAAGTCCACAAAGTTTACCTTCTTTATTTACTATTGGTAATTTTTCAATTCTATTTTTCCATAATATTTCTTTTGCTTGTTGCAAAGAAGTTCCTTTGGGTGCCACTATTAAATTTGAAAGTGGTGTCATATATTTTTCTACTAATTCATCATTTTTATCAAGATATTTTAAGTCTCTATTTGTTATTATTCCTACTAAAAAATTCTTGTCATCAACAATTGGTAGCCCACTTATTTTGTATAAAGACATTATTTCTTCACACTCTTTTAAACTAGACTTTGCATTAAGTGTTACAGGATTTAATATCATACCTGATTCACTTCTTTTTACTAAATCTACCTGTTTGCTTTGATCTTCTATGGACATATTTTTGTGAATTATTCCAATTCCTCCTTGCCTTGCTAAAGCAATTGCTAACTGATATTCAGTAACGGTAT
>JAQUUH010000008.1 GCA_028693955.1 Bacilli bacterium
GCATCAACACCTTTACCAACTGAAGTAGTATATGAAAGATAAGTCTTTTCAACAGATTCTTCTTCTTGACCTATTGGATATTGAATTCTCTTGTAAACTGGTTTTATAAAAGATTTTTGAGATTTTATCTTTGAATCAATCGTTATTTTATCAAAGTGTGATAGATATTCACTATCAAGCCATAACAATTTCTCTTCAACATCCATATTTCCATACATAATAATATAACTATTTGCTGGATGATAATATTTCTTGTGAAAATCTAAAAATTCTTCATATGACAAATCAATTATTTTATCGGGATCGCCGCCAGACTCATTTCCATAACAATTATCAGGAAACATGGTATGCAAGACTTGACTTGAAAGAATTCTATCAGGCGAAGAGAATGCTCCCTTCATCTCATTATAGACAACACCATTATAAATAATATCATCTTCTTTATTGTTTAATTCGTAATGCCAGCCTTCTTGTTCAAATATCTCTTTTCGCTCATAAATCCTTGGATATAACACAGAATCCATATAGACATCCATCAAATTGGCAAAATCCTTATCATTGCAACTGGCTACTGGATAAACTGTTTTGTCAGGAAATGTTAAAGCATTTAAGAATGTGTTAAGAGAACCTTTCATCAACTCAACAAATACTTCTTTAACTGGGTATTTTCTTGTCCCACAGAGTACTGAATGTTCTAGAATATGGGGAAGCCCTGTGTCGTTAGTAGGTGGTGTTTTAAATCCAATTGAAAAAACTTTATTATCATCATCATTGCTAAAAACTAAAATTCTAGCTCCACTTTTTTTGTGTTTTAATAGGATAGCCATAGAATTGAGTTCTTTTATTTGTTTTTCTTGTAAAATTTGATATTGTTCAATATTCATCACTTTTTCCTCCGCATAATTTTTATATATTTACTATAACATAATTTTACCCCAATTAAAAGATTTAATTTTAGATAAAAAACTTATATATAAAGAACTAATTAATCCAAATTAATAAACTGATTGGTAATAAAACTGAGCATAATATTTTATTATGCTCAGTTTTATTATATCTCTTTTTTATCTTTTTAAAGAAATCCAATATCTCTGTGTGATTCCATCTTCCTCTTCAACTTCGTTTTCTAAGACTCCTCTATTGGCCATAATCGTTTTTGCTGAAGCAATGTTATGTTTGTAACAAGAAACAAGGACTCTATCCAAACCTAATTCCTGACATTTAATAAGAGCTAAGCGCAACATTTCTTTGGCATATCCTTTTCTTCTTTCCGATTTACGGACACTATATCCGATATTACCACCTATTTTTAAGAGCCATTCATTCAAGTAGTGTCTGATGTCTATCATACCTACAATTCTATTATCGCTTTCTCTTATTGCTAAGTATTCATCGGAGGGAACCCATCCCTTTTGAACAGTTTCTTTTTTTTGATTTCTAGTAATATGTTCTAACCATTCCTCAGTGTTTTCATAGTTTCTTAAAAGTGAAGTTCCATCCATACTATCATTGTTTTCAAGAAATTCTTTTCTATATGATACTATTTGATCTTTATATTCTATTGTTGGTCTAACCAGTTTAATTGTTTCCATAAAAACTCCTTTGATATATTATATCATTAAAAATATATTTTAAATAGTAAAATAAAAACTCAGTTTAACTGAGCATAGTTTAAAATGTATCATTTCCATGTTTTTCGAACAAAAAAGTAATTTATATCCAAAAAACTTATTCTTAGAAAATTGGATTATTTATATTTTAAATAACTTCCTTAATACCAGAATAATATCTTGGATTAGTATTTGCATATACACTAAGTAATAAATCTCTTTTCACCTTAGACGGAGTATTTTATCATATAGTTTTGATACTATTTAAATCATACTATAATATTCTATAGTAAATCTTTTTCAATAATCAGTTCATTTTCCATCAACTCATTATTGATTAGGAAATCATAAAATGTTATTTTTTATTAGTTTTTGTAAAAATTAACTTATATACTTCATCATCAGGTTTTGGATTCATAAATAAGCAAATAAAAGTGTTATATATGGATTATCAGTTCAATCTATCATATGTGTTGGCAATCCAAAATATTATATTGTAGAAACAAAATCAAAAGTATTTGAAATCCTGTTAAAATATAGTCCAATATTTTGTTTAAATTCCGTTTTTCATAATATACCATAACATTTTTTTATTAATAATACCTATTATTAACACCTTTCCAATCAATTCTTTTTCCTTTGTCGTTTACAATTCCATATGCTTTTATCCCATCACATTTTATAACTTTGTATTGTTCATTTTTAATTGAAAAATGAGGAAAGTCATTGGATTTCGTAAGATTATTCAGTCTTTGCATTGGCTCGAAGTTATTGTAAAACTCAGCATCATTTTCATAATCATCTTTGGGTCTGATATGGTCAATGTTCCAACTATAGTCATATACAATTAAAAATTCAATCTTCTTATATATGATGATTCTTGTGAAGATTTAAATTTTTTTATTTCACTACCATTAAAAGTCGTCAATAAATAATTTTGTGATTGTTTATTGACGCAAACACGTTTTATTTCATATTCAAAAATATTGAATTCGTTCTTTCTAATTTGCTTATTTTTATATAAATAACAAATATAATCTATTTGTGAAAATAATGAATCAATACTTAATTCTAATTCTTTAGAATTATGGAATTTTTCATCATACCATTTTTCATTATATTCAATTATTCGCATAGCATCTGTTATTTTATCATTACATCTTAATTTATCGAGTATCCCAGAAATAAAAACAGCTCTGTTTACTTTGTTTTTTTATCTCATTTGTAAAAAATTCAAGAAAATACCTACTACTCCCAAAACAAATGCTAATATAATAGAAATCAGTTGAAACAATTCTAATTTAGTCATTTATGTTCCTCTGATTTCTTTATATTATTTTCCTCCAAAATATAACAAATATCCCATTTACTAATTTCTAAATATGTAATAACATAATAACTTATTAATTTCTATAGAAATAAATGTTTTATTCAAATTCCATTAGCTGAAAAAATTTAGTTCAAACAAAATGTATCGTTTCATGGGTATTTTGAACAAAAAGGGTTTATATTATTGATAGTGAATTTGTTTTCTAAATAAAAAAAGTGTTCTTAAGAGATGATAATATTCACACATTAAGAACACCTAATAGATATATATCTACAATAATTATTATGCACTAAGTAGTAGAAAATATGAAAAAAAAGAAGAAAAATCTTCTTTTATAAAAGTGTAGAGGGATTCACTTTGCGTAACGATTTGGGCGTCTCAACAAGAACTACTTGGTTATTTTTCCATATCACTTTATGTATTACTAGATACATTAATATTATACATTATTTCTATTTTATTGTCAAGCAAATAATTTATTTATTTCTATTTATTTTTGCTTTTTTGATTTGTTTAACATTTTTCTTGCAAAAATATATTAAAAATATGTATATACCGAAGAGTAAAATTGTAGGAATACCAACGACATGAAACTTATCTATTTTCCCTTCATCAAAAAATACATAATAAGCTCCCAACAAACTACAGAAAGCATTTGTGATAGTTATAGCAGTAAAGAATTTAACAATTAAATCGAGTTTTTCATTTCGCTTTTCTTTTAAGATTTCATCTAAAGGTTTAGTGGAGTTTTCAATTTCCTTCGAAAAATTGTCAATCGATAAAGTATTTAAAAACAATTGATATATTTTTTCTTGATAATAAAACTGCGATACTTTTTTATAGATATAGTTTGTTTGAAATAGAACATATTCTTCTTTAATTGATATTAAATTTTCTTTTATCTTCTTATCATATATATTTAATTTTTTGATTTTCTTTTTTAAATAATGCAAAAAATAATACTGATGAAGAATAATAATATATGAATAAAAGACATTTTGTATAAATGGTTCATTTTTCCCTTCATATGTTTTATTATACAATTTAATGTTACATGAATATTTAGTAGTTAATGATAATACTCCTTCTTCTGTACAAAAAACTTTGTTACCATAAAAAGCAGATGTATATGGTATTTTGTCAGGAGGAAAATGAATATAATTTGCAACACTATTTCTATTTAAAAAATAATTTGCTAATATATTTGTTTCATTTTCATTTAAATATTCATAATCATTTTTTGAATGTCTATATTTCTTATTATCTTCATGTCCTAAAACAACTTCCGAAAACATTTGAAATCTAGTAGTTCCTTGTTCTTTATCCATATCAAATGTTTCAGTTTGTTTTTTTTGCAAACCAGTTATAGTTTCAACAAAATCTAAAATTTTTGTTTGTTTGTAATAATCTCTTAATTTTAATATTATCTCAAAATATTCTTCGTATTTATGTATTATACAACTTTTATATTTAATTATCAAAAAAAATATTCCTGTTTCAAATAAAATAAATTTAAGATTTTCAATTGAAAAAAACTTCTCAATTTCGATATTACTATTATTCTCAAATTTAAAAACTTTACTAAAATTATTATTATTTTTATCAATTGAAAAAGCATAATTATTTGGTTCTGTTGAACAATTTATTTTTTCGGTCGTAAACTCATCTTCATTACTTACTAATACTTTGTTTGCTTTATATAAAAACATCTGTTCTATATGATCAAAGTGCCTTGAATCATCATCGATAAATTGTTCATCATTTGTAAAATTCTTATCTAACAAGTTTTGTTTAATTGTATTGATATTACTGTTTAATGTTGAAAAGGGAAATACAAGACTGATCATAGTATTTTGCGGAAAATCATTTTTTTCATTTTGTTTATGTTCTTTATTCACTAAAAATATTCCTTTCGCGTATTTTCAAATGCTTTATTTAATCTTTTTTGGAAAAAGAAGGTGCCTGTGGTCATAACCAACCAGGAGCCGGACTATTCATAAAAGAGTAATCTCCTTTGCACATCTGCATTAAAGCTTTAATTAATTTTTTAATTATTGCTTTCATATGAACCACCTCCTTTTGACATTGCTTAATGTCTTAAGCACTCATATTATAACAAATTATTACAATATTTGCAAGCCTTTTCATTTTCGAAATAGTAAAGTTAATTGAGCATTTTATTCATTTTTTTCTATTATATTTACTTTTATTATTATTTATTTGAACTATTTATGTATTAATAGTTATTTTTTGCTGATTTTCGCTCATTTTACTTTTTTTATAATATCATCTACATCATCTTTATCTATTAACCCTAGTATCTCTTTTCGAGTCTTTCATCAAAGACTGCTACAGGCTCTAAAATAGGTTCTAGAACGTAAAAAACACCTAATAGGTATCCTACTAGGTGCGATTTAAATATTTATGATTATTGGGTATATGTATTTCTTTTACTTTGTAATAATAATATACTATTATTTAACACCATTTCAACTTGTGAATTTGTTTTATATTTTTTTGCAAGACCTCGCAATAATAATAATAAATAATCTAATCTTCTTGTTAAATTGTTTAGTCCTAATTCATTATAGAAATGAGTAATAAAATTATCTTGAATATATGTATTATTTATTTTAATACTAAAATCACTATCTCTGAAAAAAACTTTTTCTATCCCAAGATTAGGATTTAATAAATTAAAATAAATTGTTTTATCATTAATAAATATTGATGTTTTATTTCTATTACATGTTCTACATGACGGATAAATATTTTCTAATTTATGAGCATCAATAGTTTTTTCAAATGAAGCTTTATTAACATAGTGATCTATTTCAAATAAATCAATTGATAAATTTTCTATTCCATTTCCACAATATACGCATTTATTATCATATATATCAAGGAATTTTTCTTTGTACCCTCCATTTTGGTCACTAATAATAGAATAAAAATTCTTTCTTGGATATCTCAATCTAATTTCTTTTTTAAATTCTTCTTTTTTTTCAACTTTATTTGGCTTTTTTAACTCATATTTAGTATAACGATAATCATTGTTTATCATAATTTAGACTCCAATGATTTAAATGCTTCAATTAATTTATCAACATCTTCTTTTGTTAATTCAGTATATGCTGGTAAACCATTGATACTATTATTTATTTTTTCAATCAGTGCATCATCAATACATTTTGCATTTTTTATCTCATTATTTATAGTTTTATATGAAGTGACTTTTTGTTTTGCTTTGTATATTTCTTTTTTTAATACAGCATTATAATAAGCTATTTAATCTTCATCTTGTTGGCTACCTATAAACTTTTTTATATATCCAATATCGTTGTTATCTTCATTTTGAGAGATAACAATTGCTTCTGTGTATGGTAATAATCTCTTCATAATCAACATTAAACCTTCACCAGAATATTTTTCATCAATAACTGTACTATCTTCAAACAAGTTTGAATCAATTAAGACTATTTTTGCATTTTTAAGTATTAAATAATCTACCAATTTATTATATGTGGAATCTGTTTTGAAAATTATTTCTTCATAATCAAATTCTTTCATTTCTTGATCTAAATATTGACTCAACTGTAATTCAGGATCATCATCAATATATATAAGTTTTAATTTTTTATCAGTCATTATAATTTATCCCCTAACGTAAATTTAATTTTAAACCCACCATGACCATTAATTTCGTTTACTTCTCCTCCAGACATAATTAAAGAATTATTAATTATCCACATACCCAAACCATGTCCATTAGTACGAGAACTTTCATGAACTTCAAGAATTCTTCTTGGATCATTAATATAATTTGAATTTAATCCTACACCATTATCCATATACTCAAATTCTAATAAAGTATCATTTTTATTTGCTTTTATATTTATATCAAGTTTCTTTTTCCCTTTATTTTGTTGAACACTATTTAGTAACAGATTATCAAAAATGACATTAATCACATCAACACATGTAAAGAATTCTAGATCTGAAGATATTTCTAATGTAATATCTAACCAATTATAATCATATTCCCAACTTTTCTTTATTTTTTCAAATATTTCATTAATATTCAAATTATCTGAGACAAATTGTTTTTTCTCTATTTTAGTAAGCATTGTATCCATAAATGTTTTAATCTTTGAAATAACTGCATTACTTTTTTCAATCATTAAAGGAACATTTTTATATGATAATTTTTTATTTTCTTCTGCATTTATTATATCCCATATATTCAACTCTTTTAATCTATTAACTAAATTTTCACTAGAATATGATATAAAATTCCGATTTGTTTTCATTTCATGAGCAATAGAAGCAGCTTTTAACCCAACTGTAGAAAGAACATTTAATATTCTAGTATCATATCTGTGTTCTTCTTCTTTATTCGTAAAATCTTTCTTTTGTTTCTCATTACTTTCTTTTAAATCTTTAACTTCTTCTGCTAATCTAACAACTTTTTCTTCGTCATAATCTTTAAATTCTGATGGTTTTCTTAAAAAGGAATCTAATACTCTTGTTTCTTTTATTTCTTCTTTATTTTTAATATTAACTGCTCTAACAATAGATTGTCTATATCTTTCAAATTCAGCTATACCTTTGTCAATGATTTGTAGAAACAACTTATAATATTCAGTTTCTTCTAATCCTTGTCTATTTGCTAAATCCTTTAAATTATTATTTTCTTTTTTATCTATTATTACTTTTCCAGACAATTGATTTTCTCTAACTCTCCAAGAACCAGTTGGATGTGTAGCTGCAGCAGGTGATTTTCTTGATCTTTTACCTAAGCCAAGCCAATCTTTCTTTCCTTCATATGAACTTATACTAAATACATTTCTATATAAGATTACACCATCTTTATAAGGTTCTTGAAGTGAATTATATTTATATAAAAATTTTTCACAGTCATCTTTTTGAGGATTAAAAGCAAAATATAATTCAGCTGTGAATGATCCTAATTCCTCTAATGCTAATTCTTTATCTTTATCATCTAATTCAATATCATCAAACACTTCATTTTTCATATTAATTATTGAAATCTTATCATGAAGATTAGTGGTTGGGCAATATGATATTGCTTCATCAAGAAATTCGTCTGAAATAATTTTGCTAGTTAAATCTTTAGTTTTAGCATTATAATTCAGTTTAATTATTGATAAACAGTTCACACCTAAAGTAGGTTTCATAAATTTTCTTTCAACAGTAAAAATTTTATCCAAATAGTTCAATGTAATTTTCATAGAATCATCATTATATGTTGTTGAAAGATAATTTGATAGATTTTCAATAGCTTTTATTGACCATTTGTCACGAAGTTGTTTAATTATTATTGTGGTTCCAATTGTATTTAATTGAATAAAATCAAGTTTAGTAATTGACCAATCTGTTGTCCATCTCGCTCCATTATTATTCAACATTTTTGTCTGAACTTCTATTTGTTTTCCAAGTCTTGCTAAAGCAAATCTTCCAATACCTTTTGATCCAGAATAAATTCGTTGTTTAGCATCTTTATCAACAAAATCATAAGCTTTATTACTTAATCCTACTTTAGTCCAATTATCTTTTAAGATGTTATAGCTCATACCTGTTCCATCATCTATTAAGATAATTTTATCGTCATCAAAGTTAATTGATAGATTACTTGCACCAGCATCATATGCGTTTTTTACAAGTTCTAATATAGCTGATTCTTTATTTGTGAAATTTTGCACTCCAAATAATTCTGCAATTTTATCATCTTCTATAACATATTTTAGTATCTCCATCTTATCCTCCTAAAACATATATTTCTTTACATCATTTGGTGTTATTCGTTTTGATTTTCCTGATGATGTAATTCCAATCTCATTTATATAATTTAAAAAATCATCTGATTCTAAAGTTTCTTTAGCTTTTTCCAATGTATATTTTTCATCAATCTCTGTTATATATATTCCTGAATAAGGTATCTCATTTTCTGATAATTCATACACTTTTACTTTATTCGTAATAATTATACTCATCATTATTTTTTTTTGATTCATATTTGTTAAAGATTGAGATCGACCATATTCAAACCAATTTACTCCTGATTCATTATCCTTATTCGTTAATTCTATTTTGTATTTTTCTAAATACTTGTATGCAAAAGGAAATTTTTCTTTAAATGTTTGTTCTGTATATCTTTTTATTTCTTTATTATCATTAATTTTATATGGGAAAATAATATATTCAGTCTTTGAAAAAGCACAATTTTTAGGTGATAATGCTTTTTTAGTTATTTCTTTTTCTATTTTTTCGGTACCAACATAATAATACAACTCGTCTTCGTTATCAATTTCAAATACAAATGCTTTGTTAAATAAAGTAGCTAATGTACTACCTACATTATACAAAGAGCCTAATTCTTTTTTTGAATCTTCAGATGTTTCATATATTTTTAGGAATTTCCATTTATCAACGAGATTATCTTTATTAATATCAAAACTATTTTGAGTTATATTATCATAATAATTAAAACTTTTTGAAAGACATTTTACTATACAAAGTATAGAAGTTGTAACTGTTACATTTGGAAATACATCAGCACCATAATTATCAATTATTTTTTTTATATATGGTTTAATAATATTTCTTAAATCTTTTGCAGAAACATTCTTATATATACTATTTGGTATTAAATATGACATTTTACCATCTTGAGATAATAAGTTAAATGATTTTTCTATAAAAGCATAACAATAATCAAATCTACCATATTTACAACTATTAAAGTTTTCTTTTAGGTATATTCTATTATCTTCAGTTAATTGTTTATAATTAATATATGGAGGATTTCCGATTATGTAAAAAAAATTCTCATCAATCTTAGCTTTTAAAAAATCTTCTTGTTTGAATTTCCAATTAATTGTTTCATACATGTTATTGTTTAATACTTTTTGATTTAATTTTTCTATGCAGCTTTTGTATTTATTTTCATCAATTTCATAACCATAAATATCATTTTCTAATCCTTGTTTGATTTTATTATTACTAAAATTATTTTTCCTACAATCATCAATATAAGTTTGAACTATTTCAACTAAAATCGCTCCATCACCAAATGAATTTTCTAATACTTTTTTCCCAAATAGATTTTTTTCATAATCTATACTTGAAAGTAAAAGTTTTGCATATTTAGTTGGAGTAAAAACTTGACATTTAGTGTAATTCATTTCATCTAACATAATATTACCTTTTTCTATAAATACTGACAATTCACATAACTATTATATCATAGTAGGTGTTTTTTTAAAATATAATAAATTCTATTTTGATTCCAAATAAAAAAAGTTGCACTGGTAGATTTATACCAATGCAAGATTTATTTATTTATTTATTTATCCATTTAATTAATTCATCATTAGAATCAGTTTTAAACACTGCTTTCATAAAGTTATTATCATTTATGTATACTGCATATTTATTCTTTTCTACAGAATTATTTATTGAAATAATCAAGCACTTCTTTTTAGTGTTTTCATTTATAAATATTATATCATCATGATATTTACCTGAGAATGATAAGTGTTCTTTAAAACATAATAATGTTTCACTTATTTGAAAAATTTGATTATCTTTTAAATTGCATACTATATTACTATATTCTTCAGTTTTATTATATAGTTTATTATCATTACAAAACCAATCTAACCAACCTATTTCTATTTGTACTTTAACATTTTTTTTATTGAAGTTACCTGATAAATAGTTGTTTTGCCATTCTTTTATCGTATACATAATTTATTGCTCCTTGTATAATTATATTCTATTTTTAATATGAATTATGTTATAAAATAGATATTTTATATTTCTTCAATAATTTTTAAATCACATTTAAATTGAAACTCTAATGTATGTTTATCAATTGCTTTAATATATTCTATTAATTTTCTCATTATTTGTTGGTCATATAGATCAACTTTTTCTTTACTTAATGTATCTAGAATTATTTTCATTTTTTCTTTCTTAATCTGAATATTAGTATTTTGTGATTTCTTTTTTTCTATATCTTCTTCTAGACTATGGATTTCCTCGCTTAATCTTATATATTCATTATTATAATATTCATCTGTTATTTCTTTATTTCTTTTCTTTTGGAAGATTTCCATAATAAGTTTTCTATCATTGTTTATTTTCGTTTCAATTGGTTCTATATTTTTGCTACAATCATTATTTAACTCTGAATTGATTGTCTCTTTGACCATTTCCACAAGCTCTGACAAATCTCCAGAAAAGCGTTCAATAACTCTTTTATATGCTTCTATGATATCAGTTTCTTTAATTGGTAACATTTTCCAACTTCCATTATCTTTTTGATGACCAATACACACCCATGTTTTTACAATTCTCCCATCAGCTACTCTTCTTCCATGTCTTCTAAAATTGCTTCAACAATCACTACATATAAGAAGTCCACTTAATGAATTCTTACTACTATACTTTCCATTACCAGTATTAGCTGTTGGCCTAAGAGATGTCCTATTCTTTTTTTTCTTCTTGTACCATATCAAACAATTCTTGTGTAATTATAGCAGGATGGCTATTCTCTACATAGTATTTAGTTGCCTGTCCAGTATTCTTCACTCTAGATTTGCTTAAGACATCAGCTTTATATGTTTTTGCTAAGTATGAATTTCCAGTATATTTTTCATTTGCTAGAACACCTTGAATGCTACTTGGTGTCCAGGTATTACCTAGTTTAGTTGTTATCTTTTCATCATTTAATGCTTTAGCAATTTGTCTAATTGTTTTTCCAGTAATGTATTCAAGAAATATTCGTTTAACAACTTTTGCTTCATCTTCTACAATCACATAGTCATCATTAACTTTATTATACCCCAAAACTGTTTTATAATTAATTAATACTTTACCTTCTTGAAATCTTTTTTTATATGCCTATTTAATGTTTGTTGAAATACCACGTGACTCTTGTTCTGCAATTGCAGCAAGAATTGTAATGAGTACTTCTCCATTAGCAGTCATTGTGTCTATTCCTTCATTCTCAAAGTATGCACTTACACTAATATCCTTTAACTCTCTAATATAGCTTAGTTTATCAACTGTATTTCTAGAAAATCTTGATATTGATTTAATAAGAATTCTATTGATTTTTCCTTCTCTTGCATCACTAATCATTCGCATAAACTCTGGTCTTTTTTCTGCTTTAGTACCTGAAATTCCTTGATCTGCATAACCTTCAACATAATTCCATTCAGGATGCGATTTAATTAGTTCCTCAAAGTGTGCTTTTTGTCTTTCATATGATTCTTCTTGTTCATCAAAATCAGTACTTACTCTAACATAATAGGTTACATTTTCTTTAGTTATAACCTCTGTCATGTTTGCTCTAAATAATGTAGGGATTTCTTTAACAACTCTTTTACTAGTCTCCATACTTTTGTTTCTCCTTTACTTGCTTTTTCTTCCAACCTTTTTGATTACCTGATGGTCCATTTGAATATTTTTTAGTTATTTCTACTCCGTTAATAAATCTAAATGTTACTTTGTTTTTAAATATTTTTACTTTTTCTAAGAAGATTTCTACTTTTTGTTCATCAAACACAACTAGTTCTTTACAATCAGTTTTAACCATATTTCTAATTTCTGATATTGATATTTTATCAGTTAACTCTTTTATTTCTTTTCTAATTACTTCTACTTCTTTATTATAATCGTTAATATCAATTAATCTATTAATCTTCAAAACTTTTAATTCATTTTCTTGTTTGACTAAAATTGCAAGTTTATTTTTATCATCAATTTGTTCATCATTATCTAGTTTTGTATTAATGAATTCATTATAACTTTCTACAAACTTACTCTTTAAAACATCATCCTTTATTCTTGTATTATCGCATACTTTTTTTACCATAATTATTTTAGTTACTACATGACCATATCTCACATCTCCATGACTTGTTAGTATTATTAAACTTGTGATTAAATCCTTTACCACAAACTCCACATACTATTTTACTTGTAATGCCTCTGGACAATATTTCTTTAAAAAATTTACTGCATAATTATCAAGTTCATCTTTAGGAATGATTGGCACAAGTCCACTTGATAGATTTTCTGGCATTTCACTATTGTATAATTCCATCTCATCTTTTTTTCTTCCTCTAAAGCCTTCTTTAAAAGACCCTGACATTTTATATAAAAATGATTTTTGTGTTGGATATGATTTTATCAAACATTCATCTTCAGTTTCAAAAAGATTATAATCAGCATCTATATGTACTATGAATTCTACATTATCGATTTCTGATTTGATAAATCTATAACCTGTAACTTGAATGTTATTGATATGATAGTTATTTATGTATATCTCTCCCCTATATACCTTTCCTGTTAATTCCTTTTCTTCAATGTAATCTTCTAAAGCATGATAGATATTTTCTATGTAGTTTTGTTGAAGAAAATCCGAAAAGTTTCTATATTTTTTACCCAATAGCACTCACCTCTTTTTCCATATATTGCCATTTTAAGTAGTACTATTATACTAAAAATAGTGTTATTTGTCGGGTAAAAAAAGAGCTGAAAATGTAGGATTTATTTTCATAAAAAAAGACCACTATTTACTAGTGATCAATTTACAAAAATCTTTTGTATCTCTTTATATATATCAACTCTTGATATTTTATATTTGGATGTTTTATCTTTACCCCTTCTCTTGCAAGAAACACTTGTGTAAAAGCAAATGCATCTAATTCAAATGTTTGTAGATTATAACCTTTTTCATTTCCTGTCTTTGCTTTTATTAATTCTTCTTTCCATAGTTTAGCAAGTTCATCATTTGGCATAAGTATCACCCAGTATAATTGGAATACGTGCCTGTATTCATGTGTTATACTTTTAACTGTTTCTAAGTAGTTTTTTTTATACTTTTGGTTGATAATTATTTTTGATTTTCCCTCAGTTACCAGTCTATTATCATCAACTATATTATTATCATATTCTATTGGTAGAACATCAACTCCTAAATATTCTGCTATTCTTTTGGATATCTCTTCTAACATTTAACTCCACTAAATATTATATCATTTTCCTATAGTATATTCAAGGTAATCAGTCTATTAGCAAAAAACTGCACTGTTATATTACAATACATATGAGACCAATATTGATTAAAACGCAAAAGTGATTTATACTTTGCACAAAGAAGATAACCACAACGAAATTTCTTCACACAAGGAGTATAAATCACATGGCTATTATATCACATAAATCTCATGATATCAAAACAAAATTTCATGCTGTTTCATCTTATCGTAATAATCATTATTCTATTGCTCATATCTGTTCTAAATATCACATCTCTAAAGCTTCCCTAATGCGTTGGAATAAAGCTTTCGATGGTTCTTGGGATTCCTTAAAAGAGAAAAGTCGTCGTCCTTTATCTCCTCATCCTAATGCTCATACTGATTTGGAACTTCTTAAAATATCTTCTCTCATTAAACGTAATCCTCATATCGGTCTTACGGAACTATATACAAAACTTAGGCAACAAATTGCTTATTCCCGCCATTATTCTAGTTTATATCGTGTTCTAGTTAAACTCGGTTATTACATCAATAAGTCTAATATTAAGAAAAGATATGTCCCTAAAAAATATCATACCCCTGAGTTGTTAGGAGAAAAGATGCAATTAGATGTTAAATATGTTCCTAACGATTGTAACGCAAATTTAAGGGACGATTATCATTATTTTCAGTATACTATCATTGATGAAGCTTCTAGAGAAAGGTTTATCTATCCTTATAAAGAACAAACTTCTGCTAGCACCATTGATTTTCTTTATCGAGCTATTTGTTACTTTGGATACATCCCCAGAATTATTCAAACTGATAATGGCTTTGAGTTCTCTTACTTTAGGGAAACTAAGAGAGTTCATCCTTTTGATTTAGAATGTCAGAAGTTAGGGATTATTCATAAAACCATTAAACCCAGAACTCCAAGACATAACGGTAAGGTTGAGCGCAGCCATAGAAATGATAATGAAAGATTCTATCGCTTTCTTAAATTCTATAACTTTGAAGATCTCATAAAACAAATGAAAGCTTACTTAAGAAGATCAAATAATATTGGTATGACTCCATTGAATTACAAAACACCTATCCAAGTTAGACAGCATTTAATAATCAACAATATGATTAACTATTTATCTTGTAAATAATTTTTTAACTGCCTTCATTCTAGGGGGACACATTCCCCCTAAAACCCCTTTAATCTTATCTTCTTTTTTTAATTATTTTGTCTCATATCATTTACAATTATACAATCAGTCTATTAGCAAAAAACTGCACAAATGACTGAACAAGGGTTTGTAAAGCCGTTCAGTTTTTAATGATTTTATTCTTTTTAACTACTTGTCTATATATAGAGAGACTATATAATCGGTCGTTTTAATCAAATGAAAACTGTCTACGATATTTTCACTAAATAAATATGAAATAACAACATTTAAAGTTTTTGTTCACTTAATTACTTTGTATAGTTTAACTCACTTCTATATAAATTTTGTTTTTTATATACAGTATCTATTATCATTCGATGAAATTTTTCATTTGTCTAAAGTACAATCACTCCATCATTTACACCTTGTAATTTACATGATGTAAATATATCCATTTTTCCATATATTCTAACTTATAGTCTTTTATTGATTATTAATTATTCATCTAATTTATCAATAAGTTTAAGTTTTATATCTCGTTTAACTTTTAATTCAAAACCAGTATGAAAAGCCGAATCCTCATGTTGAGTAAAATCTATATCTTTAACAAGTGGTTCATCAACAATGTATAAATAAGATGGTTTTACTTCACCATCATGGAAAATATTTGGTCCATCAATTGTCACAAATGAAGGTTTATGTGAAAATGCTATTGCAAGTTCTTTACATGGAGTAATATCAGATCCCTTTTTTAAATATTCTATCGGATTTGATGATCCATAATAATATTTTTCATCATCAAATCTTGAAATTGTTAAACTCTTAGAAAGGAAACGAACACCACCTCCTTCACAATACCATCCTTTATCATCACATAAATTTCTAAATAAATTCATTATTTCATACGGGCTTGTATTTTTAGGTGCATTTACATGAGCTTTCAGAACAAACTTTTCAGCGTTGTTTTCATCATATTTTATATTATTTATTTCGAATGGGATAATTTTTTTATCAATGCATTTTTTAAAATATATTCTAATTGCAGTTGATAAATCTAAACCTAAGTCATTAAAAAATTTACTTGCTTCATCTTTTAATTCTTCATCAATTATTATTTGTAGAATAGCCATTTTTCCCTCCTTGATACTTATATTATAATATAGTGTATTTACAATATCAATACATAATTGTTAAATAATATATAATATTTAAATATAGAACTTAGTGGTTGTAAAAATAATTACATAACAAGACTATATTAATATTATATTCAAATTATATTTTTGCTTTTTTTGTAAAATTAAACCCTATCAACTAAGTTAACTTATTTACTGAAAAAGTATATTAAATAATTTTAAATTAGATCTATTACATAGAATTTAATTTTAATTATTTTTTATTTATAAAAAAATCAGCTTGTGATTCAAATAATCTTTTATATATACTATTACTCTTATTCATCAATTCATAATGTGTTCCAATTTCCTTAATGGTTTTATCACTTATTACAATAATTTTATCACTAAATAAGCAACTAGATAATCTATGAGATACAAAAAATACAAAGTTGTTTTCAGTATATTTATTAATACTATTATACACATTGAATTCTGATTCTATATCTAAAGAAGCTGTTGGTTCATCAAGAATTAACAAATTAGATTCTTTATAAAATGTTCTTGCAATCGCAATTTTTTGTAATTCACCTCCACTGAAATTGACTCCACATTTATCAAACCATTTATTAATATATGTATTTATTCCGGAATCAAAACTAATAATTTTATCATATATTTCTGCTTTTTTTAAAGAAGAAAACAATTTTTCATTATCATTGGACTTTATACATATATTGTCTTTTACAGTGAAAGAAAAAATAGAATAATCTTGGAACATACAATTTACAGCATTATAAAGTGAATTATTATCAATACTATTTATATCTATATTATTTATATATATATATCCTTTTGATGGTTTAAGTAAACCACATAATAATTTAATTAAAGTGGATTTACCAGCTCCATTTATACCAACAATGGATATTTTTTGGGGTTTATCTAATTCTAGATTAATATTTTCTAATACATAATCACTTTTTTTCGAATATTTGAAATATAAATCTTTAATTTTTATAGAATAAATTTTAGTAATTTTGACTCCATTTTTTCTTTTTGTTGGTTCTTCAATAATATAAATATAATTTATTAAGTAATTACAATCATTAAAATATAAATTTAAATAAAAAAGTAAATCTGACAAAGAATTTCCAAAATTTTTTGCAATTGAAAATAGTAATACTATAGTTGAAATATTCAACATATTTTTTTTATAATCAAATAATAAGACTATAATAGGTAATATATTTATAAATAAAAATTGTAACAGAATATTTATAGAACTTAAAAATATGTTTTTATTAAAATGTTTGTCCATTTTGTTAAAATAATTTTTATTATATTTGTCAGTATACAAATCAATAATACATTTAATATTGGATGTTCTACATATAATTTGATGCCTAATATCATATATAGAATTATTAAAATAACTTTGTATTTTTGCAATTTCTGTTGATTCATAATTAAATTTTTGTTGATTTTTTAACATTCTATTAGTAATATAACTTGTCAAAATTATACCAAATGATAAACATATAAATAATAAATATTGCTTATATGACAAAAAAATAATAATTATACCAGTTAGTGTTATTATTCTTTGCATTATGTTTTTTAAATTATAGATTACTCCATATGCCCCATTTGTATATTCATTTAAACACTTTTTTGCATAGTATAATTTATCTAAATATTCTTTATCTTCAAAATTCATATAATCAATTTGTGTTATTTTTTTATTTAATAAATCATCAAAATAAACAATAACTTTTTTAGAATAAAAAAAGTTTATTTTTTCCAATAATGTAGATGAAATTCTTAATAATATATAAATAGTAAAATAAGATAAGACATTTATATATATATATGTATTATTGACATTGTCAATAATTAATTTTGGTAAGTATGTGATTAAAATACTATTAAAGCTATTTATTACTATTTCTAATACTAATAAAATTAAAAAAATTTTTGAGCATCTAAAAAAATGTTTTATAAAAAAAGTAATAGTTTTACATATTAATTTAACTTTCTTCATTTATGCCCTTCCTATAATTAATTCCTTGTTTATTATAAAGTTCATAATATTTCCCTTTTTTTTCTATTAATTCATCATGGCTACCATTTTCAACTATTTTTCCATCTTCAAGTAAAAGAATTTTATCACAAAATGTAATAGAGTTTAACCTATGAGTTATAAATAATCCAAATCTATTTTTCATATTATTTTTTAGTAACTCGTATAATTTAATTTCAATAAAAGGATCTAATGCTGCAGTAGGTTCATCCATAATAAAAAACTTTTTCTTACTATTTATAATTCTCAATATATTAATCTTAGCTATTTCTCCACCACTTAATTGAACACCAGTAGAATATAATTCTTTGGAATAACAATATCCATTTTCTATATTATTTATTAGATTATCATTTAATTCAATTTCTTTATATAATAATGATAAATTTTCTTTTTCCGTATTTTCATATAATATATTTTCTTTTAAACTGATTGCTAATAAAGGATTATTTTGAAATAATATATCCAAGTATTTAAATATACAAGTTTTATCAATATTTTTTATATCTATACCATTAATTTCTATTATACCTTCAGTTGGTTCGTATAAACCACATAATAATTTTACAAGTGTCGTTTTTCCCGCACCATTTAATCCGACTAAAGCTATCTTCTCATCAGAAATTTTTAAATTAATATTCTTTAAAACATATTTATTTGAATCAAAATATTTGAATGAAACATTTTTAAATTCAATTAATTCAATTTCATCTATAGTTTTTAAATTGGTTATTTTTTCTCCAATAATATATTTATTTTTGAAATCAATTAAATCTTTTAAATATAATTTATTATTAATAATACTAACAATAAACGATATTATCTGATTTAATGCAATTATCACAGATGAAGAAACTGTTATATAATAAACAAAATTTGCTGTATCAATATTATTATTAATATATCTCATTATAAAATATACATAGCATACTAAATATTCCAATATTTCAAGCAAGACTTTAACTATTCCTAATTTAGATTTTATAATTTGATTGTCTTTTAGTTTTTTAAAGTAATTATCAACTTCAATTTTTTTCATTTTATTAATTTTATCAAATAGTGAAAAAATCCTAATTTCTTTAGCAAATGATACATTATTACATATTGAATTTAAATAATTAATTTTTCGTGTTACTATTCTGGTATTATTATAATATTTATTTTTTTCTATTCTTTTTTGAAATATACTAATTAAAATTGAAAGAATTAATATGACAATTATAATTAAAGCCATATAAAAATCAATTAATAATAAAAAAGGTATAATAATTGTAAAACACGAAAAATATGATATAAAAGAAATTTGATTTGTTACAATTGCAATAATTCCAGTATTATTTCCTAAATTGTATATAGCATTATTATACATATCTTGTGTTTCTGATAATTCGTAAACAGAATATGGAATATTTAAAGTAAATTTATTAAAATCTAATTTCATTTTAATAGAAATCTTATATTTATTCTTACTTTCAAGATAACCAAAAATATTGCTAAAACATTTTAATAAAAAAGAAAGTAGTATAATTATTAATACTTTTTTTATAAAAAATGATATATTATCATTTTCTAAATAAATAATAAAATTTTTAATTATATATGGTGTGATAATTAAATTAAAACAAATAAGAATGTTTTTTAAAAATACATAAATGCAATAATTTTTGTTATGAGATATAAATTTAATTATTTCATTATTAATGGTATCTTTTTTCATATATTTATTCATTTAATCTTTATTTTATCAAATTCTTTAACTAATTTGGGATTAAATTCAAGAATTGTAATAGCCTTTTTTATTCTAAAATATACTTCGCTTCGATATGTTTTACATTTATCAATATTTGAGTACAAAAATTTCCAACACATATGACAATGTACAATTGCCCAACACTTATTACATTTTTGTATTAAACTAGAAAAATCATTAATTATTTTATCTATTTTTTTATAGTTATAACCATCTGAAACGTTACCTATTAAATATTTTTCGTTATTAATATCAACTTTCTCACATGGAAAGATATTTCCATTAACATCAACAAACATTTTTCTTTGGCCTAAAATACAGCAACCATTATTCCAAAAGTATCCATTATTCTTTAATTTAATATCAATATTTTTAAAATATGGTGCTAAAGCATCATCATAAACACTTAATTTGATTCTTTCCTTCGTACTATCTACTAATCCCAAATAATATCTTTCAGATATTTTTTCCTCTTTTTTCAAATCTTTTATTTTATAAAATAGCTTGTTTTTATTTAAAATTTGAAAATATTCATTAATTTTTTCAATATTATATCCAGGTGATAAATCACTGAACATAAATCTATTTTCAGGAAATTTTTCTACAAAAAAATTTATAACATAATCTTTATATTTTAGTTGGGGAATAACAGCATTAAATGAAATATTGTTTTTAAAATATACTGGATATTTATTTTTTATCATCATTAAATTATTAAATATTTTTTCATATGTTCCCGAATTATTAATCGTTATTCTTCCTGCATCATGGATCCATTGTGGTCCATCTAAACTTACTAATAAATGAAAATTATTATTATATAAAAAATCTAAAATTGTTTCATCCAACAAATACAAATTTGTAGTAAAATTATAATGATGTTTTTTTGTTTTAACATTTTTATTAATATAATCAACTACAAATTTAATATTATTAAATGCAATTAAAGGCTCCCCTCCATAAAATGATATTGCTATATTCTCGCTATCTTTAGAATAATTAAGAAAATTATCTAAGCTCTTCTTAATAATATCAATACTCATATCTTTATTAGCATAGCAATCTTTTTCATAATAAGTATCAGACCAACAACAATATTTACATCGAAAATTACATTTTTTAGTAACTTCTAAAACTAAAACTTTACTTTTATTCTCCAATAAATCTTTAATATTTTCTTTGTTATACCAATATTTAGGCTGACCAAAATCAAATCCATTTAAAATATTGTTTTTTTCAATAAGCATCTTGACTAAATTATATCCTTCTTCATATTTATTAATAATTTCATTTGATATTTCTTCTCCAATTTTAGTATGTAATTTAGCCTCTTTGAAAAAATCATAAGCTTCTTTAGATATTTTTACATAATTATTTGTAATTGAATCATAAGCATAATAAAATCCATATATATCAAATAGCATCATAATTGGTAATTTCATTTTTTCCTCCATATCTTAATGCTTCACTTTCAGTGCAAACACCTTATTAAATGAAGCTCTCTAAATTTGATTTTTTCTAATATACTATATAATAGTATATTAGAAAGTGTAATGATGTAATTAGTAAATAAAATTCATAAACATATGATTTTTAATTTACTTTAAGATTTTAGTATGATATATCCTCTTTCATATCATTTAAAAAATATTAAAGTTTAATTCGAGTTTCGTAAATACAAATGAATATAATTTAATCTCTAATCTTATATTTAAATTATTTAACCCATCTAATATTTGTATTATCGATAATGAATTTAATTATTAATATAGATCTATAATAGTAGTATGATATATTTTTTGATAATACATATGTAGATATAATTAAATAAAAACACATTTAATACGTCTACTTTATGTATTATTCTAATAAATATAATGCTTATTATAATTTGAACTATGGTTAACACATATTTAGTGCTCAATTATAATAAAGCATTATATTTTTATAATAATAAGTGTATTTATTTTATGATATATTATTTAATGTTGATAACGACCTGCATCATTATTATTTCCATCATTAGTTTGTTCTTCATCAGAAGTACCCTTGCAAACACAACCATAGACTTTTATATTTAAACTAGTTTTTTTAATTATTCCATATATCATTTTATTCATAATCTTCACCAGTAGCACCAGATGACAAAAATTTATCGTTCACTTCTGATGTTGAATCTGGTTTGTTTGCATCATTGGGTGAACCACAAGCACAAGTACAAGCACAACCATATAACTTAAATTCTTTTAAAATATTCTTTTTCATTATTCCATATATATTCATAATTACCTCCTTATATTATTTATAAATACACTTATTATTAAACTAGATTAAGTAATTGATTATAAGAATCTATTAAAATAAAATCTATATTTTCTGATAACAATTCTTTTTTTATTTTACTTTTTTTACTAATATCTATATCAAAACGATTTATTTTATCATCTTCATTTAAATATTCATCATATAAATTATTAGATAAAAACCCGAGATAAACTTTTGTACCGCTTAACAATTCAATATAATTTTGTAATTCTTTAATTTTATTTATTCTATCATTACAATTTAATACTAAAATAACTCTATCATAATTTTTTGATAAAAATTTATTCAAATTATCTTTAAAATTACTTGAGTAATCGTTATATAATTTACAATAATAAAAATCATATCTATTTCCAGTTGGGTGATTTTTTTTATGAAATATATTCATACCAATGTTTGTAGAATTTACTTTAAACCTCTTTAAACTTTTACACATCTTATACTCAATTTCATATAAATCATTAAAATTATTACTTGAAATAAATGCAGTAGAATATTCATTCATATTGTTTTCGCTCTCAAAACATTTATTAATATATAATTTACTATTATTATTTATAAAATTAGGAATTATTTTTATAATTTCATTCATTTCAATTTTAAAATTACCATATAAAAAATAATTATTTATACAACTTAAATTTATATTAATATTGGAGTTATCATCAAATGTAAGTAAAATTATATTACATGTTTCAATAGGTAATTCATTAATAGTATCAATTTTCTTATTATTTATAATAAGATTTAAATTCTTAATCAAAAAATAATCTTTATAAAATAAAAAATCTATATTCCATATTAATTTTATTTTTTTTAAATAATTCTTAAAAATAAAATATGTATAAAAATCATTTATGACAAGAACATTCTTAATATTGTTATTAATAATATCATTATTAAAATAAAAACAGTCATTAATCCTGTTTAATAATAACATACTTCCAAAAAATGCGGTTGAATAACTAGATCCAGATGTAGAAATGAAATTATTTTGTTCTTTAAAATACCATTTTCCATTACAACAATAATGGTTTTTTATTTTAAAAATTTTACTATTAATCTCTTTTGAATCAGAAACACCAAATACACCTTTTATTAACGCAGGGAATAATGTTTCTTTTTCATTTTGAGCTGAAACTATTTTAATATTTTTACTTAGTGCAATATTAATTATATCTTGTAATTTATTAAAATCCTCTTTATCAATCTTCTTTTTATCAATACCACAGCTTAAATTAATTAAATCAACATCATCATTAATAGCCATTTCAATTGCATATATTACTTCATTAACGCCAGAATATAATTCATCAAAGAAAACCCTATAGCTTCCAATAAACACATCATCTAAAAAATTTCTATACATTTTTTCAACTAAAGAACCATGTTTTAATATATCTTCCGAGTAATTTTCTTCTAAACTCATTATTTGATTTCCATTATTAAAAATAGAATATCCATAATCTGCATCTTCACATCCACTATCTATAATTGCTATTTTAAACATTTTTATTTACCTTTTTATATGATTCTATAATTATATCATTTATTTTCTTCACATTATTAGTTAATGTATCTTCATTATTAAATTTATATATAGAATCACTATTATTATTTATAAACTTATTAATAAATTCTTTTTTAAAAGATATATCAGACAAAACATTATCAAATATTGTCTTTTCTATATTTTCAGAATCCAATACAAATAGACATTTGAAAATTCCCGTCTTCCTTGATGTATTATTTAAAAAATATCTACTTTTCAACCCATAGTCATTTTCATCAATATACTCGTCATTATCACTTAAAAGCATTTTATATGTTGCATTATTCATATTAAAACCTTTAAAAATCCCTTCAATATAATAATTTCCATTTCCCAATAATTTAATTGGTACAACGTCATCGGTTATTAGTTTATATCCATAATCCAAACATAATTTAATAGATTTAGAACTTTTACCACTATTCTTATTACCTAAAATAATATACACAAATCCATCTTTTTCAATTGCAGTAGCATGTAAAAAACAAACATCATCAATCTTGTTAAAGTAATTTTCAATACTATTATAAATAAAATTTTTTAAAGAATAGTATAATTTTTTGTCAGATGTTAAAAAAACAGGACACATTAATTTTTTATTTATACCATAAAATTCTTTATTAAAAATATCATAACTATTAAAAAAACTTGATTTAAATACATTTTCATCAAAATAATTAATCTCTAAATGTAAATTCGTGGCTTGTTGACTATTTGTTTTCTCAATAAGTTCAAGATTTAATAGGTCTAATATGTTTTTATTTTTACTTAAAATTGTAATTTTTTTTTCAAATAACAAAAATGAAGTATTATACATTTTTATAAACCTCCTTGCTAAATTTAACTAATTCTTCGATTGAAATATCAATATTATTTAATTTGTGAAAAAAAATTTTCTTATATTTTTCACAATTAGTAACATTAAAATTTTCACAAAAATTATTTAAAGAGCAATTGTAACATTTATTAAAAATACTGTAATCATTTACAATATCTCCTTTTAAATCAACAATTAAGTTATCATTATAAAACTCACCACTATTAATTAAAATGTTTGGATAATTCTTTAATGATTTATATCCATCAAGACTCTTTTTTCTTATTTTAAAATAATCATAAAATTCAAGAAAATCAAAAAATATTTTATCTATATCTACATTTAATTTTGTATAGAGTGCAAACGTATTGAAATTAAAATTAATTTTATTAGTAAGACATAAATATATCATATCTTTAAAGTTTTCATTAGGTAAGGGAGAAATTAAGATTTTTTTAGAATCATATTTTTCTGATATACATAATATTTCATCGGCATTGCTTGTATATACTATTAATTGTATATTATATTTTCTAATTATATTAAAACAATTATCTACACTATCATAATCAACATGTATAACAATATTTTCACTATGATAATATAAAAAAATTATTAACTTATATAAATGATTATTTAAATTATTTTTTATGAATATATAAACATTTCCAAATATAAAACTACTCTCTTTTATATTATTAAGAATTTTAATATAATTATTATCATCATAATGAATATATAAGTCTTTTTTAAAATCAAGATAATGGACTATTTGTAATTTGTTAATTTTTTCTAAATAATGTGAAATATATAAATATTCAAATGATTTATTAATATTCTCATTATCATATTTATAGTTTGCAATATTTAATAAAGAACTATATAAATCCCTGGAAATTTGTACATATTCACAATTTTTATAATTTAAAATATAATATGAATCATGAAACTTTTTCAATATTGTTTTAGAATTTAAAATATACATAAAAGTATCCTTTCTAATTAATAATTAATGGAGAAGAATTATAAGGTAAAAACTCTACATAATCAAACACATTGTTAAAATCATCTATCAAATAAATAATAAAATTAATTCCAATATTCTTTTTTATGTTTAACAATTGAGAAAAATTAATTTTTATTGATAAATCATTTCCATGCATTTTAATATCAACATTATTAATTGTTTCAGATCTTAACTCAATATCACTTCGAAATAAACTTATATTTCTTGGATAAAGGGATTTTGTTATCTTAAATCCATCATTATCCTTATGTATAAATATTGGATAATATGGTTTAATGTATTCATTATAGTTATCATATCCATATATTTGAAAATATATAATAAATTTATCATATGCCATATTATCATAAGTTATTGTAAAAATTTCACTAAATGAATAATTACAAATTATTTTCTTTTTATTCAACAATAGAATACCACTATATTTATTATTTTTTTCTGAAAAATTAAAAATATACTTATCATAAAAGAATGCTTTAATAAAATCGATTATTTCATTATTATTTAAATAATAATTCATAAAATTTATTTCTAAATCTTTTTTAGTCCTAACATTATTCAAACTTAATTTATAAATATATTTTTCATAACTACTATTTAGAAAAACTTCAGATAATAATTCTAAACAATTTACAATTTTATTTTCCATTTTATTTATATTTATTTTATTTTTTAGTTTTTCATAATCCATAATTATATTATGATTATTTAAAAAATCGTTTATTTCTACTATATATTTCATTATTATTTTATGGGAAAACAAAATTGAGTTAATGTTTGAAATATAATATGAAAAATAGTTAACTAAATTCAAAAATGTCATTTCATAATTAAAAGTAGTTATAGAATGATAATTTTTCAACTCCACCAAATCTGATTTGTCATTAAATAAAATTTGTGTTTTTTTAATATTTTTTAATTCTAATGTAAATTTATTTTTTTTATACCAAATTGTTATTTGTAATTCCTTATTCAATGAATTAAAACTATTAATATCATAAATATCTAAAATAAAATATTTATTTAAAATATTTACTACTTTATTCAGATCATCTTGTTCTAACAATATAATATCTATATCATTATATATTCTACAATTATTATTTTCATATAATAGATAATTAAGTATTAATCCTTTATATAAGATATAACTAATATTATTCTTATTAAATATTTCAACAATTTTAAATGCTAATTCATTTTTTTCGTTTATTCCATAAATATAGTCATCATATATAGCTTTAATTAATGTTTTTTTATTTTTGACATTAATATTTTTTATTAACTTTATATAATATCTTAAAAAAATTTTATTTTCAATTAAAAAACTCAACACATAATCAATATCTAAATCTTCAATATATTCATCTTTTAATCGGTTATTAACCAAATCAATTATAAACTTTTGACTCGAATTATACATATTTTTCAACACTCCAAGTATAATATAAATTGTTCAAGTATTATACTAAATATCCTTTCTATTAATTTGGTCTTTAATAATTATTTAGCTTTATATTTATTTTATTACTTTTTGTAATACCAAGCTTGTGATTTGAACATTTCATAATATAACCATTCTTTATTACTCATCAATTCTATATAATTTTCCTCTTGAATTATTTTGTTACCATCTAAATAAAGGTTCTTATCGCAAAATAAACAACTTGATAATTTAAGAGAAATGAATAAAGTCATTTTTCTCCAATTATTTCATGAAATTCTATATGAATTATATCTTCAATTAGTGAATCTAATACACTAGTAGCTTCATCTAGTACAATAAAATCAGAATCTTTATAAATTATTCTTGCTAAAATAAATCTTTTTAATTATCTAATAGAAAACTCAACACCCAACTAATCAAACCATTTGTTAACATATGTATTTTCTTGATTTGGTAATTCCGATATTATATTTTAATTTATTTTTTCAAAATTTATAATTCTTATTATTTTAATATGTTTTAATAATTATCAAAGTATTGCCCAATTGAATCAGCTGTAGATAATCCAAATGTTCTTAATCTTTCCTCAAGTAATACAACTTTATCAAGTTTTTCCCATGACAAACCCTCTTTACCAAAATGACCATAGTTTGTAGTTAAATGATAAATTGGTTTTCTTAAATCTAAACACTCTATAATTCCTTTTAGTGTTAATGGAAATACTTCTTTTATTGTTTTCAATATAAATTCATCTTCTACCTTACCAGTACCAAAAGTATCAATATTTATAGATGTTGGTTCAGAAACTCCAATTACATAGCTTAATGCTATTTCAATCTTATCTGCATAACCAGCAGCTACTATGTTTTTTGCAATGTACCTAGTCATATAGGTAACACTTCTATCAACTTTAGATGGATCTTTCCCAGAGAACGCATCACCACCATGATGATCTACTCCTCCATAAGTGTCAACAATGATTTTTCTACCAGTCAAACCACTATCAGCCTCTGGTCCGCCAATAACGAATCTTCCTGTAGGATTTATATAATATTTAGTATTTTCATCTAATAAGTTATTAGGCAATACTTTTTTAATAACATTTTCCATTATGTATAATCTTAAATCTTCGATTTTTATATCTTCGGTATGCTGAGTAGAAACAACCACATTATCAATTCTTAATATTCCATTATTACAATATTCTACTGTTACTTGTGCTTTTCCATCAGGTTTAATAAATTCAACTTTCTCTATTTTTCTAATGTCTTCTAATTGTTTTGTTAATTTATGTGCAAACATTATAGGAGCTGGCATGTATTCTATAGTTTCATTTGTAGCATAACCATACATCATACCTTGATCTCCAGCACCTTCATCATTCCTAACTCCAATTGATATATCAGGAGACTGTGTGTTTAGCATTATATCAATATCATCATATCCAATATAACCAATCTCTTTTATTGTCATTTTTACAATATTATTTATATCTACATTAGCATATGATTTTACTTCTCCAAAAACTTTAATACTTTTTCCTATTGTAATAACTTCACACGCTACGTGACTATTCTCATCTTGTCGTAGATATTCATCTAAAATTGAATCAGCAATTTTATCACATACTTTATCAGGATGTCCTTCAGTTACAGATTCACACGTCATATATTTTTTCATATTATTATTTCCTTTTCGTGATATTTTGAATACTAATTTATGCTAATCTGGAATTTTGTATTAATTATTTTAATGTTATTTCAGTATTTAATCCAAACAGGTATCCTAAATCACCCGTAACGCTAGAAACATAGCCTTCACCTGTTAATTCATTTATGATTGTAATTGTTAATGTTCCACGAGAACTACCAACCTCACTATTACATAATACATATCCATTAGGATTTTGACTATTAATAACAATAACTGTACAAGTTCCTAATATTTCATCTTCACCATTACTTGTATAAACAACATATCCAATCTCATTCTCTTCATCAACATCTATACTATATTCTTCATCAAATAGTGAAAGTACAGTAACGCAATCTGGATTCTCGTCCCTTACAATTTTAATTTTTGCTGCTTGAACTTCTACTGTTGCCATAAACAAAAACATACTGAAAATAACTTCTTTTTTAAATTTTTCATTCTTTTTTCCCCCATTCACCATTATTATACATTATTCTAAAATCTTTATCAACCGCTTACAAATTATATAATTGAGCATTTTTTGCCGTTTTAAACAAAAAAAAAGCCCGTGTTTTTGGGCTTATTTTAAAGCTTTTTAGTGAAATTAGGCATTTTCTGCCCATTTTAAAATTTTTTTAATATTTTGATGATTGGACCCATTAAATCATACTTTGCAAGGGTATTTAATATTCCTTTGTTGTTAATTTTAAGATAAGAGTTTAAAGAATTAAATAAATCTTTATCATGTTTTTCCAAATCATTATCGATGACATTCTCCTTATAGTATGCTAAGTATTGGTTCTTATTAGTTTTATATAAGGACACTAATAAACATATTATGAAAGTAAGATTAGTATATTCAATGTCCATTAATAAATCGATTATTTCCTTATATCTTTCCATTCCTAATAATGATGTTACATAAAGCTTATTTGCTGATTCTAATTCAAATTGTTTTATATCTAATGATTCCAAACAAGCAATCTGTTTTAATGCTATTTTATAACATTCATTATAATTTCCAGCATATAACATACTACTCATTATTATTTGATTAACATAAATAAATCTTTTAAAATTCGAATCGGCTAATAGGATATTTTTAGCTATATTAGCATAGAATATTGCTTCAATGTACTTCTTATATGTATGGCACTTTGACGCTTTAATCTGATATAACATAGCATTTTCATAATCTTTATCCCAATCATCATCATTAGTATTGTCAAAAAACATATTTAATATTTCATATATTGATTTTAATTCTTTTGTAAAAAAACTATAATATTGCTTTATATCATTATAAAGCGTACTATATTCGTTCATCATAGTAAATGTTGATTTTTTAGAATTCAATACCATAAATAATTTCAATAAATTTAGAACAGGGAAAAACAGGGATTTCTTTTCAAGTAATTCTTCAATATACTTTAAGTCTTCATCATAGGAAGTGTAAATCTTATAATACATATTTTTGTATACTTTATTTGTAAATACCTCTAGTCCATTTATTAATTCAATGCTTGGTACTACAAATCCATAATGATCAGATAATTGGTCAACAATCTGTCTTCCTACATTTTGTTCATAATCTCTTGCTCTACGATATGAACTATTATTAATGCATAATTTATCAAATAATACTTCTTTACTTATTCCTTGTTTTTTAATGTATGAATCATATAACACTAAATATATTCTCGTTTCTTTATATATTGAATAATCGAATTTTTCCATAAAAAACTCCTTTACTAAATCTATAATAATTATACTATATAATGAAAAATAAAACAAACAAAATAAAACTTATTTATTTTTACCATATAATTCAAACCCCATTACTTGCAAAAATAGTTGATAATTCAAATCCCATTAGTTGCGGAATTATTTTGATTTGAGTCCTTGTTTATTTTCCTACTTTCAGTCGAACAATATGGGGTGTATTTTGAATAAAAAAAACTATTTCTGTCATAAATCATAGCAATATACTAAGAATTGAAGAAATAGTCGTTATATTTTGTCAAAAGTCAGAAGACTTTTTGACCAACTTACATGGCGCGCCTAAGAGGATTCGAACCACCAGCCTTCTGATTCGTAGTCAGATGCTCTATCCAATTGAGCTATAGGCGCAAAATAAAAATGGCGGTCTCAACGGGACTTGAACCCGCGATCTTCAGTGTGACAGACTGACATGTTAACCACTACACCATGAGACCTTTTCCATAATGCTTGTATATTATAGCACACTTTTTTCCCTATTTCAACAGTATTTTTTGTTTTTCCGATTTAATTTAAAAATAGGGTTTGGCTATTTTTAAGCCAAACCCTCAATATTTTTTATAATTTTATTTCTTCTAATTCTTTTTCTTTTGGCAGTAATGTATTTAGCAATATACCAACGATTGCTGATAATGCCATACCAGAGAAATTAAAACTTCCAAAGCTTATAACCGCACCACCAATACCAATAACTAGCATAACCGATACGATTATTAAATTTCTTGTTTGTGTTAAATCAACTTTTGCATCAACGATTGTTTTTAAACCATTAGCAGCGATGAAACCATAAAGAATCAGGCAAACACCACCTAAAACGGCAAGAGGGATTGTATTTATTAGAGTAGAGAAGACATTAACAAATGACAAAATTATAGCAATAACCGCTGCTCCGCCTGTTACCCATACTGAACCAACTTTAGTAATACCTACCACTGATGTGTTCTCACCATATGAAGTATTTGCTGGACCACCGATTAAACCAGCAAAAGATGTTGCTAAACCATCACCTAACAAAGTTTTATTCAAACCAGGGTTAGTTATGTAATCTTCACCAGTTATTTTACCTAATACTTTATGATCTCCAATATGTTCACATATTGTTACGAAAGCAAGAGGAATAACTGATATTGCTGCACTAAAATTAACTTTAGCCATTGAGATTCCAAGTCCTAAATCAGCATCTTTCCAACCAAGTAAAATAAACTTAGGTAGACTAAACCATTGGCTTGGATCCTTTAAAACAGCTAGTACTGAACTGAAATCAACTAATGCTGGATAATTACCATTAGGAATAAAACCAATTAAAACTGCAAATATATATCCACCGATTATTCCCACTAGGAACGGAACTACTTTTAAGAAGCCTTTAGCTTTTATAGCAATATAGGCAATTAAACCCATTGTGAAGAATGCTGTTATCATACTGCGATAATCGCCAGCCCAAGGATTGCTAGCTAAATTTGCAGCAGTTGGAGCAAGTAGACCTGTTTCTGTTATTGCTGTTCCTGACAAACTCAAACCTATTACCATAATCATTGGTCCAACGATAATTGGAGGTAAAAGTCTATTGATCCAACCAACACCAAGTAATTTGATGAATAAAGAAACGATACAGTAAATCACACCAACTAAAACTAATCCTGTCATAGCTGCTCCGAATGTTCCTCCAGCTAGTGCTGATGCAGCAATTATGTAAGAGATATACGCAAAACTAGATCCAAGATAGATTGGTACTTTTTGTTCAGTACATAGGATATAGATTAGTGTTCCTACACCTGAAGAAAATAGCGCTACTGATACTGGTAAACCAGTCAATAATGGTACAAGAACTGTTGCCCCGAACATCGCAAATACATGTTGAAAGCTAAGTAGTAACCATTTCCCACCTTTTGGCTTGTCTTTTGCTCCTAAAATAAGATTTTGATTCATAATGTCCTCCTTTTCAAAATCATCTTAGATTTAGATTATTAGCTATCTATAAACTGTCTATAAAAAAAGATCCAAAGACAATTGGACCTTAAAAATCAAAAATATGAATGCTAATACTAGCAAATACAAAAGAAAGTGATTCGCTAGCAACAACATTATTAAAAATAAATGAATTAGTTTTCTTAGTATGTTGGTTATATGTTAGTCTATTTACATTCTTTTTCATACTGACCTCCAAAATTCTAAAATAAAAGGTCTAAGTGCGTCCTCAGGCCTTTAGTCTTGTGAAAACTAACTAAAGTCGTAGACCAGCTGTTTATGGTAGCTAGGTAGAGACGTTCAAACCATATCTTTGAATTTATACGACATTTATTTTTTTCTCTATTATATAACATTAATTAGAAAAAACAAAGCATTAATTTGTGTAAACGTTTTCTATTATCCGCTTATTTTTTCTTCCTTTTTAAACGATTATACTTTTTTACTTGCCATAATGACCTAATAATTGATTTATCAACTGCCTTAAAATAAAATTTCAATTTTAAGCCTAAGCCTTTGATAATATTAGGATTTACTTTTCTTAATGGAGCATAATTAATCTTTACTCCATCAAGGATTTCATTAAACTTTTTTAATCTTATCTCAAAATCATCATAATCACTATTATTTTCTGACCAACCTACTTCAGCTACAGCAATTAATCGAGGATACATCAAGTACTCCATACGACTAAGGTTATCGACATACTCTGTCCAAAGCGGAGCTTCAACTCCTAGTATTTTTGTAGAATTCGTAATTCCCTTTAAAAGTGGTTTAAAATTATACGTTCTTTTTAATGAAGTAATACCATAATTGTAATCCAAGTAATACTTTGTAAATGGGCTTATAATGAGATTACGACCAGTATTAGCCTCATCTATTGCTTTCAGAGTGAACTCATCATTATCCTTCCAATATTGCATGATAACGTCATCTTTTACTGTATTTCCATTCATTCCATCATTCCAACAGATGACCTTTTTTCCCTTACTCATCAAGTAAGAAGCCATGTGATTAATGAAAAATGTTTCCAGCTCTTCTTCATCCTTTAAGCCCTTTTCCTTTATCTTGTTTTGACAATCAGGACAAAAAAGCCAATTAGTTTTTAAAGCCTCATCTCCCCCTATGTGAATGTATGGCGAGGGAAATAGTTCGGTAACCTCATCCATTATTTCTTCACAAAATTTATAGGCAAAATCTCTACCCGCACAAACTATATTTGGGAGAATTCCAAAACTTTCAGAAACTTCTATATTTTTCTTAGTGCACAGAAGTTCTGGATAACTGCTACAAGCAGCTGTAAAGTGCCCTGGCATATCAACCTCAGGAATAACCTCAATAAATCGTTCCTGGCAATACTTGATGATTTCTTT
The DNA here is from genome assembly GCA_028693955.1 of Bacilli bacterium. GTDB lineage: Bacteria > Bacillota_I > Bacilli_A > RFN20 > UBA1709 > JAQUUH01. The sequence continues at coordinate 34,077 of JAQUUH010000008.1, forward strand.
TATATCTTGTTTACTATAATATCCGGAAACAATTTTATTATCTCCACGAGTTCCTCTTCTTGTTGAACCAATTTCGGTAAGGCGTGGATATTTTTCTATTTCTATACGCCATCCCTGATCATCGGTTAGATGCCAATGAAAAACATTTAATTTTAACAAGGCCATAATATCGATTTGTTTTTTGATTTCCTCAACACTAAAAAAATGGCGTGAAGAATCAAGCATATAACCGCGATAACTATATTTTGGAGAGTCCCTAATCTCTAAATAAGGAATATTTTTTGGATATATTCTAAATAATTGTTTTAATGTCATTTGAGCATAAAATTTACCTTTAGTAGTCGCACTTTCAATGATGATTCCTTTATCGTTGATAATTATTCGATATTCTTCAGGTAAAAATGTTTCATTAAAAAGATAACTTGGATCTTTTGATTCGTAAGTGAATAACTTACTACTATTAATAGTAACGGCTTTCAATTTTGGAATTATTGGTATATTATTCATACTGTTCAATCATAAGAGAGTTAGTTCTCAATTTTCCCTTCCCATTCTTTTTTGAAATTATCAACATATTTTCTCATAAATTTTGTTCGCTTTTTAGCAATCTTTTTAGCTTCTGCTGTATTCATCAAGTCAGCCAGTTTAAATAACTTATCATAAAAATGAGCTAAACTGCTACTGCCATAATCATTTTCATCATATAAAAGGCGATTTTTACTACCTCCAAAGGCAAAAGTGCGCGCTATTCCAATAGCTCCAAGAGCATCTAATCTATCAGCATCCTGAACAATTTTTCCCTCCAAGCTAGTAACCTTTACTCCTCTTATCTGTTTTGAATAGGATATTGTGTTTATAATATCGATTACTCTATCTCTTGTTTCTTCCTCAAGAGAATTATCTTCAAAAAATTTTCTTGTTCTTTCATCAGGGATTTTGCTATTACTAATCTTGTAATCATCAATATCGTGCAATAGAGCGCCAAGACTAATTATATACCAATTTGCTTGATATTTCAGATTAAGATGCAAAGCCATATTATAAACTCTAAGAATATGGTTATAATCATGTCCACTAGCATCATTACCCAAAATATTTTTTACATAAATCTTTGCCTTTTCAATAATATCTTTTTCTTTTTCAGTAAACATCATCATTTATTATCTCCATAGTCAAGAGGTAAAACTAGCAATAAGCAGGGATTTTCTTTTCCCCATAAATCTTCTAGACATTCAAGGGGAATGAATCCCATTGCCCGATAAAATTCTCTCGTCTTAGCATAATTATAATCAGGATTACGATAATCCAAGGTCTTAACTTCAAGCAATTTATAGCCATTGCTTTTTGCATATCTTTTACATTCATTGATCAAGGTTTTGCCTATTCCTTGGCGATGATAAGCTCTCTTTACTCCCATAACATGAATTTCAATTGTGAAAGGATTATGTGGTTCAAGAGAGATAAAGCCTAATGCATTTTCACCTTCATAATAAACAAACATTAACATTCTTTTACTATTTTCAATGTATTCTTTAGTTGCTAAGGGAATTCCAAACCATTCTGGTAAATCGTGAAGTATTGTGCTACAAATGAATTCCTTATCGCCAATATTCTTTATCTCTTTAATCATATATACCTCTATTTAATATATCTTACTGAATTAATACTATTATAGATTAATTTTATCACAAAAGGGTTCATTTTCAAAACTATTTGTCAAGACAGTAAAATAAAAAAGCTGCTCTTATGAGCAACTATTTGTTGTATACAGCAGTCCGATCATTTCCAAAATAGAATATCGCCACTGTATCAATCCCAGAATGACTACCAATTACTGGTCCTACATAATTGAAAATGACGTCCTTAACCTTTAGTTCTTCAACTATTCTATCCTTGATATACAAAACATCTTCAATGCAATCGCCATGAGAAATGTATATTAACTGCTCTTCAGGATTTTCAATTGTTTCAATCATTCTTTCAATCATTTTATTAAAAGCTTGGCGACGTCCCCTTACTGCTCCAGTTTGAACTAAACGTCCAGCCATATCAACATGAAGCAAAGGTTTAATCTTTAACAAAGTCCCTAAAAAAGCCTTTCCATATGAAAGTCTTCCTCCACGGCGGAGATGATTTAAATCCCCAACTGTAAACAAATGGCACATTTTACTCTTATTATTTTCAACCCACTTCGTTAATTCATCTAAAGTCATCCCCTGTTTCTTAAGATTAGCCGCATATGTTAGCAATAACCCCTGCCCCATTGAGGCACAAGTTGAATCAACAACGCAAATATTACTTGTTGGATATTTTTCCAATAAGTCTTCTTTAGCAATCAATGAAGATTGATAAGTTCCTGATAAAGCTGAAGAAAAAGCTATTAACAGAATATCATAACCATCTTTTATGAGTGGTTCCATAACTTCAATATATTTTTCAGGATTTATCTGCGATGTTGAAGTCTCTTTATGTTCCCTTAACATCTGATAAAATTCCTTAAAGGTTATTTCTCTTTCATCTAAATAATTATGATAGTTTTTTCCATCAACAATTACGCTTAATGGTATTACCACCAAGTCTAAATCAGTAGCTAGTTTCTCTGGCAAGTCAATGCATGAATCAGTAATAATCTTAAATTTGCTCACTTCTAAATCCTCCATTTTTCATTACATTAAAAGTATATACACTTCTTACAATCACATAATAATTATATAATAATTACATTTAGCAACCTATCTATTAGTCATAACTCTTTCTATATTACTAAAATCCACCCAGTAGAATAGAAAAAATGAATTCTACTATCAGTAGAATCCAATCAAAAAAGGCATTGATTAATAATAAAAACGGTGTTATAATAATTATATGATAACAGAAGAACAATTAAAGGAACGTCTTGCCAACAATTTAATACTTTATCGCAAAGCTCATAATATTACTCAAATTCAGCTTGCTGAAAAATTGAATTATTCAGATAAATCAATCTCTAAATGGGAAAGAGGTGAAAGCTTACCTGATTTATTGATTTTAAGCAATATCGCTGAACTTTATGGAATTACCATTCAAGATTTATTAGCAAAACCAAAGACTAAAATAAAATCATCCCTTCCAAAGAACAAAGTAATCATAACTTTAATGTCCTTTACTTGCGTCTGGTTTGTTGCAACAGTTGTATATGTCTTATTAGGCATCTTTGATCCAACTTTTACTAAATCTTGGCTTGCTTTTATTTATGCAATTCCATTATCTCTCATTGACCTAATTGTCTTTACGAAAATATGGGGAAATAGATTCCTTCTCTTTATTTCAACATCCCTTCTATCTTGGTCAATACCCTTAGCAATTTATTTATCAATTGATTATTCACAATTATGGCTATTGTTCATTGCCATAATTCCCTTACAAGTACTTACTATTTTGTGGTTTATTCCCAAGAAATCCAGATTGTCAGATAAAAAATAAAAGTCGTATTTAACGACTTTTTTATTTTACTTTAATCATCCTTTTAATTAAAACAGGTTCATCAAAATTATACTCTTTTATTTTACCATCAAATTCATATCCTTTTTTCTTGTAGAAATCGATAGCACTATTATTCTTTGCTAGTACCCATAAGAAAAATGTATTGTGACCAGTAAATTTTCTTTCACAAGCTTCGATTAATTTTGAACCTATTTTCTGTCGATAAAATTCTTTTAAGACATAAATAGCATTTATTTCACCAGCAGTTGGTAAATCAATATCACGGCTAACCATATAGCAAGCAAACCCGACAATCTTGCCATCAACTTCAGCAATTATCGTGTTTTCTGGATGATTTTTGGCTATTTCAACACATCTAGCAAGTGACATTCTATCTAAAAAACTTTGAGGAATAATTTCCTTATATGCCTCTTGCCAAGAAGTATAATGAACAAAGGCTTTTCCTTCAATATCATTTTCTAAGGCATCGCGAATTACTAACATGATATTCTCCTTTAATATTCATATTATACTGCATTGTTATTTCTTAAACAATATTAAATTATTAAAGGCCACAAGTTTTTTCCTGTGGCCTTCTATTACTATTTCTGTTTAATCGCTCTGCCTTCAATATATCCCCGATATCCTTCTGGAGCATATTGGAAACGATATCCATCCTCATCATATTCAAAACCATATACAGCAGGATTATACTTTGTAACAAAATCCATGACATTTCTTACTTCTTCCTCAAAGTTTTCATCATCATAGGGCTCCCCTTGGAATACCAAGAATTTAGCTGCAGGTAGTTCAATTATTTCGTAGCCATCGGGAATAGCTCCATTATATTCATATGGTACTTCTACTCCTTGAATATATAAAGATGTTCCCTCTTTTTGCATTTTTTTGCTAATCCACATCCCAATTGGTTCACCTATCGCCTCTTTGATACTGCATAGAACTCCCCAAATATCACAGCCCACTTCTTCACAGTATTCGAAATATTCTGTTGCTTTGATTCCTCTTTTAATGATAGCTTTTCTTTTTGGTCTTTCCAAAATTTGAATAAAAACAGCTTTAATTTCTTTCATCTTTTTTTCTCCTTTTTTCATATTTCTATCCATTACATAGTAAGGTGTAAAATACTGTAATGGAATCGGTGATGTTTGGTAGACTTTAGGAGTAATGTTAAATTCCTTAGCAAATGCTCTGGTAAATCCCTCATGTGAATCAAACACAAAATCAAAAGCGACGTCTATTACCCTAGATTTTGTATCTCTTAATTCTTTAGCTGCTGCTGTTAACCTAATTAATCTTATATAATCAAAAATAGTTTTACCTGTTAATTCTTTAAAAATTTTTGCGGTATACCATAAGGAATAATGTGAAACTTTAGCTAAATCAGCAAGAGTAATCGGATTATGAACATTTTCTAAAACATAATGTTGAATGTTTTTAACAGCATTTACTTTTTCATTACCCAATTTTATCACCTCTCATATATTATACTAAAAAATACTAAATATTTCTTGACTGTGCTTGTCATATTGAGATATATCTATGATAAAAATAAAAAACTATGCTATAACAGTAATAGCATAGAAATTTTTTAATGTCTTTAGAGTACGAAAAGACTACTAAATTTTTATTGATTTTCGGCGCTTTAAATCATTAAAATTATATATTTTGACATATATAAAGTGTTTTACCGGGATTTGCCTTCTAGCATCGTGACAATCTCAACGTACCTTGAACTCCAACTATCAATAAAGCGTCAATAGGAGTAACCGATTTGGCTCTGACGTTAGCTCAAATTTTTTTAATATATAATTGTATCTGTGCCTATTTATCTAATAGACTAAAATATAGTTAATAAAAGAAATTTTGTTTTCATTCGCAGTTTATATGATGATTTCATAAATGAGATTACTACTACACTATAAGTCTATTCAATTGCATATTTGTAATAGCAAATATCAAATGTATCTTATTCCGTAATTTATATATAAGTTGTCGTATAAAATCATACTCTTTGCTTAATTCGCTCATAAGCTTTAATTTTCCAATTAACAAAAAACAAGGTCAGTTCATTTTACCTTGTTTTTTCAAAATTTATATTTACATTTATTAAAGTTATAAATTCTAGTTATTATTCGGCATAAAAGCATGAATCAACTAAAATTTTAATTGTTTTTTTGTTAGCTTCTTAACTTCGTCTAATAATTTTTGCTGTACCTTTCTGTATCTCGAAAGTCTTTCTACAATTTTCTTTTGTTTATTAAAATCAACATCTTCATTTTCATCAATAGGAATGAGTATTTCTATTTTCTTAATCTTTTCTTTACTAGCTGTTTTACTCCATTCAAAATCATCAGAATTTAATAATTTTTTTTCAAGAACTACTCTTACATATTCCAGATTAATTTTATCTTTATGTTCTTTTCAAGATAAGTGCTGAAAAATTCTAGATTCATTAAGCTATTTATGCTATAATATAACCGCCAACCAAACTAAACAATGTACAGAATATCACTGATTAGGAGGATACTCTTGTTCAGCCAGTTTCTAATAGTTTGGTTTGGCGATTGATCTGTACAGAAACTGGTTGACTAAGGGTATTTTCTTTTATGAAAACTCATAATGAACTTAAAGATTTTGTCAAATCACTCTGTACCGATGAAGCCGATATACTTATGGATTTGCTCCCTTCAGTAATGAAATCAAAGAAAAGTAATCAAAAGATAATTAAAAGGGAACGTAAGACAATTCTTTGTCCCTATTGTAAATCAATGAAGATATA
>JAQUUH010000002.1 GCA_028693955.1 Bacilli bacterium
CTGATAAACCACTTATTATTGTTGTTGCTGCTCCTGTTTCAGATTGTTTAGCAATCTTTTTAACATATTTATAATCTGCTGATGTAAATATTTCGGTTACATTACCAATAATTACACCAACAACTAACCCAATTAAAACTGCCAAGAATGTTTTATAAAAATCATGACCAAAGTATAAAATACTTAGTCCTAACGATGCTAATAAAACAATAGCTGAAGAAACATAAGTTCCATTTTTAAGTGATTTTGAAGGATCTTTATCTCCTTTAACAAAATTACTACCTATAACTGCTGCAATAACTCCAAAAGCTGATAAAACTAATGGATATAATACACTTTCTAAAACTAATGTTGAAGCAAAAGCCCCAAGTGAAACAGCAGATATAATTGCGCCAACATAAGATTCAAATAAATCTGCTCCCATCCCAGCAACATCACCAACATTATCACCGACATTATCAGCAATAACTGCAGGATTTCTTGGATCATCTTCAGGAATTCCTGCTTCTACCTTACCAACTAAATCCGCACCAACATCAGCTGCCTTTGTATAAATACCGCCACCAACTCTTGAAAATAAAGCGATTGATGAAGCACCTAGTCCAAAGCCTGTAACAATATCAGTTAATTTTACAAAATCAGCATTAATTGAAGGCAAAAAGTTAAATAGATATAACATTAAACTTAATCCTCCAAGGCCTAGTGAAACTACACATAATCCTGTGATTGCTCCACCAGAAAAGGCCATTGATAGTGCCTTATTAATTCCACCTTTTGCAGCTGCTTGTGCTGTTTTAGCATTTGCACTTGTAGCAGATCTCATACCAATGAATCCTGCTGTACCAGAAAGTATTGCCCCTAACAAAAAACAAACTGCAGTTAGTGGACTTACTGCAATAGCGATAACAATAAACAAAACGACGATAAATATTCCTAAAGTTCTATACTCTCTTTTTAAGAAAGCCATTGCTCCTTCGCGAATATAAGATTGAATTTCGGCCATTTTCTTGTCTTCTACTTTGACCTTATCAACTTTATTTTTTAAGAAAAACGCGTAAGCAAGTCCTAATAGTGACACAACAGTTACAATTATAACCATTGTGAATGAATTTAGTAATCCCATAAAATCCCCCTCACTTATCTATTTAGGCTTTATATGCAACCACTATTATATAATAGAACTTTTTTTAATTCAATACAAAGAAAGTTTTATTATTATTGAAATACTTATACTTTTATTGTATTATAATTACGCACATTATCTTCAGGGCAGGGCGTAATTCCCTACCGGCGGTAAACCCCGCGAGCCAATAGGCAGAACTAGTTAAATTCTAGTGGCGACAGTATAGTCTGGATAAAAGAAGATTACATTTTTTGTTTTATTGCCCGTGACTTTAATTGTGCGAGCATTTTTTATTTTGGGAGGTGCCTAAAATATGTTCGCAAATCTAAAAGACACAAAAAAATTAGTATTAACCGCAATGCTTGCAGCCCTAGCTTTTGTATTATCGTTAATTGAAATTCCTACACCATTTCAGTCATATCTTTCAATTGATGCAAGCGAAATACCTGTATTAATAGCTGCAAACTTTTTTGGAAGTGGTGGTCTTATAATAGTAGTAATATTAAGATCTTTATTTCGCTTTTTCTTTAAAGGAACTTTGATATTTGGAGAAATTGCAGCAATTTGTGCTTCAATAATACTTGGTTTAATATTCACGTATATTAATAAAAAAATGTCAAAAAATAGCGAAATAAAAAATAATAACATAACAAAAATATTAGGAATAATTAGTTCTGTTTTTTGTATTATCGCTATAATTATATTAGCAACCAGTAATTTTGATTGGAAAATAATGGGTATTATTGTATTTTCATTACCTTTATTATTACTATTTATATTACTTATAAGACCAAGCAAACAATTAAAACTATATTTTGTTCAAACAATAATAAGTTCAATAGTAGTTACTGTTATTATGGTCATATTAAATTTTATATTCATTACACCATCAAATGCCTTACAAAAATTTGCTTTTTATCCAGAAATTGTTGAATTATGGTTTAATGGATCGATAAAACAATATATATATGTAACTATTATTCCTCTAGTTCCTTTTAATATTTTTAAAATAATTATAATGATTTGGCTATACTTTTCAGTTGAAAGAGTAATAAAATTTTCAAAAACTAAAACAAACTAAAAGCAACAATTTCTTGTTGCTTTTGTTTAATTATTTTCTTTTGTTATTCTTCTACTATTGCCTGAACTGGGCAAGATGCCATTGCTTCTTCTGCTTGAGAAACTAGATCTTCAGGAACTTCACTAATTACTGTCTCTGCTAATCCGTCTGAACCAATTGCAAATACTGCACTAGCGACAGCGGCACAAACACCACATCCAATACAAGTATCTTTCTTTACAACAAATTTTTTAGCCATCTTCATAACCTCCGTTGAATTAATTTATGCATATTTCCACGCGGATACATTATAAGATAACAAAAACAAAATTGCAAATATTTTATAATTTTCGAAAAATACTCCTTTTATTCGGGAAGTAACTTAATTTTTAAAAGTTATTTCTGATGAATGATTTTCTTAACTATGCTATAATCTCTTCTAGAGATTTATAAAGCGAGAGGGGGATTAATATGAAAAAACTTATTATTGCAATTGACGGTCCTGCTGCAGCTGGAAAAAGTAGTGTGGCAAAACTTCTTGCAGAACGCTTGAATTATTTATACGTAGATACAGGAGCAATGTATCGATGCATAACTCTTCTTGTTCTAAAAAATAAAGTAGATGTTGAAGATGAAGATGAGATAGCAAAATTACTAAAAGATTGTAATCTCAGCGTATCGAAATCCTTTTTTATACTAAATGGCGAAGATGTTACCCATGAAATTAGAAGCAAAAAAGTTTCTGATAATGTCTCTGTTGTTTGTGCTCATCCAAAAGTTAGAATGGAAATGGTAAACAAACAAAGAGAACTAGCAAAAGATGGCGGTGTAGTTCTTGATGGTAGAGATATAGGAACCTTCGTCTTTCCAAATGCTGATGTTAAAATTTATCAAACGGCTAATACTGAAACAAGATCTTTAAGAAGATATCAAGAAAATAGAGCAAAAGGAATTGATACTTCTCTTGAAGAGGTTATGCAAGACATTATAAAAAGAGACAAAATGGATTCAACAAGATTACTTGCACCTTTAATGAAAGCAGAAGATGCTGTTTTAATTGACACCTCTTCTATGAATACCGAACAAACTGTAAATAAAATTATTGATATAATAAAAACTAAAACTGGAGAGGAATTTAATGATTGAAGGTAAAGTTGCGATAGTTGGTAGACCAAATGTTGGTAAATCCACTATTTTTAATCGCGTAATTGGAACTAGACTTTCTATTGTTAGTGATGAAATTGGCGTTACTAGAGATCGTTTATATGGTCGAGCCTTATGGCTAACAAAAGAATTTAGTATAATTGATACTGGTGGAGTAGAAATAAAAAACCAACCATTCCAAGAACAAATAAGAGCTCAAGTAGAAATAGCAATTGAAGAAGCTGATGTAATTGTTGTAGTTTGTGATGCAAAAATTGGATTAACAAATGATGACCGCTTTGTGGCTAAAATGATTTTAAAATCTAAAAAGCCTGTTGTACTTGCTATTAATAAGGTTGATGATGGTCACTTAAAAAGTGAAATCTATGATTTTTATAAATTGGGATTAGGAACTCCAATCGCTGTAAGTGGTGTTCATGGTATAGGTATTGGTGATTTATTAGATGAAATAATTAAAAAAATGCCATTTAAAAAAATCGAAGAAATCGAAGGAGAAATAAGATTCTCTTTAATTGGTAGACCAAATGTTGGTAAATCATCATTAACAAACGCAATTTTAAATCAAGAGAGAGTAATAGTATCTAATATAGAAGGAACAACACGAGATGCTATTGATACACCTTTTGTAAAAGATGATAGAAATTATGTGATTATTGACACTGCTGGACTTAGAAAAAGAGGAAAAATTTATGAAGCTGTTGATAAATATGCAGCTTTAAGAGCACTTGCTGCAATAGATAGAAGCGATGTGGTTCTTCTTGTTATCGATGGCGAGATTGGGATTAGAGAACAAGACAAAAATATAGCTGGATATGCAATAGATGCGGGAAAAGCTATTGTAGTTGTAGTAAACAAATGGGATGCTGTTGAAAAAGATGACAAAACTATGTCAACATTTAGCAAAAAAATAAAAGCAGAATTTAAATTTATTGACTATGCACCAATAGTTTTTGTTTCTGCTTTAAATAAAAGTAGAATTCAAACAATATTTGAAGCTATTGATACAGCATATGATAATACTACAAAAAGAATTCAAACAAGTGTATTAAATTCAATTATTATTGATGCTCAACAGATGAACCCAGCACCAGAATTTAATGGAGGACGAATAAAAATACTCTATTCTAATCAAGTAGCTATTAAACCTCCTACATTCGTTCTTTTTGTAAATAATCCTAATTTCTTGCATTTTAGTTATAAAAGATATTTAGAAAATAGAATTAGGGATTCTTTCGGCTTTGAAGGAACACCAATAAAAATAATATGTAGGGTGAGTGAATAAAATGAAAATATCAATAATAGGCTCTGGTTCTTGGGGAACTGCTCTAGCAAATGTTGCAGCAGATAATTCCCATGATACTTTAATTTATGGTCGAGATGAAGATATAGTAAATGAAATAAATATTAATCATACAAATAATTATTATCTACCAAATTCAATTTTAAATAAAAAAGTTATAGCAACAAGTAGTTTAAAAAAAGCAATAAACGATAGAGATATAATTGTTTTAGCTGTACCTTCTGCTGCAATTGAAGATGTTTGTAAATCAATTACTCCTTTGCTAAACAAAAAAAGTATTATTGTTAATGTTGCTAAAGGATTTAATTCTAACAATGAAAAATTATCTAATACAATTAGAAATATTATTCCTCTTGAAAAAAGACAAGAAATAGTTTCTCTTCTTGGGCCTTCACACGCAGAAGAAGTCATACAAAGACTATATACAGCAATAAGTTCTGTTTCTATAGATGAAAAAGTAGCAAAAATTGTTCAAAAAGCTTTTTCAAACGAATATTTAAGAGTCTATACTTTACATGATGAAATAGGTGCCGAGTATGCTTGTGCCTGTAAAAATGTTATAGCGATTGCTAGTGGTATAATTTCTGGTCTTGGTTTTGGAGATAATACTCTTGCAGCTCTAATTACTAGAGGGCTAGCAGAAATATCTAGATTAGGAATTATCATGGGGGGAGAAATGGAAACATATCTAGGACTTACTGGAGTGGGAGATCTAGTTGTTACTTGTACTTCAATTCATTCTAGAAACTTCCAAGCGGGCCTTAAAATTGGTAAAGATGATGGAGTCGAAGATTTTTTCAAAAACAACAAAGCAACCGTTGAAGGAATACGCTCATGTAAAGTTGTTCATCAATTAGCAAAAGAAAAAGGTGTAGAAATGCCGATAACTAATGCAATATACAAGGTTTTATATGAGAATAAAAAACCTTCTAATATAATAAAAGATTTAATGAAAAGAGATTTAAAAAGCGAAAGATAGCAAATTTTTTCTTATTTTAGACTAAAAAAGTATAAAATAGCCTCTTTTTAGGCATATTTTGCTTGTTATTTATTGCTAATCATTACTATTTTATGCTATTATATGCTTACAAGTAGGAGGTTACATATATGAACAAAGTTCAATTAGCCGAAAAAATTGCAGAAAAAGAAAATTTTACTAAAAAAGCTGCTCTAGAGTTGGTTGATATAGTGTTAGACCAAATTACCGAAGCTCTTGTTTCTGGGGAGCCAGTTAAGTTAAGTGGTTTTGGCAATTTTTCTGTAAAAGAAAAACCTGCACGTTTAGCTAAAAATCCTATCACAAAAGCAACCGTAAAGGTTCCTGCCTCTAAAAAAGTATCATTCAAACCTAGCGAATTGTTCAAAGAGAAATTCTAGAACCAAAAGGGAGATTCAGTTCTCCTTTTTTTATTTATTTAAATTTGATATTATAGTAAAATTTTATTATAATTTTTATAGACATAGGGTGATTAGTTGAATGGTTAAAAAGAAAGAACTTCTGAAAAAAATATATTTTGGTAATTTTATTATTAGTGATGATAAAAAAATAAGTCTATCGTTTTCAATTTTTGCTGTAATAACTATACCTTTACTATCCCTATTTTTTGTTGAACTAGAAAGCCCTTTTGACTTTACAATGAGTTATATGGGAAATAACGGTCATAGAGTATTTTTTATTATATGGGGAAATATAACTGCTGTACTATTGGGACTTTTTGCAATAAGAACTTATAATACTTACCAATATCACGATAAACGCTCTAGAGTTCTTGTTGGATTGGCTTATTTATTTTTAGTTTTAACGGTTCTTTTGCCTTCTGTTGATGATTTGCCAATACTTTCTTCACTACATACACTTTGTGCTATTGCTTTTTCTGCATGTTTCATAATATCTTTAACTCTTTTTTTATTATATATAAGATCAATAAATAAAAAAATAGGGCTTAAAGGATTGAAATTATATTTTGCTTCAATAGGAATTCCTCTTCTAGCACTTTTCTTATTTGGCCATTGTGGAGTATATGAAATATTATTTTTTGTAACAATTTCACTTTTCTTATTTAACTTAAACTATTTTGTACTATCCAAAAACAACAATATTTTAAATAAGTAATTCATTATATAAATATAGGGGGAATGAATGTGGAAAATTTAATAATCTTACTTTTATGCATTGTAATTGCTTCTGTAGCCCAATCTGCAGTAACAAGTGCTTATACAAAAAATTTAAAAATATTTAATTCTAAAGGAATAACAGGATTTCAAGCTGCTTCTAATTTTTTGCATAATAATGGAATATATGATGTTGAAATAGTAGCAATTAATGGTGTTTTAAGTGATCATTATGACCCAAGCAAAAAACAATTAAGTCTTTCAAAAGATGTTTATTTTGGAAACAGCATATCTAGTGTTGCAATTGCTTGCCATGAAGTGGGACACGCAGTACAAGATTATGAAAAATATAAGGCATTAAGGTTTAGAAACTCAATAGTTCCTATAACAAGAATTTCTAGTAGTTTATCTTGGATATTAATTTTTGCGGGAATTATTTTTGGTATATTAGACCTTTTGTATGTAGGACTAATAATGTTTGGAATTGTTGCTTTTTTCCAATTAGTAACATTACCTGTTGAATTTAATGCTTCTAATAGAGCAATAAAATATTTAGAAAGTGATGTTCTTGACTATGAGGAACTTAAAGGTGCAAAACGTGTTTTAAATGCTGCTGCTCTTACATATGTTGCAGCACTAGTAACGTCTTTACTACAAATTGCTCGTTTCTTAATGATTTTTGGAGGTCGCGGTTCTAGAAGATAATAATTTATTTGTCATAACAAAAAAAGGTTGATATTTAAAATACCAACCTTTTATTTATTTAAATTTTTAATTTATCCTAAGTAAGCCTTTAACATCCAATGCAACTTTTGATAACTAGCTAAATAACCATTAAATTGATCTACTGTTGCTCCATCGCCTTGCTCTTCAGCTAACCCAACGATTTCTTTAGTATCACGAATCCAATACTCAACATCTGCAAGCAATGCTTTTACTGTATCACTTGATGATATTGGAGCATCATCTAACTCTTTTACAGAAGTTAATTCTAATGCTTTTTTCAAACTTGCAACAGGCATTTCACCCAATGCTAATAATCTTTCTGCTACATCATCCATAATAACTGCAGTTTCATCGTATAATTCTTCTAGCTTAGCATGAAGTGCAAAGAAACCATTTCCCTTTACATACCAGTGCAAGTTATGAAGTTTAATGTACATAACTTGTTGATTAGCTAAGTACTCATTAAGTTTTTCAATTAAATTTTTATTCATATATATTCCCTCCATTTTATTGAATAAATTCTAATTAACTTTTTCCATTAATTTCCTCTTTATTCATTGTCTATTTTCGGCTTTTCTTATTAAGGAAAATAGCGGTTAAGTTAAACTAACTTTATTTAATTATATTCTAGCACAGACCACTAAAATGTCAAATAAAATGCACTAATTAGAAATTGTTAAAAGTATTCATTTTTTATAAACTATAGTATAATCATAATATATTTAAAACTATCGATGGAGTGAAGGAGTAAATAATGAAATATTCATTTGAGAAAATTTCTACCATATTAGAAAAAATAAATAATGCTGGTTTTTTAGCATATATTGTTGGAGGTACTTCGCGAGATATTTTACTTTATCAAAACAGTGAAGATATTGACATTGCAAGTAACGCTACTCCTAATCAATTATCTAATATATTTGAAAATGCCAATTATGATAAATTTTCTGCAAAATTTGGAACTTTCAAATCAATGATTGAAGGATTAGATGTAGAAATTACTACTTTCAGAGTAGAGGGCGATTACGATGATTATAGACACCCTAAATTGATTAAATATGTCAGCGACCCTTATACCGACTCTTTTAGAAGAGATTTTACTATAAATGCAATCTATATGGATAAATATGGTGATATTGAAGATTTTCATAATGGTATCCAAGATTTAAATAATAAAATTATTAAAATGATTGGTGATCCCTATGAAAAAATAAATGAAGATCCAGTAAGAATATTAAGGGCTCTTAGATTTAAAATTTCATTAAACTTTACTATAGAAGAAAAATTAGAAAAAGCCATTGTTGATAATGCCGACCTAATTGAATATATTTCTATTACAAGACAAAAAATTGAATTACAAAAAATGCTAAAATACGCTAGTATGGAAAAAATAACTAAAATCCTTGATAGATACAATATTGATATAAAATTAAAATAACTTTTTTAAAAGAAAAATATAGTTTATAATTTGGGTGGTGATATTTAATGGAGAAAAGTGCATTTTATGATGCTGTTGATTGGAAAACAATCTTAATTGCTAAATATAAAGATTTGTTACTTGATGAAGAACAGGTAATGATTTTATTAATGTGTGATTATTGTCTATCGGATGGAGCAAAACTAGTTACTCCTGATTTATTGTGCCTTAAAATGACTCTTGATTTTAAAAAAGTTGATCAATTATTTACTGACTTGATGATAAGGGGATTAATAAATATCGTTGAAGACCAAAATAAAAAAACTATAACCTCTCTTGAAAACTTGAAAAAAATTTTAATATCTAGTTTTATTGAAGAAAACCTTAAAAATCAAAAAGTAGAAGCCAAAACAGATCCAGAAAATCAAAAAAATATAATTAGTACTTTTGAGAATAAATTTGGAAGACCTCTATCTTTTATTGAAATTGAAACAATTAATAGTTGGCTTGATGAAGGATATGAATTAGATAAAATTAAAATGGCTTTAAATGAAGCAATAAGTATGAAAATCAAAAATGTTCGTTATATTGACAAAATATTATTGGAATGGCGACAACAAGAAGAGAAAGAAAAAGAAGGATATACTACAATTAGTGATAAGTGGAGAAGCGACATTGAAGAAACAAGAAAAATTGCAAGTCTAAATTGGATAGAAAAAAATGACGATAAATAAGTCCAGGAAAATTCTAGAATATCTTGATAAAATACTCCCTGAAGCTAAATGTGAATTAAATTATACTAATATATATGAATTAATGATAAGTGTTATACTATCTGCTCAAACAACAGATAATTCCGTAAACAAAGTAACACCAAATCTTTTTAAAGAATATTCATCATTTAATGATTTGGCCTATGCACCAATAGAAAAGCTAGAAAATCATCTAAAAACACTTGGACTTTTTAAAATTAAGGCAAATAGAATAAAAGAGGTATCAAATATTATATTAGAAAAATATGGTGGTATTGTTCCAAATAATATTGAAGAGTTAACATCAATAAAAGGTGTTGGAAGAAAAACTGCTTCTGTTATTCTTGTTGAATATTATAATGTTCAAGCCTTCCCCGTTGATACTCATGTTCATAGAATTGCCATTAGATTAGAAATTGCAAGTAATAAAGATAGTTTATTTAATGTTGAACAAAAATTGAAGTTATTTTTTAAAGACTACAATTGGAAGAAATTGCATCATCAATTAATTGCATTTGGAAGATATTATTGCAAAGCAAAAAACCCATTATGTGATAATTGTGAATTAAAAGATTTTTGTTCTTATTATAAAAAAACAAGGAAGTATTAATCCTCGTTTTTTTTATTAAAATAAATAGTTTTTATTGTAGATATATAATCTATTGTCAAAATGTAACCTTGTTTTACCAAAAATCCTTTTTCTTCAAAAACACTATACGGTATAGATTTTTTAGTAGATTTATAATATTGACCAACAACACTTCCATCTAAAATAAATATTTTATTCAAAAGTTTAAAATTCACTATTATAAATCCTATTCCTCCATGTTCAGCAACTCTTAAAAGATGTTCTACTTGATGAGCGTGAATATTTGCTAAAGGAAAAGAAGTTTTATTCATTGTTTCTTTTGCTTCAAAATCAACATATTTGCCAAGAAATACCCCATTATAATCTGTCGTACTTGGTTGTTCAAAATATGCCTCACAAATTTTGCCAGAAATATTTTTATCATTAAACATTTTAACAACTCTTATAGGGGTTGGTTTTTTATAAATTAATGCAATATTATTGTTTTTATAAAATTCATTTGCAATATTTATCTCTTCTTCAAATTTCATACCCCTATTAATATAGTTGATATTTGAAGAACACTTCTTCCCTTTTACTGTTTCTTTTTTTATCATATTAGGATATTTCATTATTTTTAAGCTCCTTTTTTAATAAAAATCAAAATTACATTACTATTTTATCATAAAAATGATCCAATATTATATCCTATTGTTGCATTTAGATAATGAATGATGCAAAATATATATGCGGTTTTGGCAATCGCTGCTTTTATAAGTAGAGGAAAGTCCATGCTCGCACTAACTGAGATGTTAGTAATGATTGTGCTGGTTGAAAAAATAAGACCAGGTAAACGGAAGCGTTTAACGGCGGATTGATACCTAAATCTTTATGATATGGTTAAAATCCATAAAGTGCCACAGTGACGTAGCTCTAAGGAAACTTAGAGGTGGAACGTTGGTAAACCCCACAAGCGAGAAACCCAAATTTTGGTAGGGGAATTTTTGAGAAAGAAATGAATTTACTCAAAAAATGCTTTGCATAGATAAATGATTGCCCGATACAGAACATGGCTTATTAAATCGCAACTTAACAAAAGAGCTTAGAGCTCTTTTATTTATTTATCCAATGCTTTATAATATTCACATGAGTTATGAGGTGTAATTAATAAATGAAATGGTTTACTAAAATGAATCTTCCAAATAAACTTACTGTTATTCGAATGTTAGCTGTAATTTTAATAATAATAATAGCACTTTTTCCTTATCAAGCATTAAATATTAATGTTGTTTCTTTTGCTGTTTTGGGCACAACTTTTTCTCTAACACGTATTTTAATATTTGTTTTATTCGCATTTGCTTCATTTACAGATTTTCTTGATGGAAATATTGCAAGAAAAAGAGGTATTGTCACTACATTTGGAAAGTTTTTGGATCCAATAGCCGATAAATTACTTGTTAATGTTTTGTTTATAATACTTACTGTCTGGGGGGAAATTCCAATAATTGTAACTTTAATATTTATTATAAGAGATACAATTGTTGATGCTATTAGATTAATTGCTATTGATAAACAGGTGGTAATTGCAGCTAGTAAACTTGGAAAATTAAAAACAGTAACTCAAATGATCTCTTTAATATTTGTTTTACTTTTTATTCCTGGAAAATTAATTATTGTTTATCTTGCTGGAGCCATTTCTTTAATATCTGGAATTGAATATTTTATTAAAAATAGAAAAATTGTTCTTGAAGGTGCAAATTACAATGGATAATATTATTAATTTACTTAAATCTAAAAAACTCACTCTTTCTTCTTGTGAAAGCATAACAGGAGGAGGCTTTGCTAATTATATAACGAATATCCCTGATGCTTCTTGTATCTATAAGGGAGGCTTAGTTACCTACTCTAATGATATTAAAATGCATATAGCTAATATCAAAAAAGAGACTATACAAAAATATGGAGCCATATCAAAAGAATGTGCCTATGAAATGGCAAAAAATACTAAAGAAATATTTAATAGCGATATTTGTGTATCTTTTACTGGAAACGCTGGCCCAGCAGCAAGCGAAAGCAAAAAAGTTGGCTTAATATATATTGGATTTGCTTATAAAGATATTGTTGATGTCAAAGAATATTTTCTAAAAGGATCTAGATCAGATATTAAGAATACTTGTATTAAAATAGCTTTAGAAAAAATTATAAATGAAATTGTTAAGGAATTATCATAAAATGATATAATGATATATAAGATATATATACTTAAGGGGGAGACTGGCTTTGGAAAAAAATGTTAATAAAAATAATTTAAATGAAAAATTGGAAGAAACACTAAAAACTATTCAAAAACAATTTGGTCAAGGATCAATAATGAAACTCGGAGATAGATCAGAAATTCAGGTTGATTCTGTATCAAGTGGTTCTCTTGCTCTTGATTATGCTTTAGGGATTGGAGGATATCCAAGAGGAAGAATCGTAGAAATTTATGGTCCTGAGTCTAGTGGTAAAACAACTGTTGCCTTACATGCAATTGCCGAAGCCCAAAAAGCCGGTGGACGTGCTGCCTTTATTGATGCCGAACACGCCGTTGACCCTGGATATGCAAAAAGACTAGGAGTTAATATTGATGAATTAATTCTTTCTCAACCAGACTCTGGAGAACAAGCAATGGAAATTGCTGACTTATTGATTAAAAGTAATGCTATTAATTTAATTGTTGTTGATTCTGTTGCGGCTTTAGTACCTCAAGCAGAACTTGAAGGAGAAATGATGGATTCGCAAATGGGGTTACAAGCTCGTCTAATGTCAAAGGCCTTAAGAAAAATTGCTGGCAACCTCAATAGAACTAATTGCACCATTATTTTTATAAATCAACTTAGAGAAAAAGTTGGTATTATGTTTGGAAATCCTGAAACAACCCCGGGAGGTAGAGCTCTAAAATTTTATTCTTCAATTAGATTAGAAGTTAGAAGAAGCGAGGCAATTAAGCAAGGAACAGACATTGTTGGTAATGTTGTTAATATTAAAGTTGTAAAAAATAAAGTAGCCCCACCATTTAAAACCGCACAAGTAGAAATTATGTATGGTGAAGGGATATCAAAGACTGCTGAAATTCTAGAATTAGCTGTTAACTTTGATATAATTAAAAAATCCGGTGCTTGGTATGATTATAATGGTGAAAGAATTGGTCAAGGAAAAGAAAATGTTAAAAAATATTTAAAAGACAATCCATTAATATTCCAAGAGATATTTCAAAGTGTTAAAGAAAAAATGCTTTCGAAATAAAAGTACCTATAATATGGTACTTTTTTTGTTTTTTTAACCTTCATAAAAATTATTATAGTTTTTATTTATTGTTATTCACTCAAAAATATATTAAAATAAATGTGTATGGAAATATAGGCATTCCATTCCGTATTTACAAAAGTACGTTTATTAATATTAATAGGAGGATTTATATGTTATTAGCAGGATTCGCAAATGAATTCTTGCTTCCTCTTATCATAGGTATATTTGGTATAATTATAGGAATAGCTTTAATGTATTTTATCCCACTTTCTGGGATTAAGAAAGCTAAAGGACGCGCATCAAGAATAACAAAAGAAGCAGAAATAAAAGCAGAACAAATTGTAAGAAATTCACAACTTGATGCCAAAACCACAGTTTATGAGATGAAAGTTGAAGCAGAAAAAGAAATAAAAGAAAGAAAACAAGAAGCATCTGCTTTAGAAAATAAACTATTATTGCGTGAACAAAACATTGATCGTCGTGATTTGGCTTTGCAGACCAAAGAAACGAATCTTGAAACAAAATCCGAACAATTAACCGAAAAAATAAATGACCTTGATAAAAAAGAAGCAGAATTGAACAAGAGAATTGATTCAATTATTTTAGAGTTAGAAAAAGTTGCCATGATGACTTCACAAGAAGCAAGAAGTGAACTATTAAAACGTGTTGAAGAAAAAATAGCCGTTGAAATAGCTTCTTACATTAAAAACCAAGAAGAAGAAGCAAAACTAGTGGCAAATGATAAAGCTAGAAATTTAATCGCTTTGGCGATTCAAAAATATTCACAAGAAGTTACAAACGATAGAACAGTTTCAGTTGTTTCTCTTCCTTCTGATGATTTAAAAGGAAGAATTATTGGACGTGAAGGAAGAAATATTAGAGCAATTGAACAATTAACTGGTGTTGATTTAATAATAGATGATACTCCAGAGGTAATCACTGTTTCTTGTTTTGATCCTATCCGTAGAGAAATAGCTCGTTTAGCATTAGAATATTTAATTAAAGACGGAAGAATTCAACCAGGAAGAATTGAAGAGGTTGTTGAAAAATCAAAAATAGAAGTTCAAGAATCTATTCAAAAAGCTGGAGAAGAAGCTTTATTTAAATTAGGAATATCAAAAATAAACCATGAACTAATTGAATATATTGGTCGTTTAAAATATCGAACATCATATGGACAAAATGTTTTACAACATTCACTAGAAGTAGCCTTCCTTGCAGGGATTATGGCTAGTGAACTTGGTGTTGATCAACATCTCGCAAGAAGAGCTGGATTACTACACGATATTGGTAAGTCTGTTGACTTTGAAATTGAAGGAAGTCATATTGAAATTGGTGTGCGTTTAGCGAAAAAATATGGTGAACATAAATATGTTATTAATGCAATAGAGTCTCACCATGGTGATGTTCCTGCAAATAACATCATATCTAATTTAGTTGCTGCTGCCGACACCTTAAGTGCTGCAAGACCTGGTGCAAGAAGCGAAACTTTAGAAAAGTATATTCAAAGAATTGAAAAACTTGAAGAAATTTCTAAAGGTTTTGACGGAGTACAAAGTGCTTATGCAATACAAGCTGGTAGAGAAATTAGAGTAATGGTAGTTCCAGAAAAAATTGATGATATTAAATCATTTAAACTTGCTCGCGATATTCGTGAAAAAATTGAAAATGAATTAACATATCCTGGTCAAATTAAAGTTACAGTTATTAGAGAAACTAGAGCAAATGAAATAGCAAAATAGAATAGAGATGATTTGATGAGATTTTTATTTATTGGTGATGTAGTTTCAAAAATTGGTCGTCAAATGATATTTGATAATCTTGAAAAGATTAAGGATAAATATAATATAGATTTTGTAATAGCAAATGGAGAAAATGCTGCTCATGGAAGAGGTATATCAGTTAATACCTACAACTCTCTTATTAATATGGGGGTTGATGCAATTACTTTGGGTAACCATTTTAACTCTTGTAATCAATCAAATAATTTTTATGTTAATGCCACAAAACTAATTAGGCCTCTAAACATTCATCCTAGTGCCACAGGATTAGGCACTAGGGTCTTTGATTTTAATAACATTTCTTTTAGAATAACTAATATTCTTGGCAGAGTTTTTATTAATGCCTTAAATCCTCAAAACCCTTTTGATGTTCTTGATGAATTATTGACTAAATGTGAAGAAAAGATTCATATAATTGATTTTCATGGAGAAGCAACTGGAGAAAAAATGGCGTTTGCTTGGAATTTTGATGGCAAAGTAAGTGCTGTTTTAGGTACACATACTCATGTTCAAACAATGGACAATAGAATACTACCAAATGGGACTGCTTACATTAGTGATGTAGGAATGACCGGACCATATGATGGGATAATTGGTGCAAAAAAAGAAGAGATAATTTTTAAAACCCGAACGGGTTTACCTGCAAAGTTTGATGTTGAAATGGGTAGAGGTCAACTCAACGCCGTCGTTCTTGAAATTGATGATAAAACTGGAAAAGCATTATCAATTAAAAGAATTTATATTTCTCCCGATTATAGCGAAGGAATATAGCAAATATTTTATCTAAAGGGCTATGCCCTTTTTATATTATTTATTTTGTTGACCACTATTGTCTAAGTAGGTATAATTTTAAGGAGGTGATTTTATGATATTAATTAGCAATGCAACAAAGAGTTATGGATCTGATTTTAAGGCCGTTGACAATTTGTCGTTGGAAATTAGAGATGGTGAAATTTTTGGGTTTATTGGTCCTAATGGGGCTGGTAAAACAACTACTATAAAAATGATGACCGGAATTACTGGATTTGATACAGGAAACATAACGATCAATAATATTGATATAACAAAAGAACCAATTGAAGCAAAAAAACAATTTGGATTTGTTCCTGATAGTCCCGATATGTTTTTAAGACTTAAAGGCGTTGAATACTTAAATTTTATGGCTGATATTTACGATGTACCTAAAGACCTAAGAGATACAAGAATTATTGATTTAGCAGAAAAATTTGGTATGAGTGATGCCCTTACAGACACAATACAAAGTTATTCTCATGGAATGAGACAAAAAATAGTATTAATGGGTGCTTTAGTTCATGAACCAAAAGTATGGATTCTTGATGAGCCAATGACTGGATTAGATCCAAAGTCTTCTTTTTTGTTAAAAGAAATGATGAGAGAACACTCAAGAAAAGGAAATGCAGTTTTCTTTTCCACTCACGTCTTAGAAGTTGCCGAAAAACTATGTGATAGAATAGGAATAATTAATAAAGGAAAACTAATTTTTAATGGAACAATGGAAGAATTGCGCAATAAATTTGAACCTGGCGATTCACTAGAAAAAATATTTTTGGAGATGACAAAAGGTGAGTAAAACTTTACATCTTGCCAAAATACTTCTAAAATCAGCATCAAATTTTTCTGCAAATTCCTCTCCTTTATCATTAAATAAAAATCGCAAAGCATTAAATGGTAAAAGTAAATTTTTACTTTATGCAGTAATGATTGTTTTGATTGTTTCTTCTGTGTGCGTTCCTTTAGGAATAGCTATGAAAGAAATGACAACTGCTTTATTGCCACTAGGTATTGCTGATGGCCTATTTTATATAATTTTACCAATAGCAACTATAGCTTTATTAGTAATTTCAATATTTACAGTAATAAGTGTCTTATTTTTGTCTACCGACAATGCTGTTTTGCTATCCATGCCCTTAAAACCTAGAGAGATTATTGTCGCTAGATTTTTGAATATTATACTTTATACTTATTTAATTATTGCAATGTTTATAATCCCTGCATTTATTGGCTATGGTATAGCAACGGGCGCTGGGATACTCTTTTATATTATTTCTTTAATAGAAATATTATTATTGCCTGTTATTCCCCTTTCTGTTTTGCTTTTGATTTTAGTTTTAATATTACAATATTCAAACTTAACAAAACACAGAGATCTTTTTACCTATATTTCAATGGGATTGACTCTTGTTATTGCTCTTGGTTTTAACTTCATATTTCAAAAAGCTTTTATGAGTGTAGAAATTGATCCTTCTCAACTTGCGGAAAATATAAGGGCAATTGTTGATGGTTACGCTGGGGTATTGGTAAAGTTTTTACCACAATTAATACCAGCTATTAATGCTCTTACATCTTCTAGTGTTTGGTTACAATTACTTAATATTTTAATATATATTGTAGCTTCCATTGCTGTTTTTGTAATTGTAATATTTATTGCAAGTCCAATTTACTTTAAATCTATTAAAGGCTCTGATGAAAAGGGAGCAAAAAGAAAGAAAAAGAAAAGCAACGAAACTGTACTACAAAAATCCAAAACAAAAGGACTTTTCAAAAGTTCTGTTATTGTTGAATGGAAACTCATGGTAAGAAGTCCTATTTATTTTTTAAATTTAATATTTGTAATAATTCTTGTCCCATTAATAATGATAGTATCTATGGTCTTTAGTCTTGGCGCTGCAGGAGAAAGTATTAACATGAATCAAATTATGGAAGTACTATCCTCATTAGGATTAACACTTAGTTCTCCATTAGGATTCTTGGTGTTTTTTGGAATTTTGTTATTTTTAACAAGTGTTAATTTAATATCTTCAACTGCAGCATCTAGAATGGGAAAATCAGCCTCATTTGTAAAATATATACCTTGCAACACATTAACAACTGTAAACATTAAGACTTTTTGGGGAAATGTTTTGGGTATTGGCCCTGCCTTATTAATTGCTATAGCTCTTGGTGCTTTTAAAATTATAAGTGTTTTAGACATGGTTGCTTTAATACTTCCAATAGTGCCTTCATTTTTGGTTTTAAACTATTTAGGATTTATCATTGATGCAAAAAATCCAAAACTAAACTGGGTGAATGAAACGCAAGCCGTTAAGTCAAACTTAAACTCCATGTTCTATCTATTTGGTGTCTGGGGTATAGTTGGAATACTAGTTGCTCTTGGGTTCTTACTTAATAAAGCCAATATTCCTTATTCTGGATACATTTTATCGTTATTTATCACATTATTAGGAATAGTTGCTATAATAATTATCACAAAATATTTTAAAAAGAATGATGATACATTCTTTAATAAATTATCATAGGAGAATAAATGAATAAGAATTACGAAAAATACTTTATTAAACCATCTATTAAAAATGCCGCCAAAAGAACTAAAAAGAGAGTTGAAATCATTAGGAAAGATGTAGTTATTCCCGATCGACTCAAACAAATTGCTATTAATAAAACATATTGTGTTAGAACTTTTGGTTGTCAAGCAAATGAAAGAGATGGAGAAATTATATCGGGTATACTAGAAGAAATAGGATACAAGTTTGAATCTAATCCTGAAAAAGCGGATTTAGTTATTTTAAACACATGTGCTGTAAGAGAAAATGCTGAAGAAAAAGTCTTTGGAACAATGGGAGGACTTAAAAAAATAAAAAATGATAATCCGGATTTCATTTTTGGAATTTGTGGATGCATGGTCCAACAAGATGATATTGTTGAAAAAATATTAAAAAAATATCCTCAAGTTGACCTCATTTTTGGTACTCATAATATTAATAATATACCAGCCTTAATTGATAATGCCTATTTTGATAAAGCAAGGGTTGTTGAAGTATATTCTAAAGAGGGGGAAGTCTATGAAAATCTTCCTTCTAAAAGAGAAAACAATCTTAAAGCTTGGGTAAATATTATGTATGGTTGTGATAAATTTTGCACCTATTGCATTGTCCCTTATACAAGAGGCAAAGAACGCAGCCGATTGATGGAAGATATACTCCAAGAAGTTAATGATTTAAAAAAATCAGGATATAAGGAAATAACCTTACTAGGACAAAATGTTAACGCTTATGGTAACGACTTGAATCTAGGATATAATTTTGCTGATTTGCTAAATGAAGTTGCCAAAACTAATATTGATAGAATACGCTTTACAACATCTCATCCTTGGAACTTTACCAAAGAAATGATTAATGCTATTGCCAACAATAAAAACATCATGCCCTATGTCCATCTCCCATTACAAAGTGGAGATGATGATATATTAAGAAAAATGGCAAGAAGATATACAATAAAAGAATATGTGGATTTATACAAAGAAATTAGAAATAAGATTGAAGGAGTATGTATTACTACTGATATAATTGTTGGATTTCCAGGAGAAACCCTAGAGCAATTTGAAAATACTCTAAAAATTGTTGATGAGCTAAAGTATGATGGTGCCTTTACTTTTATATATTCTCCAAGATCAGGGACACCTGCTGCAAAAATGAAAGACGATGTCTCTAACAAAGAAAAACACGAACGCTTTAATAGATTACTTGATATAGTAAACAAACATGCTTTAGATAGAAATAAAGAATATGAGGGGAAAATACTAAAAGTGTTAGTTGAAGGCCCTTCAAAAAGAAATCCTAATATTTTTTCTGGATACAGCGAAAATAATAAACTTGTAAATTTTGTAGGTAATCCTAATATGATTTCTAAAATAGTAAAAGTAAAAATTAAAAAAGCAAAATCTTTCACATTAGAAGGTGAAGCAATTGGATAAAAAAACAAAATTGATAATAGAGGAATTACGAAACTTAATTTCACATTACCCTTTAGTAAAAGAATTTAATATTCTTTCTAAAGACATTAAAAAAAATGATGAGTTAGAAAAATATGAAGAAAAACTCAAAAATTATCAAATGGAAATGGTACACTCATTAAACAACAATGATGATGATAAATATAACTCTATATTAAAAAAATATGAATGTTTAAAAAATGATTATTACAACAATCCATTGCATATGAATTATTTGTCTTTAAAAGAAGAAATAAATTCTTTTATCCAAGAAATTGTTGAAATATTAAATAATCCATAAAAGAATGATTTATTTCATTCTTTTTTTTCATTAAATCTTTTAAAAAGTGTATAATTTAGTAAATTGCAACCAATAGTTGTCAATTTTCAAACTACAATAGATAGTGCAACCAAGTATTTTAATGATAATATTTGATTGCAAAACAAGGAGGTGTAATCTATGAACATTGAAATTGCAAATAGATTATTAGAACTTAGAAAAAAAGCTGGTCTTAGCCAAGAAGAGCTTGCTAACAAATTAGGAATTAGCAGACAATCTGTATCCAAATGGGAGCGCGCAGAATCATCGCCTGACACAGATAATTTAATATGCCTAGCAAAGATTTACAATGTATCTTTAGATGAAATATTAAATACCGATGAAACAATCGAAGAAATAGCCAAAAGTGCTAAAAAAAGAGCTGATGAAAAAATACAAATTATAAAAGGGGATAAATGCATGATTATAAATGGGAAAGGAACGACATATGTCCCAAGATTTAGTCAAAGACAAAAAAGAAAAGTTTCTAAAATGCATAAATTCCCATACCCAATTTTTGTAATTATAATCTACCTAATTCTTGGTAGTTTATTTAACTGGTGGCACCCTGGTTGGTTATTGTTTTTAACAATCCCTTTATACTACACACTAGTTGAAGCAATTGCAAAAAAATCAGCATTAATATTTGCTTATCCAGTTCTTGTGACAATTGTATTTTTCATCCTTGGATTTTATTATAATTGGTGGCATCCTGGCTGGGTAATATTTGCAACTATACCATTATATTATTCATTAATTTCTTTTGGAAAAGATAGAAATAGTAAAAAACATCAAGAAGTTAATGATATTGATGACGATGATGATGAAGAGGATGATATTGACGATGAAAAAGATAATATGGAGTAGTATCTTACTATTAGCAGCAATTGGAGTTGCAATATGGTCATCATTTGATTTTAAAGGGTTCCCAACAATTACGGAGGAAGGTAATACTATGAATAAAATAATCAATGAGGAAGTTAATAAAATATACTTAGAAATAGATAATAGAGCAATAGAAATAACTGCTAGCGAAGATGAAAATTATTATCTAGACTATACAGAATCCAAATTTTTAAACACAACTTATAGTTTTAAAGACGGAGAGTTATCTCTTATGCAAAAACAAAAAAAGGTTTTATCATTTTTTAACTGGGGATTTCAAAATCATGATAAAGTTATATTGAAAATTCCAGCAAGCTTTAATGGAAAACTTATTGGTATAGCAAGCAATGCTTCAATTAATACATCATTAGAAAATACAATGGAAAAAATTGAGTTAAAAACTTCTAATGCTAAAATAAATGCTAAAGATTTTATAGCAACTAATTGCTTTTTCCAAAGCAGCAATGGAGATGTAACTATTCATAACACTTCTTGTTTAGAGGGGGTATTACATGTTGAAACAAGCAATAGCGATGTAACTGTTTCAGATACAAACTGTCCCGAACTTGTAGCAGAATCTTCAAATGGAAATATAATTATAAGTCATGTTAAAGCAAATGAAATAACTGCTGAGACTTCTAACTCAAGTATAGAATATTACTATAATACTGCAAATAAGATTATTGCTGAAACTTCTAATGGTAGAATTAATGGTAGTAGTAATGAAATTGACATTATGCAACTAACAACAAGCAATTCTAGAGTTGAAGTATCAATATTGGGTGAAATTGAAGATTATAAACTTTATGCCAAGACTTCTAATGGTTCTATTGAAATTGGAAATTCACGTTTTGGAGATGAAGTAATAATTGAAAATGATGCAACAAAAATTGTAGATATAGAAACAAGTAATGGATCTGTAGTAATTGATTTTAATTAACAATTCAATTTCATAAATCTTAAAAATAATAATTTAATAAAAAAACCAAGACTTAATTGTCTTGGTTTTTAACATAAGATTTAATTTTTTCTAATATAATTATTAAATTATTTAACCACATTTTGTCTTTTTTATATAACTTCATTTTTATTTTTTTATTTCTAAATGTTAAATTTATATTTCTAGATATTTCTTGAGTAATTTTGAAAAGAAAAATACCAACACCATTTATATCCATAACTTTTGAACTGAATGTTATCTCATAATATTCTTTACTATCTTGACTACTCTCAACAATATCATTAGATTTAAGAATTTCTAACCTTCGCTTTTCTAATAACAATTTTACATTAGTCGGAAGTTTACCATATATATCCGTCATTTCATCTTCTAAATCTTTTAATTCTTTTAAATTCTTTGCTTCATCAATTTTTTGATAAAGATTTATCTTATCCATATCATCATTAGTAAATTCTTTATTTATATAAGCATCAATGGCAATTGGATTATTAATTTCGGGTTCTGGTGTTTTGATTCCTGTTTTTCTTTCTTCAATTGCTTCGTGTAAAAGTCTGATATACATATCAATACCCACCATGTCTATAAAACCAGATTGTTCTGCTCCCAAAATATCTCCGGCTCCTCTTATAGATAAGTCTCTCATGGCTATTCTATATCCACTACCAAGTTCTGCAAACTCTTTTATTGCCCTTAGCCTTTTTGTAGCTATTTCACTTAATTGTTTTTGTGGCCTATAAAGCAAGTATGCATATGCTAATCTATCTCCTCTACCAACTCTTCCTTTTATTTGATAAAGCTGACTAAGTCCAAAATGATCTGCATCTTCAATTATTATTGTATTAGCATTTGGAATATCTATACCATTTTCAATTATTGTTGTACAAACCATTACATTTGCTTCTTTATTATTAAATCTATACATTGCTTCTTCAGTATCTTCCTTACTCATTCTTCCATGAATTACTATGACTTTTGCTCCTCTAATTCTACTTTCTATGTCTTTTGCCACTGAATATATATTAGAAATTTTGTTATACAAATAAAATACTTGTCCTTCTCTTGCAAGTTCTCTTTCAATTATTTCCTTTATTAATTTACTGTTTTTTTCAATTACATATGTTTGAATTGGCATTCTTTGCAAAGGAGGTGTATCAATCTGGGATAAACTTCTTACTCCAATAAGAGCCATTTGAAGTGTCCTTGGAATTGGAGTTGCAGATAAAGTTAATACATCCACTGATTTCTTCAATTCTTTTATTTTTTCCTTATGCTCAACTCCAAATCTTTGTTCTTCATCAACAATAAGCAATCCCAAATCTTTAAATTTAATGTCATTAGACAAAAGTCGGTGAGTTCCCACAACAAAATGCATTGAGCCATTTTCCAACTCTCTTAAATATTTATTTTGTTCTCTTAAACTTATGAAGCGATTTAATATTCCAACATTTATTGGAAAATTTTGAAATCTTTGTTTAGCATTTTCATAATGTTGATAAGACAACAATGTAGTAGGGCATAATAACGCAACTTGTTTCCCACTCATTATTGCTTTAAAAGAGGCTATAAATGCTACTTCTGTTTTACCAAAGCCCACATCACCACATAGTAATCTATCCATTGGATAAGGACTTTCCATATCTTTTTTTATTTCCACCACAGAGCGCTTTTGATCTGGGGTAAGTTCAAATGGAAAAGAATTTTCAAATTCTTTTTGCCATTCATCGTCTTTCCCAAATGCAAACCCAGTATTATTAACTCTTTCAGAATATAAATTCATTAATCTATCGGCAATATCAGCAATTCTACCTTTTATTCTGCTTTTTGTTTTTTGCCATTCTTCGCCACCCAATTTATTCAATTTAGGTTCTATTCCCTCTTTAGAAACAAATTTACGAATTAATCTAAATTGCTCTAATGGAACATAAAGAACATCATTGCCTTTATATCCTATATGCAAGTAGTCTCTATGTATACCATCCATTTCTATTGTTTCTATTCCCAAAAATTTGCCTATACCATGAGTTTCATGAATGACATAATCACCAATTTTTAAATTCTCATAAGATTGTAAAGGTATCCCTTGTTTATAACGAGAAATACTCCTATAACTTACTCCACCATTGCCAAAAAGTTCTCTAGCACTTATATAAACTAATGAATCTTCTTTAATATAAAACCCTTCTTTTAAAACAAATTCAGTATAATTTAATTTATTTTTAGGCAATACATTATAATCTATATATTTTAAATCAAGTCCCCATTCTTTTACCCATGATTTTATGTAATCTATTTGATTTTTATTTTCTAAACATAAAACAACTTTATTGTTTTTTAAATAATTCTCAATAATTTGTCTTGCTACTATTGAATTACCATTAGAACTTTCAACGCTTGTTATTCCACTATATATATCACTATCTTTTTTCTTGAATTCATTCAAATATGTTTTTGAATTTAATAAATTTAAAATTTCACTTAACTCATGGTGTAACTTTAAATTAATATTATTTTCTTCTTCTAAATATTCAAAAGTCTCCTTAAGCAAAATATTATAATTTTCTTTTATATAATCATAATTGGATACTATTAATATTGCATCTTTGGAAAAATAATTTATTAATGATTCTGGATTGTTTTGTAATAATTTATAATACTTATATAACAAAGAATAGTTTCTTGTATCTAATAATTCTTTTAAATCCTCTTTTTGGATTTCTAAAATATCTGGATTATTTATCAAACCATTTATTTTATTAAATAAAGTTGATTCTGATGCAATTAAATCTGTTGCAGGAATTATTTTTACTTCTTTTGTAATTTCTATTGTTTTTTGAGTATCTAAGTCAAAAAATCTCAAACTATCAACATTATTTCCAAAAAACTCTATCCTTATTGGATTATCATAATTAAGACTAAAAATATCTAGAACTCCTCCTCTTTGAGCATATTGTAAAGAGTGTTCAATCATATTAACTTTTTCATACCCACAATTTGAAAGAAAATTACATAGTTGATTAATATCCATTTCACTATTTAATTTAATATTTTTGATATTATCAATAAATTCTTGTTTGGGAGGAATATAACGAACTATTGCTGCAGTATGAGTTATAACAATTGTTTTTTCTTTTTCAATTAATTTATTAAGAACATATACTCTTTGTGCTAACAATTCCTTTGAACTCGCAATTGCCTCTATTCTAAATGATTCATCACTTGGGAAAAAAAGACAAGAATCATCATTATTTAAAAGATTTATTAATCTATCGTATAATCTTTGTGCTGCATAAAGACTATTTTTTACAACAACAATTGTTTTATCTCCATGAGCAAAAGCACTAGCAATAACTAATGCTTCTTCTTCATTTTCACTACAAATTATAGTTTTGCCTTTTCCTTGTAGAAAAGCATCTACTACTTTTTTCTTTCCAATAAGGTCAAGAATTGCTTTCATTATTATCCCTCTTATTGTACTTTGTCATTAACTTATTAAAATCTATTTTTGTAAAATCTATAAGGGCATCTACTATTGTAAATGCAATATCTTTTATTATTTCCATTTCTTCATTATTAAGTTTTCCTAGAACATAATTTGCTTTATTTGCTAATGTTGTTCTTCCAATACCAATTCTTATTCTTTTAAATTCTTGTGTTCCTAATTTTTGAATAATATCTTTAATACCATTATGTCCGGCTTCACTGCCTTTTTCTTTTAATTTGAACTTACCAAGTTCAAAATCCATATCATCATGAATAACAACAATATCTTCAATCGGTATTTTATAATAATTCACTATCTCTTTTACTGCTTGTCCTGATAAATTCATAAAAGTTAAGGGCTTAAAAATAAATATATCCTCATTATTTATCTTAGTCTTGCAAACCAAACCTTTAAATTGAGCTTTTTGCTCATTAGGACTAATGTTAAGTTTTCCTAAAAGAGTATCTATAATCATAAACCCTATATTGTGTCTAGTATATTTATATTCTGGACCAGGATTTCCTAAGCCAACATATAGTTTCATACAAATACCCCCTTTTTTATTTATAAATCTTTTAATTTTTTTATTTCATCAATTGTTAGTTTTCTAAATTGTCCTTCTTTTAATCCATTGGCAACAATTCCTCCAAAAGACTCACGATTTAATTTAATTACTTCATATCCTATAGCTTCAAACATCTTTTTTATTTGACGATTTTTACCTTCATGTATCTTAAGAGAAATAATTGATCTATTTTGTTTACTATTATATTTTAAAAAATCAACACTTGCCTTGCTAGTTTTATAGTCTTCTATGTTTATCCCATTTCTTAAAGTTTCAAGTCTATTTTCATCAACCTTGCCGGCAACACTTGCAATATAAACTTTGTCTATTTCATTTTTAGGATGTGTTAATTTATTTGTTAAATCTCCATCGTTAGTAAACAATAAAACGCCAGTTGTATCAAAATCTAACCTTCCTATTGGATAAACTCTCTTATCAACATTTCTAATATAATCCATAACAGTCGGTCTTCCTCTATCATCTTTTACAGTAGATACACAATTTCTTGGTTTATTTAAAATATAGTAAACCTTCTCTTCAAAATTAATTTGTTTTCCATCAACTTCAATAATAGCGTTTTCATCAACTGTTGTTCCAAGTTTAGTTACAATCTCATCATTAACTTTTACTTTTCCTTCTACAATTAAATTCTCGGCTTTTCTTCTAGAACAAAAACCTGAATTTGCTATAACTTTTTGTAATCTTTCCAAAATATCACCACTTACTTTTTAATAATTGCTTCAATTATATCTTCTAGTTCACTTGAGTTAGAAAATTTTATTTTTATAGACTTATTACTTATTGATACTTTCTTTTTAAAATAATCTTTAAGCATTTGCTCTTCTTTTATATATTTGTTCTTCTCGTGTTTTTTTATAGCATTTACTCTTTGTTCTGTTTCTCTGACATTTAATTTATTTCTTTTTATATCACTCAATAATTCCAACATATCATCTTTATTTAGACCAACAAGTGAACGAGCATGACTCATACTTATTTGATCTTCAGCAATTTCTTTTTGAACTTCTGAAGGTAGTGTTAATAGGCGCAATACATTAGCAATATAAGGACGAGTTTTACCAAGTTTTTTTGCTAATTCCTCTTGAGTTATTTTTAAAGATTTTTGCAAATTTATGTATGCTTGAGCTTCCTCAATAACATTTAAATCTTCTCTTTGAATATTTTCTATAAGTGCAATTTCCATCATTTGCTCATTATCGAATTCTTCAACAATTGCTGGAATTTCTTTTAATCCTATCATTAAAGCTGCTCGATATCTTCTTTCACCTGCAACTATTTCATATCCGCTTTCAGACTGTCTAAGTAAAATAGGTGTTAGAATACCTTGTTCTTTAATTGAGTTTGCTAATTCTTGAAGTTTGTCTTTATTAAACATTACTCTAGGTTGATAGGGATTTGGAGAAACTAAATCTATATCAACATAACTTCGAGCTCTGCTAGAATCTTTTTGTAATAATTCTATTTGATTTGGAAGTTCTGATTTTAAAAGTTGTTCTAAATTCTTGCCAAGTTTTTTAAATTCATTTTTGCTTTCTTTCACTTTTTATAACCTCCTTTGCTATTTCTAAATATGCTTTAGCTCCTGAGGCCTGAATATCATATTCCAAAATACTTTTTCCTCTTGAAGATGCCTCTACAAGTTTAATATTACGAGGTATTCCTATTTTATAAACTTTGTCTTTAAAAGTTTGTCTAACATCTTGTTGCACCTCTACAGCAAATTTAGTTCTAAAATCACACATTGTTAAAAGAATCCCTTCT
This sequence comes from Bacilli bacterium, assembly GCA_028693955.1. Taxonomy (GTDB): domain Bacteria; phylum Bacillota_I; class Bacilli_A; order RFN20; family UBA1709; genus JAQUUH01. The sequence continues at coordinate 28,074 of JAQUUH010000002.1, forward strand.
ATTTGTATATCTTTATTTGAAGTTTGCTGAATTTTTCTAATGGTATTCAGCAACATTACTAACCCCTCCATTGAATAATATTCACACTGCATTGGAATTAAAACTGTATTTGCTGCATTTAAAGCATTAACATTTAATAATCCTAAAGAAGGCGGACAATCTATAAGAATATAATTATAATCATTTTTTATTTCTTTTATGACCTCTTTCAAAAGCATTGTAGCATTGGGGTATTTATACAAATCCAATTCAGCTCCAGCCATATTCAAAGAACCAGATAATAAAAACATCTTTGGAAGAGCAGTCTGAAGAATAGCATCTTTAATATTGCATTCTTTAGTAAAAACTTCATATATTGTATTATTAGATAACGATGCATCAAACCCAACCCCTCTAGAAGAATTGCTCTGGGGATCAATATCTATTATTAAAACTTTTCTACCATAATATGCTAACCCTGCAGCAAGATTAACAGCGGTGGTTGTTTTACCAACTCCACCTTTTTGATTACAAATCGCAATAACTCTTCCCATTTTCATCACTTCCTATAAGGGATGCGCTTTTATTTTTGCATAACTTCTTGGATATATTCTATCATGTTTGTTTACCTTTTTAAAAAATAAATTATAATGAATTATATTTGAAAAGGGAAGTTTAACTTCTTGAATATCCTGTAAAATAAATCCTAATATCTTCATAGCATTTTGAGATTCATTCAACTCATCTTTATAAGAAGATCCTTTCATTGCTACAAAAATTGCATCATCTTTAATTAAATCAGCAATAATTTCTAATAAGACATTCAACTTTGCTACTCCTCTTGTTAGCACTAAATCATATTTTTTATCTTTATATTCTTCTGCACGTGAAATAATTGTTTTAACACCGTCTAATTTTAATCGTTTAGCCAATTGTTCTATAAATAACATTTTTTTGCTTGTAGAATCCAAAATATCTAATTTTATAGACTCATTAAATATCTTTAAAGGCATAGAAGGAAATCCTGCTCCAGAACCGACATCTAGGACTTTCAAATCACTTATATTGTAATTAAACATTATAGATAAACTATCATAAAAATGCTTTTCAAAAACATCATCAAAAGAAACTAAAGAAGTTAAATTATATTTGTTATTTTCTTGCACCAAAAAATTATAATAAAGCAAAAATTTTTCTTCTTTACTTTTATTGAGTTCTAATCCTTTTTCTTTAAGTATTTTTTTAAAATCCAAAATATCCATTATTTCTTTCCTCTAATTTTTAAATTCATTAAAAGAATACCGATATCTGAGGGGTTAACTCCTGATATTCTTGATGCTTGTCCTATTGTCATTGGTCTTATCTTTTTTAATTTCTGTCTAGCTTCAATTGCTAAATTATCTATTTTATCATAATCAATATTTTCATCTATTTGATATTTTTCTAAATGCTCTCTTTCCTTTGCTTCTTCAACTTGTTTCTTTATATATCCTTCATATTTTATGAATATTTCTACCTGTTGATGTATTTCTTTAGAATATTTTTTATCAATATTCATGTAATTCAAAACATCCTCAAGGTTTATATGGGGTCTTTTAATAATATCATATGCACTTACTGCATTTGTTAATCTTGCCCCGGTTACTTTTTCTAAATATTCATTTATTTTATGATTTTGGTTAAATTTCTCTTCTTTTAGTTTCTTTATTAGTTCATCTATCAATTCTATCTTTTTATTAAATTCTTTATAATCGTCATCGCTTATAAGACCTAAATCATGCCCATATTTTTTTAATCTTATATCTGCATTATCGTGTCTTAACAAAAGACGATATTCTGATCTTGAAGTTAAAAGTCTATATGGTTCTTGAGTTCCTTTTATTACTAAATCATCTATCATTAATCCAATGTATGCTTCATCTCTTCTAAGAATTAATGGCTTTTTACTATTTAATTTCTGAACAGCATTAATTCCAGCAATCAATCCTTGACCTGCAGCCTCTTCATATCCTGATGTGCCATTAATTTGCCCAGCACAAAAAAGATTTTCAATAAGCTTTGTTTCTAAACTTAATTTTAGTTGTAATGGACTTATTGCGTCATATTCTATTGCATATGCATATTTAACAACTTCACAATTAGCAAATCCAGGCAAAGAACGAATCATTTTATCTTGAATTTCTACTGGCATGGAGGTAGAAAATCCTTGTAAATATATCGTATCAAGATGAATAGACTCTGGCTCAATGAATAGTTGATGTCTTTCTTTGTCAGCAAATTTCACTATCTTATCTTCAATTGAAGGGCAATATCTTGGCCCGACCCCCTCTACCATTCCTCCATACATTGCTGATTCTTTTAGGTTTTCTTTTATAAGATTATGTGTCAATGGTGTTGTATGTATTAAATAACATATATGCTGTTTTTCTAAAGGTATAAATGTTTTTGTTGAATATGAAAAAGCCAACTCTCCTGGGGTTCCTGGTTGAACTTCCATATTAGAATAATCTACAGAATCTTTTTTTATTCTAGGAGGTGTCCCTGTTTTAAGCCTCATTATTTCAAATCCATTTTTTCTTAAACTCTCACTTAAGCCAACAGCAGACCTTTGATGATCTGGCCCTTCTTTAAAAAAGTCATGACCCCTCAAAATCTTTCCATTCAAATATGTTCCAGTTGTTAATATAACTGCATCAGAAAATAATCTATCACCATTTTCTATCATAACTCCAATACATTTTTGGTTTTCAACAATTAATTCTACAGCCATCTTTTCAATTATTTCTACATTTTTAGTAGACATAAGTTTTCTTTGCATATATCTAGCATATTCAATTTTATCAGACTGAGCTCTTAAGCACTGAACTCCAGGTCCTTTTGCTGTATTAAGCATTTTCATTTGTAAATATGTTGCATCTGTTGCCTTTGCCATTTCTCCACCTAGAGCATCTATTTCTCTAACAACAACACCTTTTGCTGGCCCCCCAATTGAAGGATTGCAGGGCATACTTCCAATATTATTTATATCTAGTGTAATTAGGGTAGCCTTAAAACCCAACCTAGCTACTGCTAAAGTTGCTTCTATTCCAGCATGTCCTCCTCCTACTATAATTATTCTTTTCATTAACCATTCCTTATTTCATTTTGAATTTAGATATTCTATTTCTATTTTAGGATTTAATCTTGGAAATAAATTATCTTTTTTATTAACTTTCACATTATCTACACCTTTAAAATCTAAAATATTACTATATGAATCATTAGTTATTCCAAGTTGTTCTAAAGCTTTATAAGATGTTTCAACAAGGAAACAACTTAGCATTATTGTTGATTCTTTAAGAACTAAAACTAAGTGATTTAAAACTGAGGCTAATTCATCATTTTTACTTTCATCTTTTGCAAGCACCCAAGGTTCAGTATCATCAATATATTTATTGGCTTTAGATAAAAGATTAAATACTTCTCTTATTGCTTCATTAACATAAAACTTATCCATCTTTTGTTCATATATTCTTTTTGTTTCAATCATATCTTTTTCTAGTTGTTCATCATATTTTGTAACATGTCCTTTATAACTAGGAACTTTGCTTGAAAAATATTTTTCAACCATTGTTATTGTTCTACTTAATAAGTTCCCGTAATTATTTACTAAATCATTATTAAAATTATCTACAAAAATTTCTGGAGTAAATAATCCATCTTGTCCAAAAGGTATACAAGAAACTGAAAAATATCTTAATGCATCAAGACCATATCTATTTATTATAGTATCAGGATAAACAACATTACCTACTGATTTTGCCATTTTCCCACCCTTCATTACAATCCATCCATGTCCAAAAACTTTGGTTGGTAAAGGTAGTCCTAATGCTAAAAGTATTATTGGCCAGTATATTACATGGAAACGCATTATTTCTTTGCCAACAACATGCAATATTTCATGATCTTCATCATTATGCCAAAATTTATCAAATAGTTTTGTATCATTAGTATTATATCCTAAAGCTGTAATATAATTACTCAAAGCATCTATCCACACATAAATAACATGCTTAGGATCTTCTTTTACTTTTATGCCCCAATCAAAAGAAGTTCTTGATACACAAAGATCTTCCAATCCTGGTTTTATAAAAGTATTTATCATTTCATTTTTTCTAGATTCTGGTTCAATAAATTCTGGATTGTTATCATAATATTGTACTAATTTTTCTGCATATTTTGACATTTTAAAAAAATATGCTTCTTCTTTAGCTTCGTGAACAGGTCTTCCACAATCTGGACAAAGATGTCCTTCTTTTAATTGACTCTCAGTCCAAAATGCCTCACAAGGAGTACAATACCATCCTTTATATTCTCCTTTATATATATCGCCTTTTTTTAGTAAATAAGAAAATATTTTAGATACACTTTCTTCGTGATAATCATCAGTTGTTCTAATAAATTTATCATAATCTATATTTAGTCTTTTCCATAAATCTTTTATTCCTATTACTAAATCATCAACAAATTGTTGAGGGGTTTTGCCTTCTTGTTCAGCTTTCTTTTGAACTTTTTCTCCATGTTCATCTGTCCCTGTTAAAAAATAAACATCATATCCTAACATTTTTTTATAACGAGCTATAGAATCACACACTATTGTCGTATAGGCATTACCTATATGTAAATTCCCACTTGTGTAATATATTGGGGTTGTAATATAAAAAGTTTTATTTGCCATAAAAAAATCACTCTCCAGTTTTAACATTTTAGCATTTTTATACTATAAATACTAGATTAAGTATATTATTTATAAATAAAAACCCCTCATTTAATGAGGAGCTTTTTATTAAGATAGATTTCGATTATTTACAAAAGTCTGCAATGTCTTTTGATAATTTATCTGGTATATCTACCAAAGGTGAATGTCCAGAATCTGGATTTACAATTTTTGCTGCCTTAGAAAAAATTCTTGCTGTTTCATCAAACATATATTTGTTAACAGTTATATCTTTTTCACCCCAAATTATTAAAATTGGTGCCACTATTTTATCTACTAATCCATCACCTTGTGTTTGAAATCCAGGCTCATTTGTAATATTAAATGTTGTTAGTGCCCAATCAGTATCAACTAAACACCTTTCCTTAAAAGTCTCTTCTATATAAATCTTGTTATCTTCTGGAGTTGGTTTATTCCCAGCTGTATATATAGCAACATTCCATAAATAATCCATGAAATCAAAATTTTTATTTTCTATTGTTGCTACTGCAGGAGCAATTTGTACTGGATCTTTGGCCATTTCCTGCTTGCTTTCATATACTTTACCAAGAATAATCTGATTCTTTTCATCCTTTTTAAATACTGGATATCCTTTAGGAGAGCATGATTCAATAAGTACAATTTTCTTAACTACATCTGGTGCTTTTGCCGCCATAACTTGAGCAACTGCTCCTCCTGTTGACCAACCTGCAACATATGCTTTATCTATTCCTAATTTTTTTAAAAATAAAATTACATCATCTGCTAATTCATGAATTGAATTGAAAGCATTATTATAAGTTGAATCACCAAATCCTCTCAAATCTGGTGCAATTATTTTATATTGATTTTTCAATCTTTCAATCATTGGTAAATAATGAACTGAAGATGACATGTTTCCATGTATTAAAAGTAATATTTCTTTTCCTTCACCCTCTTCAAGATAAGCTATTTTTTCCTTACCTATGTCTACAAACTTCTTATTAAATTTTAACATTGGATTTTTCCTCCTTTATTAATAAACCCCTAACTAAAAAACAAAATTTCCGTTTTTAAATATTTGAACTTTGCTACCATCGTGTTTAGTACCAACTATATCTAAATCTTTATTTCCAATCATAAAGTCAACATGAGTGAATGAAGAATTTGCTCCCGCTTCTTTAAGTTGATCGCGACTCATTGATATTCCACCTTTTACATTCATTGGATAGGCATTCCCTAATGCTAAGTGGCATGAAGCATTTTCATCAAATAGAGTATTATAAAATAGAATTCCACTATTTGAAATAGGAGAATCATATTGAACTAAAGCAACCTCTCCAAGATAACTACTACCTGGGTCATTTTCTACCAAGGTCTTCAAGGTTTCATATTCTTTTTTTGCTCCAAAATCTATCACTTTACCATTTTTAAATTCAAACCAAAAATCTTCAATTAATTTTCCGTTATAAAATAGTGGTTTAGTTGAAAATACTTTTCCATTAACTCCAGTTTTTAATGGCATCGTGAATACTTCTTCTGTTGGAATATTTGGATTAAAAATAATTCCTTTAGTAGTGTGCTCACTCCCGCCGGCCCAAATATGATTATTTACAAGCTCAATATCAAGGTCTGTTCCTAAAGAATTTTTATAATGAAGACTCTTAAAATTGTGCTCATTCATTATTTTACTTCTTCTACTTATATTACCATTGTGTTCTTCCCATGCTGTAACTGGGTTGTTATCTTCACTAACACGACTTGCCTTTAAAATTGCTAACCAAAGTCTTTCATATGCTTCTTTTATAGGTAAAGAAGGGAATACTTTTTTAGCCCATTCATCACTTGGCATTGCTACTACACACCATTGTCCACGATTTCCCATTGTATAGGCCATAATATCTTGAAATTTTGGATGTGCTTGAACAGCTTGTTGAGAGATTTTCATTTTCTCAGGATTAACCCCTTCCATCGCCTTAGGATTTGGTGATGTTATTGAAACCATTGCAGCACCTTTTTCAATAGCATACAACCTTTCATCAATAAACCATTCAGGAACTTCTTTTAGTGTCTCATCAGCTTGATATAATAAAGCATATCTAGCAAGAATATCATCATTATATTTAACTTGAACTTTGCTAGCCCCAGCTTTATAAGCTTCTAGTGCAATCTCTCTTGCTAAGTCCATAGATGTTACACTTCCATTAACTACTAGCATTTGTCCTTTTTGAATATTGACTCCAACATTTACAATCAATTTTGCATATTTATTTAATAATTCTTTAAACTCCATAGTTTTTTTCCCTCCAATTATCTAATAATAATTATACATTCATTAAATAAAAAAGTGAACGTTTTTACTCGTTCACTTTAAATATACTTTATTGTTCTACTTTATTTTCTTTAATTATTTTATCAATTAAATTACCAGGAACCTCATCATATCTTAAAAACTTCATCGTAAATGTTGCTTGCCCCTGAGTCATAGTTTTTAAATCTATAATATATTTTTGAAGCTCAACTTGTGGACACTCTGCAGTAATATATTGCTCATCTCCAATAGGTTCAATTCCCATTATCAAACCCCTGCGTTTGCTTAAATCTCCCATAATATCTCCTACATAATCATTAGGAGCTACTACTACAATTTCCATTATTGGCTCTAATATTGTTGGTTTAGCAGCCCTACACCCATCCTTGAAAGCAAATGAAGCCGCCATTTTGAAAGCTAATTCACTAGAATCAACTGGATGATATTTACCATCATGCAAAGTTGCTCTTATTCCTATGACAGGAAAACCTGCTAGTACTCCTGTTTTCATAGCGTCTTCTAATCCTTTTTGAACAGCAGGTATAAAGTTTGTTGGAACTGCTCCTCCAAATATATCATCGACAAATTCGAAAGATTCTTTGCTTGGTTCAAATTTTATATTTACAATACCATATTGCCCTGATCCACCAGATTGCTTAACATATCGACCTTCAACATCAGCACTACCTTTAATAGTTTCGCGATATGATATTTTAGCATCACTTAGTTCTGCTTCAATATTATAAATGTTTTTTAGTTTATACATGACATTATCGATTTGTGATTGTCCCTGACAACCAACTAGTAATTGCTTTGTTTCGGCATTTCTTTCAGCCGTTATTGAAACATCTTCATAACATATCTTGCGTAATGACTCTGTAATTTTACCTTCATCATTTTTATTTTTAACCGATAGAGCATAGTATATTGTAGGTTGAACTTTTTCTATTTCCATATATTTTATTGGCTTTGTTGGATCACAAATTGTATCTCCAGTTTCTAAAGAATTAACCTTAATTAATACTCCAATATCTCCAGCCAAAACCTTGCTTGTTTCAAGTTGTTCTTTGCCTCTAATAAAAGAGATATTATTAATTTTTTCTTTTTCATCTTTATTAACATTTAATATTGTTTGATCCTTACTCATAATTCCAGATCTAACAGCAACATAAGATATCTTTCCAATAAATGGATCAACAACTGTTTTAAAAACAAAACCAGAGAAAGGCTCATTTACATCAACCTTGCGCTCAATTATTTCTAGTTCATCTGTTGCCTCTCCAAACGGTGTTCTTAAATCTGCTTCAGATGGGAAATAATCTCTAATTGATCTTAAAAGAGTTCTTACACCAACATCTTTTGAGGCTGATCCAACAATTACTGGAACTAAATTACCTGATAATATTCCTTTTCTCAAACCTTTTTTAATCTCATCATAAGTTACTTCTTGATCTTCTAATACTTTCATCATGACATCATCATCAACGTTAGCAACAGATTCAACTATCATATCATGAAGTTTTTTAACTTGATCTAACCTTTCAGGCCAAATTTCATCATCATGTGATTCCTTACCATCATATATTCTAGCTTTCATATCAACAACATTGACAAAACCCTCAAATTTTTCACCATGACCTATTGGCCAACAAAAGGGAACTGCTCTTTTTCCTAGTTGAGATCTTATAGAATCAATTAACTTATCAAAATCCACATTTTCTTTATCCATTTTATTGATAAAAACAATGGAAGGAATAGATTTTGATCTAACATATTTCCAATGCTTTCTAGTTCCCACTTCAACACCTTTTTGAGCATCTATTATTATTAAAGCTGTTCTAGCAACTCTACTAGCACAAATTATCTCTTGCTGAAAATCAAAAAAACCAGGAGTATCAATAAAATTGTATTTTATCTCTTCCCATTCTACTGGTATTAAACTATTATAAATTGAAATCTTCGCATTTTTTTCCTCTTTTGTATAATCAGAGACTGTATTCCCATTTTCAATTGTTCCTTTTTGGGTAATTGCTCCACTTACTTTTAACAATGATTCTACTAGCGTTGTTTTACCGCTACCTTGATGTCCTAGCACTACCACATTACGGAGTTGACTAGGGGTATAGTCCTTCATAAAAATTCCCTCCTATTTAATAATATTTTAATATTTCAACGACCACGATTATATTTTAACATTAAGTGGTGTATAAGTGTATAACTTATTTATCTTTTTTGAGTCTATTGGTGAAATAAACGATAAACATCATTCTTTTTTACTTTAAATGTCAAAGAAACATGCCTAATTGCCTCACTAGCCGACATCCCTTTTTCAATTAAATTATTTACCTTATCGATTATTTCTAAATCAGTAAGTGTCTCGACATCTTCTTTTTTACTTCCTTCAACTATTATAACAATTTCTCCTTTTAAAGGATTTGCAGTTATTCGCTCAATAATTTCTTCAATTGTTCCCCTTAAATATTCTTCAAACTTTTTGGTTAATTCTCTAGCAATACAAATTTTTCGATTATGAAGTTCTTTTTTCATATCTTGAAGAGTTTCTAAAATCCTATGAGGCGCCTCATAAAAGATGAGTGTATTTTCATTTTTAGCTAGTTTTGTTAATTCTTTAGTTCGTTCTCCTTTTTTAGAAGGCAAAAATCCATAAAACAAAAAATGAGAAGTATCGAGTCCTGACCCAACAAGTGCATTAACAAATGCACAAGGTCCTGAAATAACGACAACATTAAAACTTCTTTCTATGCATTTTGCTATAACTTTTTCTCCAGGATCAGATATACCAGGATATCCTGCATCACTAACAAGTGCTATATCTTTTCCTTCTTGCAAATATTCTATTATTTTATTAACCACATAATACTCGTTATGTTCATGGCAAGAAATAAGAGGTTTAGAAATACCAAAATGCTTGCAAAGTTTTAGTGTTTGTCTTGTGTCTTCACACGCTATTATTTCAACTTCGCTTAATATCCTTATTGCTCTTGGTGTCATCTCCTCAAGGTTTCCTATAGGAGTCGCCACAACATATAAAGTAGAATTATACGCCATTATTATCACCTGTTTTTCTGACTATTTACTATATCCATTAATTCTTTCAAATTAATAGTCTGAACATTCTCTTTATTTTCTAATCTAACTTGCTTTGTAAGAATGTTAATACTAGTGACCTTAAATTGCTCTTTTTGATAAAAAACTTTTTGGCCTATTTTTGGCAATCCTTTTCTTTGTTCACTATAATTATCATCTTCATACTTTAAACAACAAATTAATTTACCACAATGACCAGATAATTTTTGAATATTCAATACTAAAAATTGATTTTTAGCCATATTTATACTTATACCATCAAAGGTACCTAAAAAAGTATTGCAACATAAAGGCAATCCACAAACACCCAAACCACCAATTATTTTCGAACGATCCCTTGTTCCAATTTGTCTTAATTCAATTCTACATTTTAATTTTGAAGCTAAATCTTTTAATAATTCTCTAAAATCTACACGATTTTCTGAAGAATAAACAATTATTATTTTAGAAGCATCTAAGGTATAATCTGCTTTTAACAAACGCATATCTAGTCCTAATTTTTCAACAGACTCTTTACAAACTTCTAAAGCTTTACTGGCATTTATGATGTTTTCTTCATAATTTTTTATATCTTTTTCTTCACTTTTCCGTATTATTGGTCGTAAAACTAAATCACCAGAAAATTCTTTTATACTTTTGGGCTCTTTAGTAACACTACCAAGTTCAATTCCTCTTACTGTTTCTACAACGACTTTTTCTCCATTCAAAAAATCATTATTATATGAATGGAAAAAATACGACTTTGCATTACCCGCAAAACTAACCCCAACAATATATCCTTCTGTATAATGCTTACCACTTTCTTCATTATCAAATATGGATTTACTATCATCTTCTAAATGAGATAAATTTTCATCCACTTCATTAACTTCATGAACCATATAATCACTCTCCTTTATTGTAAACTATCTTATAAAATAAACTATCTAAAAGTAAATTTACTTCACAATTAAGAAATATTTTATTTTTTTCTATCATAATATGCTCAATCATTTTTTGAACATTAACTTTTTCCATAACTAACTTTGTTAAAATATCCTTTTGATTAACAAATAGAATTTCTTGACCTAGTGATAATTTTAACACATCTTGTAATAATGTTTCCAATAAATCAAGATAAATAAAACAATTGTTTTTATCTTTTTTGATTTTAGGCATAACTTCTTTTTGAATAAAGTAATTTAATCCTAAAATATCTTTTTCAATTTGGATTACTGTTTCAATTACTAAATCTTTAATCATTACAAATTCTTGATTATTATATATTTCCATAATTTCTTCAATATCACTATATTTTGAAGATAAAATTAAAGCATCTTCATGGTCCACACCTTTTCCTTGTATCTCATTTATAATCTCTTGTTTAGAAAATGTCATCAATCGAAGTAATTGACATCTTGAAATTATTGTATCTAATACCATATTTATATTTTCTGTAGTTAAAATAGCCACAACATCATCAGTCGGATCCTCCAAAAATTTTAACAAAGAATTTATTGCACCCGCAGTTGCTTTTTCAATCATATGAATAACATATATTTTTAAGCCTTTATTTTCTAATGCTGTTTTAGAAAATGCTGATTGTATATATTCTACATCTTCTTTTTTAATTGTTGCTTTTGAGCCATCAACCAAAATGAAATCACTATAACTTCCATCAGCAACTCTTATACATGTTAAGCATTCTTCACAAGCAAGAGGGGAAGGATTCTCACATAAAAAACTTTGAGCAAGAAAAATTGCCATTTCTTTTGTGGGAGCTCCTTTGCTCGCACTAATTAAATAAGCATGACTTTTTTTATCATGTAAAAAAGCATTCTGTATGGTTTTATACGCAACTTTTTGCGAGGTTTCAAGAATATTCTTAATCATCTTTTTGGCTTTCCCTTATTTTTTTATAAACTAGTTCTTCTAATTGTTCATAAACTTCATCAAAACTTAATGATGCATCAATTGCTTTAATTCTTTGAGGATACTTTTTAAGTAATATTTCATATCCTTCACAAACTTTTTGATGAAATTCTATCTTTTCTAAATCTAATCTATTTATTTCTCTATTTATATCTTTATTTATTCTTTTTAATCCTTCAAAAGCATCTATTTTAAAATAAACTGTTAAATCCGGTAATTTACCTTTTGTAGCAAAAAGATTAACATTTAATACTTCATCAATACCTAAACCTCTTGCATATCCTTGATAGGCAAGAGAACTGTCTATAAAACGATCACATATTACTATTTTTCCTTCATTAAGGGCTGGAAGTACTTTTTCCACAAGGTGTTGTCTTCTTGCTGCGGCATATAAAAGTGCTTCAGTATTTTTATCCATAGCTGTATTTTTTTTATTTAATATTATTTGTCTTATTTCTTCAGCTATTTCACTGCCTCCTGGTTCTCTAGTATATAAAACATTTATGCCCTTTTCTTTCATGTTTTTTATAAGACGCAAACACGTTGTGGTTTTGCCACTTCCTTCTGGTCCTTCTATTGTAATAAATAAAGCCATATTTTCACCTCAAATAAGTATTCATATCTATAAAATATTATATATTAATTGTACCATTATTTCTATAAATAATAAGTCATATATAAAAGAAGAGACATCCATAAAATTATCTCTTCTTAAATAATTATATTTTCTTTCTACCTTCTATTGCTTTTAATAAAGTAAATTCATCAGTATAATCTAAATTTCCTCCAACTGGTAATCCATATGCAAGTCTTGTAACAATAACATCATATTTCTCAAGTACTTTTGCAATATAATGAGCTGTGGTTTCTCCTTCAATGTTAGGGTTGGTCGCAATTATAATTTCTTTTATATTGCCCTTGGAGATTCTTTCTATTAAAGTCGATATATTTATATCACTTGGTCCTGTCCCATTTGTGACTGAAATAACTCCGTGTAATATATGATATTTCCCTTTATATTCTTTGGCTCTTTCTAAAGCAAATGCATCTTTAGGTGTTTGTACAACACAAATAATTGAATCATCCCTAGATTCATCTAAACAGACATCACAAAATTCATTTTCAGTTATTTGTCCACATATTTTACAATGATGTATTTTAGTTTTAGAATCTATAAGACTTGAAGCAAATTCTTGAATATCCTTCATATCCATATCAATTATTTGATATGCCATTCTTTCTGCAGATTTTGTCCCTATTCCTGGTAATCTTGTTAAAGATTCTACTAATTTTTCAAATGATACTGGATATTTCATTTTACTTATCCTCTACTTTCAAAAATGAACCAAATAAAGATTCCCCAAGTTCCAAAGCCTTATTAGAATCTTCCTTAACCTCTAAACTCTCTTTTTTATCTTCAGCTATATTTTCATTTATTTTTGGTTGCTTTATTTCTTGAGGCAATGGCAACTTATTAGAACTACGCTTCAACAAAAAATCTTGCCTATGTCTTTTAAAATCAGCATCTGTTATTGCATAAAAAACAAAATTCTTTCCAAGTAATTCAACCAAAAAATCTTGAACAAGTAAATAATTAGCAACTTTATTGACTAAATTAGCTTGTGGCCTATCTAAGTAACTAAGTATGATTCCTGATGGTGCTACTGCCTCTGGCTTACCATCTAATATCAAACTTACAGCTCCAGCATATTTTGATTGTGTCATATAACTTTTTAATAATCTCCATCTGCTAACTACAAATTCTTTATCACTTTTTGTGGCTTGAACCAAAACATTTAAGATATCATCGTCTGAAAAAACTATACTTTCTTGTGATTTAATATTTATTGATGGTTCACTAACTTTTTCTTTATTTTCTTTACTTTTTTCTTCTTCTTTCTTTTCGGGTTCTTTTATTTGTTCTTCTTCTTTATTCAAAATATTATCGATTTCTACTATTACTTCTTCTTTTTCTACTTCAACACTTTTTTGCTTTGAAGATTCTTTTTCTACCTCAACAACTTTAATTTCTTCTTTTATGTTTATAAAATCATTAATAATATTTTGTTGTTTTTTAGAAACTTCACATAATTTTAATATTGCTAATTCAAAAAATGAACGAGGACTATTAACTCTACGATAATTATCTAGTGCTTCTATTAAAATATTAATATAATCAAAAGCTAAATTAACTCCAACTATTTCTGCCTCTTTAATTATGCTTTCTTTGTTAGTCAATGTTAAAAAATTAGAATCTTTGGTATTATTAAAAACAATTATTTCTTTAAGTATATCTATTAATGATGAAGTAAAACGAGCAATATCTATTCCCCGATAATCAAAATCATTAATTTTTTCTAAACTCGATGCTGTATCTCCTTTATGAAATAATTCAATAAATTCAACTATTTCTGCCGTAGATGCTACTCCATATATATCTCTAACATGTTGAGCTTTTAAATCATTCCCTGCATAAGCAATAGCTTGGTCTAATATTCCTATTGCGTCTCTTACTCCTCCATCTGCTAACTCCGCAATTAACTCAATTGCTTCATCTTCATAATTAACTCCTTCTTGATTTAAAATCTCCACAATTTTCTTTTTAATATCTTCAATTGAAACTTTTCCAAAATCAAATCTTTGACATCTAGAAATTATTGTTGGCAAAACTTTATGAACTTCAGTTGTTGCTAATATAAATATTACATGAGCAGGCGGTTCTTCTAAAGTCTTGAGTAGAGCATTAAATGCTCCTTGAGACATCATATGTACCTCATCAATTATATAAACTTTATATTTTCCTTCAATTGGTGCATACTTTACTTTATCAATTAAATCTCTTACCTCATCAACACCATTATTGCTTGCAGCATCAATTTCTATTACGTCTGGATGTATGCCTTCAGCAATAGCAGTGCAATTATCACATTCATTGCATGGCTTATCATCAAATTTACTTGTACAATTTACTCCTTTTGCAAGTAATTTTGCTAAAGTGGTTTTACCTGTGCCTCTTGGACCAGTAAAAAGATAGGCATGTGCTATCTTATTTTGATTAATTGCATTTTTTAATGTTTGCAAAATATATTTTTGTCCTACGACCTCATCAAATGTTTGAGGTCTATATATTCTATATAATGCTTTATACGCCACTATAACCACCTACTTGTAAGATTATTATACTATAAATAGAGGGGTTTTGTTGATAAAAAAAGGAAAAATAATTTAACTATTTTTCTCTTTTATTTTTAAAATAATCTTTTAATATTTGAGAACACTCTTTCTCCATTATTCCTCCTTGAAAATTAGGGTAATGATTTAGCCCCTTTGTGTCCAAAATTTTTATGTTTGAAGATAAAGCTCCACCTTTAAAATCATATGCTCCAAAATAAATATTAGAAATACGATAATTTATCATAGCACCAACACACATTATACAAGGCTCTAAAGTAACATAGATATCACATCCATCAAGTCTCCAATCTCCAATAACCTTAGCCGCTTTTATTAAACAATTTATTTCAGCATGAAAAATAGATGATTTCTTTTCTTCTTTTAAGTTTGTTGCTCTTGCAATTATTTTTTCATCTTTTACTATCACACAGCCAACAGGAACCTCATCCTTATTAAATCCTTTTTGTGCCATTTTTAAGGCTTCTTTCATATATTTTATATTCATTAAACTCTCCTAATAAAAGTGCCATATCACATATTTAAACTACTTAAGGCTGCTACCTTCCGATCCTGACCTGGTTCATAGACAAACATTGATATGGCATAAATAGTATAATGTAAAAACTTAATTTTATCAACTTAAACTCTTTGTTTTTTCTTTGTATATTTGTTCTACTGCAATTGACCACTTAACTGCCTCTTGTCCATTTTCTAAAACAAATTTATATATATTCATATTTCTAGCAATCTCAAAATTTTCTCCAGCTCTATATGGTAAGGATTCAATATTTTTCAAATCAAATTCTAAATTATTTTTATCTAAAGAATCAATGAAAATTATTTTTTCATTTTTACTTAATTCTACAATTCCTTCTCCAATTAATTCTATTTTTTGAGTTTTTAAATTTGGTGAATAAACCTTAGTCCTAGATTTAAGAGAAATTTTATTATTTTTTATTTCTTCATTAACTTTTCTTTCTTGATAGCTATACCAATCTAGTGGACTTTCAAAAAAACTATTTTCTTTAAAAAATCCATAATCATCTATTGTTAAGTCTATTCTACATTTACAGCATTGGATATGGTTATTATAACTCTTTGTCATAAATTCACTTTCACAATTTGGACACTTATACAATATATTCTCTAGTTTTTCTGCTAGATTTTTACCTTTATATGGTATCATATTTTTCTTTTGCCAATCATACTCATTGTAATATATTTTTTTATTTATCAATCTTGTTAAAAAATCAAGATTTTCATTAATTAATTTTTCTTTTGGAATTAGTAAACAAAGCGATGAATGTACTTCGCCTTTTCTTTTATTTATTGCCCATTTAGGAGATGATAAATACGCTCCTTCTATATTTAAAAAATAAACCGGTACTTTCATTTTAATTAATAATTTTGTAAGAGATTTAGTGGTTTCTTGCCCAACTCCACAGCTTGGAAGTCTTCCTGTAGGAAAAAGTCCAATTATTCCTCCTTTTTCAATTACCTTTAATATTTTTTTCATAGCTAAAATATCATTTTGATATTGAAATTTTGGAATTACTTGGAGTAATTTAAACAATATACGCAAAAAACTATTATAAAAATATGAATATCCACCTACAAAATTAACTCTACGTGGATATGATGAAACCCCCATTATTAAAGGATCATAAATTGATTGGTGTTTACCTAAAATTACACAAGGTCCTTCTATTTTTCTAAAATTTGAATTTTCATTTTTAAGTCTTAATTTAAATTTCAAAAAAATTTTAACTAAAAAATATCCTAAATGCCAAAACAAGAAATTAGGCAATTTTATGGATTCATTATTTTTCATGAATTCACCTCTTTTAAGCAATAAAAAGGGCAGAACCCTTTTTATTTAGATATTATATAAATCGTATACTATGCTTAACGGCAATCCAAGTTCAATATGTTCTATTGCTTTTGCTATCATTGGAGCAACAGAAAGAACTTTAATCTTACTTATTTTTTTATCTTCACTTAAAGGTATTGTATTTGTTATTACAATCTCATCAAATACTGAACATTCTAACTTTTTAATTGCATCTCCAGAAAATATACCATGAGAACAAGCAGCATAAACCCTACTTGCACCAGCATCCATAAGAGCTTTTGCACCAGCACAAATCGTACCCCCAGTATCAATAATATCGTCTATCATTATTGCTACTTTTCCTTTAACATCACCAATAATACCCATTACTTCAGCAACATTAGGTTTTGGTCTTCTTTTATCAATAATAGCTATTGGTGCATTTAATATTGTTCCCAATTTTCTTGCTCTTGTTGTCCCTCCATGATCTGGCGAAACAACAACTATTTCTTCATCTTTATTTATAACTTTCTTAAAATATCTACCAAACAATGGTATCGCCGACAAGTCATCAACAGGGCAATCAAAAAAGCCTTGAATTTGTGGAGCATGTAAGTCCATTGTTATAACTCTATGAATTCCAGAAACTTGTAGTAAATCAGCAACTAATTTTGCTGAAATAGGCTCTCTAGCTTTTGCTTTTCTATCTTGTCTTGCATATCCATAATAAGGAATAACTGCATTAATTTCTCTTGCAGAACCTCTTTTCAAGCCATCAGCAAATACTAATACTTCCATTAATCTTTCAGTAACTGGTGAACAAGTGGATTGAATTATATAAACATTTTTGCCTCTTACCGATTGGAGTGTCTCTACCATAACTTCGCCATCAGCAAAATGTTTTACTTCAACATCACCTAGTTCTAACCCTAATTGATTAACAACCTCAAGTGCCATATCCTTGTTGGCTGTTAAAGCAAATACGACAGTTTTTTCTAGCATAACTCTTCCCCCTAAACGCCCTTTTAGAATCAACTACTATATTATAATATCGCAAAAAAGTTTATAAATCTATATTCAATAGACTTTTTGACAAGACTTTACAAAATAAATTTTATTATCAAATTGAGTTAGAGTAGTATTTATTAATTTTTTGTCTTTAGTAAAAGCAAAAACAGAAGAACCACTTCCACTTACCATCACAAAATCAAATCCTAAATTCAATAATTTTTCTTTTATTTTGCCTATTTCTGGGCATAACTTAATAGCAGGATATTCTAAATCATTATACATATTATTAATAACTTCTTCATAATTTCCGCTTTCTAAACTATTAATTAATTTATTATTAAATTTATTATTATTGGTTTTTTTATCATATTCTTTATAAACATCTTTAGTGTTTAACCCATTTTTTTTAATTTTTATAATTAAAATATAGGGATTTATTTTGTTTTTTATAGGTTTAATAATGTTTCCTGTTCCTTCTATATAAACAGAAGATTGATAAAAAAACAAAGGGATGTCTGACCCTAAACCTAAAACTATCTTTTTAAAATCTTCAATACCATAATTTAAACCTAAAACCTTACAAGCTAAAAGTAAACAATACGCTGCATTTGAACTACCGCCACCTAGACCTGCTTTAATAGGAATATTTTTTTCAATATGAACTTTAAAGCCACATTCTAGATCTGCATATTTTTGCAAAGATTCAAGAACTTTATATACTGTATTTTTATTGTCACATGGTACTTCTTCATTATCACAAAAAATATTAATTTTCTTATTATCTTTAATTATATTTAAACTCACCATATCATATAAATCAATTTGTGATGCTATAGACTTTATATTATGTAAAATACTATTATTGACTAATGGCTCTACAATCAAAGAAAGATTTATTTTGGCATAACTTTTTATTTTCATAATAAGTTCACCTCTTTATATGTATTTATTTTTTTAGACAATTCTATAAATTTATAAATATCTAAATTCTCGGCTCTTTGTGATAAATCAATATTGCATTCTTTTAAAACTTTTTCACTAATCTCTTTATTATTTATTTTTTGGTTAAGATTATTATAAATCGTTTTTCTTCTTTGCAAAAATATAGTTTTAATAACTTTAGTAAATATTTTTTTGTCTATTTCATTAATGTTTTTAAACAAAAATTCAATAACAATAGAATCTATTTTGGGTCTTGGTAAAAAATCATTTTTAGAGACATATTTTATTATCTTATTATCAGTAAAAACATTAGCCAAAATAGCCAACTCACTTTGATTTTTGCCCTTTTCATTTTTTACTATCTTATTTCCAACTTCTTTTTGCATCATTGTTATAACTTTTTTTATTTTACCACTTTCATCTTGGAATATTTTAAATAATATTTCACTCGTAATATAATAAGGCAAATTTGAAATTATAATTATTTCATTAGAATCTATTTCGTTTATTACTTTTTTAAAATCCACCTTTAAAAAATCCTTATTTCTTATGTCAATATTAGTAAAGTTTGTTAATTCTTTTTTTAAAATAGGAATTAGAGAAGAATCTATTTCATAACATATTAGTTTTTCAACTAAAGGTGCTATTTTTTCACTTAAGGCCCCAAGTCCTGGTCCAATTTCTATAACGACACTTTTGTTATTTAAGTTTGATTTTTGAACTATATCTTTTGCTGTTAAAGGGTTAATCAAAAAATTTTGCCCTAAAGATTTTTTAGGAGACAAATTATTTAATTTTAATAAAGCATCTGTCTTTTTTAATGTCGCTATTTCTAACATTTATTTTCTCCTTAACTATTTAATAATTCTTTTATTTTTTCTTTGTTAATTCCTAACATATTTAGCCTTTTTAATAATGTTTTAGCACTTCCATGTCCCAAATGAATTTTTTCTTCTAAACAAATTCTTTTTGCCTTTGCTTCTTTTGCTCCTATAAGACCTAATTCATATAATTCTTGAATAGTTATCGTATTTTGCACTTCTTTAAATTCTATTATATTTTCTAAAGCTTCTAAAATTGTTTTCTTATCAGCATGTTCTACTCCTACTTTATTATTCTTTCTGCTATTTCTAGGACTAATAAAAGCATGTTTGCTTGTTGGTATTGATGTTTGTATTAATTTTCTTATTCTTTCTCCTGGAGCATCAGGATCTGTTAAAACTATAATTTCTCTTCCTGAAGATGCGATTTCTTTCAACATATCTAGTGTTTCTTTAGGTAGTGAAGTCCCATCCGTTTTTATAAAGTCAGCATCTAGAAATGAAGAAAGCAAATCAATATCATGCTTGCCCTCTACCACAATAACTTGTTTTACTTTTTTAATCATTTTTGACTCCAAAAAACTTTATTGCATTATTATAGGTAACATCGGCAATTTCTTCATAACTCTTATTAAGCAACTGGGCAATGTTTTCAACAATTATCTTTACAAAAGCAGGCTCATTTTTTTGGCCTCTATATGGATGAGGCGCAAGATAGGGACTATCTGTTTCTACTAATAATTTATCTAATGGTATATTTGCAACAACTCTTTTTGGTTCTTTTGCATTTTTAAATGTTACTGGTCCTCCTAAAGAAATATAGAAACCAAGATCTATAAATTTTTTTGCCATTTCAAGACTTGAAGAATAGCAATGCATTACACCTGTTGTTAAATATTCTTCATTTTTTTTCAAAATTTCATATGTATCTTCAATGGCTTCTCGTGAATGTATAACTAAAGGTTTTTTATATTTTTTTGATAATTTAATGAAATATTCAAAATATTCTTGTTGAACTTTCTTATCTACATCTTTCCAATAATAATCTAATCCAACTTCACCTAAAGCTACAACTTTGGGATTTAATAAAAGAGTATTTAAATTTTCATAATCTTCTTTTGTTGCTTTTAATAATTCGCAAGGGTGTATACCAACACTAGCGTATATAAAGTTATACTTTTCTGCTATTTCAACTGCTTTTTTTGATGAACTATAGTCATATCCAACCACTAACATTTTTTTAACATTTGCTGCTAATGCATTATTAACGTATTTATCTAAATCATCAAGTAATTCAGGATCATTCAAATGACAATGTGTATCAAATAACATAACATATTCCTACTTTCCTAAACAAAACTTAGAAAATATTTCATCTTCTAGATTTTCTTTATATACTTCTCCGAGTAATTCTTGAATTGCTCTTAAAGATTCTCTAACGTCTATTTCAATAATATCACTAGGAGCCTGATTATTACATGCTTGTAAAGCATCTTGTAAAGCTTTTAAAGCTTTATTTATTTGTCCTTTTTGTCTAGCATTTGATAAAAGTGGTTTATTTTCATAATCTTCTAATTTAAATCCAACAATTTTTAACATACTGTCAATTAATGGCTGAATTTCTTGATTTTTAGCAGATACTACAATTTCTTTGTTTGATTTATAACTTGTTTTATCTTTTTTGTTATATACAATTATTTTTTTCTTATTAATTATTGAACTCAATAATTCGTTGTCTTGTTTTGTTAATTCTCCATTAGTATCTGTTACAAATATTATTAAATCTGCTTTATCTATAACTTCTTTTGACTTTTTTATTCCTATTTTCTCTACAAAATCATGACTATCTCTTATTCCTGCAGTATCTAAAAAATTAAAATTTAGACCAGATAAATTTATTTGTCCTTCTACAACATCTCTTGTTGTTCCCTCATATTCACTAACAATAGCTTTATCTTCTTTTATTAATGCATTTAATATTGATGATTTACCAACATTTGGCCTGCCAACAATAGCGACATTTATACCATTTTTTATGATTTTGCCAAATTCAGTTTCTTTACTTATTAAAGTAAGTTTCAAAATTAATTCCTCTATTTTAGGTTTAAGTATTTTTGATGTTAATTGCTCTATATCATCATATTCTGGGTAGTCTATATTAACATCTATATGACTTATTATTTCAACAATTTCTGATTTCAATTTTTTTATATTATTAGAGATATTGCCATTTATTCCACTAAGAGCTAATTTAACAGCTGCATTAGATTTTGAAGTTATCAAATCATTAATTGATTCTGCTTGCAACAAGTCTAATTTACCATTATAAAATGCCTTTTTAGTAAACTCTCCTTTTTCTGCTAGACGTGCCCCTAAGGAAATGGCGATTTCTATTATTTTATTAATTATTAATAAACTTCCATGACAAGATATTTCAACAACATCATCTCCTGTAAAAGAAAATGGTGCTTTATATGCAAAAACAACACAATCATCAATTTGTTGTCTATTTTCATCTATTATTTTACCGTGAAATATAGCATTATTAGTCTTTAATTCTATTTCCCTTGAAAACATTTTATTAATTATAGAAAAACTTTTAGAACCGCTTATTCTTATAATGGCTAGAGCACTTTCAAGTGGAGGAGTAGCTAGTGCAATTATTGTGTCATCTATTAAGGACATAATACTAATCACCTCTTTTTAATCATTATATCATAATAGCATAAAAAAACTGCGTTACCGCAGTTTTATTCTACATAATATATAGTTATCTGTCTTTTATATCCTTGTCCACTACTTTCAGTCTTAATATTTTTCATTTTACTTAAAGCATTATGAATTATTCTTCTTTCATCTGAAGTCATAGGATCAAGTACTGCGTTAACTTTAGTTTTTTGAACTTCTCTAGCAATTCTTGTTGCCATTCTTATAAGTTTTTCATATTTTTCGTCTTTATAAGAATTTATATCTAGAAGTATACTATAATGACGCTTAAATTGATGACTTACAGCTTGACGAACAACACTATTTAAGGCCTGTAATGTTTGACCATTTTTACCAATTAAAACAGCATTATGAGATGTATTCAAAGCAATTCTTATTACGCCATCGTCTAGTGTAGATTTTACCTCATCTTCTAAACTCAAATCATTCAAAACTTTTTTTACATAATTTTCTGAAAATTCAATTACATCTGCAATTGTAAAAACCATTATTTCTATTTTTTTAGAAAAAAGTTTCTTTTCTTCTTTAATAATCTCATAACTAATTTCTTCTACTGGTATACTTAACTCTTCACTTGCAATATTTAAAACTTCTTCTAAAGATTTACCTACATAACTCTTCATTTAATATTCCCTTCTTGCATTTTTTTTATCAACAATTTTTTTCATAATTATTGCTTGGAAAACAGAGAAGAGTGAAGAAGCAATCCAGTAAACAGACATTGCAGAAGGAAGCATCCATCCAATTACTACTACCATTATTAACATAATATATGTAAATGATTGTGTTTGATTTTGAGCTTTCCTTGATTTTTCATCTAAATGACTTATCTTATTACGATTTAGTAATTGTGGTATTTTCATCGATAAGAATTGGCTACCAACCATCACTAAGAAGACTATTATTGCCATAATATTTATAGACAAAATTCCTGAACTAAGTGTTTGCCCTAAATTAAGTCCTAAAACAGATCCTTCGCGCAATAACATTGTATCTTTTACTGCACCATAAACTGCCAAAAATATTGGTAGAGTTAAGAAAGGTGAAATAATAGCAGTTAATGGGTTAACTTTATTTTTCTTATAAAAAGCCATCATTTCTTGTGCTTGTTTTTGTTTTTGTACAGGATCTTTTGTTTGCCCATATTTTGCATTTATTGCTGAAATTTCTGGTTGCAATAAAGTAAGTTTTTGAGAAGCCAAACTAGGCTTTAAAGTTATCAAAGTAACAAATGCTCTTACTAAAAATGTAACAATAAATATTGCTAAAACTTGACCCCATCCGCCTGTTCCTATCATTTCAGTAAAATTAATCATTAGCCAAGCAATAGGGAAAACAAATATCCCTTCAATTAAACCCCTTGAAATTGCAAAAGAGAAATTCTTAGGCTCAATAGTTACACCCGTAATTGGATCTTGTTTTTCCTCAATTGTCAAACAAGCTTTAGGGTGAGAAGTCTTATAAAGATTATCAACATAACTTTGTTTGTCGGTTTCGCTTTTAGTAAGCCAATCATCTGGTGTAGCATAGGCATCTGTACCTGTACTATTATCCAACATTACTCTTAATTCAGTTTTAATTTCGGCTGTTTCTTCATCACTACAAAAATCACTAGTACATGATGTTGTAGAAAGAACCATAAACGCTAATAAAAACACTGCTAACGCCTTAAGTAATTTCATATTTTCACCTCTTTTTTATTAATTTTTTGTAAATATAGTCTAATTCTATTTTATTCTCTTCGTACTTTTTTTGTTTGAATCCTTCTCTAATAATAATGACAATATCGATTTGGTGCGTAAGGTCAAATATTTCTTTAATCATCATTCTAACTTGCCTTTTTGCTTTATTTCTTAAAACAGCAATTCCATATTTCGAACCAACTGAAATTCCTATTCTAGAATGTTCTAGCTTATTGCTATCATAAAAAATTACAAAACTACGATTAGAAAAGCTCTGTCTTTTTTCAATAACTCTCTTAAAATCCTCATTCTTAGCAAGGCGATATTGTTTTTGCATAAACTATTTCACATTTTGAGAAAAAACCACTAGTTCAGCTAGTGGTTGTTTAAGCAGATAGTACTTTTCTACCTTTTCTACGTCTTCTTGCTAAGACTTTTCTCCCACTTGGGGTAGACATTCTTGCACGAAATCCATGTACTGCAGAATGTTTCCTTTTACTTGGTTGATACGTTCTTTTCATTCTATACACCTCCACGAAATAGATTAATACGCGATACAATTATAAAGCCCACTTGTAGAGTTGTCAATAAAATATATTATATTATAATATGTTTTTCGCTTTTGGGGATAATGGGGAAAATTAGAAATAACTATGTGGAAAATTTATAAAAACCCTTATCAATATTAAGGTTTTCGTTGTGGAAAATTTATAGTTATCCACATATTTTATCCACATATCAACACCAATCCACACCATTGTGACTTTTCCACACAGTTTCCACATTTTTTATTTGTGGATAACTCCTGTTTTACCCGCTTTTTCAAAGTATTTTTAAATATTATGTGTGTTGATAAAGTGTGGAAAACATTTTTTTGATGATTTTTGTATTTATTTTACTAATTCCATATGTTAAAATATATGAACAAAGTTGGGAGAGAGTACATATGGTTCTTAATGCCTCGCGTTTTGAGGATGTTTGGGATAAGGTATTATCTAGGTTTGAGAGAGAGACCGATGATAAAATTATCTATAACACTTATTTTTTGGGTTCTAAAATTATTGGTATAAATGAGGGCGTTGTGACAATTGTTGCCCCTTCACGTTTTGCTTGTCAAATGTTAAATAACAGGTTTTTTGATAAGATTGTAAATTATTTGCGTGATATTACGCAAACAAATTTTGATTGCCAAATAATTGATCCAGAATCCGCTGAAAATTTTTCTAATTTGCAAATTGATAATAATATGTCGCAAAATGAAAAGGTTTTTGTATCAAATTTAAATCAAAGATTTACTTTTGAAAATTTTGTTGTTGGTCACTCCAATAGAGAGTGCTACACTGCTGCTTTATCAACAGCAATGGACCCAGGTAATTTTTATAATCCTTTATTCATGTATGGTAAATCTGGTCTTGGAAAAACTCATTTACTACATGCTATTGGAAATTTCATTAAAAATAAAAACAATTTAACAAAAGTTCTTTATCTTACTGCAGATGATTTTTTCGAAGATTATATAAAAACCGTAAAAAAAGAAGGAACAGAAAACCTAAAAGATAAATATCGCGGAATAGATGTTTTATTACTCGATGATATTCAATTTTTAAGAGCAAAAAATGCTACGCAAGAAACATTTTTTAACATTTTTAATCTTCTAGTAAACTCTGGAAAACAAATCGTTATCACTGCAGATAAACCACCTCAAGAACTAGAAAAAATAGAAACTAGATTAGTAGGGAGATTTTCTTCAGGATTAAGTGTTGAAATTCAAGCGCTAGAATTTGAAACGGCCTTAGCTATATTAAAAAAGAAAGTAGAAGCCCAAGATATTAATAGAGGACTAATAGATGATGACGTTCTTAAATATATTGCTCAAAACTATTCTACAGATGTAAGGCAATTAGAAGGAGCCTTAAATAAATTGTTATTCTATGCTATTACTTATAACAAGAAAGACGAAATTGATATGACAACAGCACTAGAAACATTTAAATCCTTTGCAAAAATAAGAGAAAACACAATTAATTTTGAAAAAATAAAAGTTACAGTAGCAGAATACTATAATATTTCTATAAACCAACTTACTTCTAAAATAAGACAAACAAACTTAACTGTTCCTAGACACATTGCTATGTATCTTTGTAAAACTATGTTAAATGCTCCTTATAAAAAAATAGGAGAAGAGTTTGGGGGAAAAGATCATTCAACTGTGATTAGTGCATGTGAAAAAGTTAATAGATTGTTGAAAGAAAACGAAGAATATGTTGTCGTTATAGAAGAGCTAAAAAAACTAATAAAATCTTAGATAAAATGGACTGATTTTTGTTTATTTAATTACTACTATATGATATAATTTAGTTAGGAAAATTGATATTATCCACATTATCCACAAAGCTTATTATTATTATTATATTTTTTAAAAAAGAAAAGAGGTAAATAATTATGAAATTTGTTATTTCGAAATTACACTTAACAGTTGCCCTTAATAATGTTTCTAGAGCAGTTTCAAGTAGAAATCCTAATCCTGTTTTAACTGGTTTAAAATTTGAATTAAACAAAAATGGATTATTCATAACAGGAAGTGATTCGGATTTATCTATTGTTACTAAAATACCATTAGAAGAAAATGAAGAAAAAATAATTGATGCTTTTAGTGATGGTATTGTTGTATTGTCATCCAAATTAATAACTGAAATAATAAGAAAATTAGATTCTCAAAATGAAAGATTAGAATTTGAATTAATTGATAACACAACAGTTAAAATAAAAAATGATAATTCTGAATATTCATTAACATGTATGAATGCAGATGATTATCCTTCAATAGATTTAACAAATGGATCAAATATATTCTCTGTTTCTACTGAAGAGTTAAAATTACTCATTCAACAAACAAGTTTTGCAGCTTCAGATA
Organism: Bacilli bacterium; assembly: GCA_028693955.1. Taxonomy (GTDB): domain Bacteria; phylum Bacillota_I; class Bacilli_A; order RFN20; family UBA1709; genus JAQUUH01. The sequence continues at coordinate 55,199 of JAQUUH010000002.1, forward strand.
GAGAAAATAGACCTGTTTTAACAGGTGTAAATTTTAAAGCTACTGGTAATAGGTTAGAATGTGTTGCTACAGATTCATATAGACTTGCAAGAAAAGTTGTTGAATTACCAACAAACCAAAATTTTAATATAACTATACCAGCAAGGACTCTTAACGAAATTATAAGAATAATAGAAAACGAGAAAAATGTTGAAATATCTGTTTCAGATAAAAAAGTAATTTTCAAGTTAAAAAATACTTTAATAATTTCTCGTTTAATAAGTGGTGCTTATCCTGAAACTTCAAAATTAATACCAGATACATTTGAATACGAACTTGAAACAATTTCTCAAAATTTTATTTCAGCAATAGATAGAGCGCAAGTATTTTCTGTTGATCGTTTTAATATTGTGAAATTGACTATGAGTCCTGGCCAAGTTCAAATTATTTCAAAAAGTCAGCAAATAGGATCTGCTGTAGAAAATATTACCTCATTTAGATATAATGGAGAAAATTTAGAAATATCTTTTACTGCAAAATATGTGATAGAAGCTATTAGAGCAATAGGTACAGAAAATATTAGTATTCTTTTTAACGGAGACATGAAACCATTTATCATTAAAAATAAAGATGATAATACCATAACTCAGTTAGTTTTACCTGTTAGAACCTATTAATTGAGTTCTAAAAGATTTTTTAAAACCCTTGACCTCTTATTCTAGAGAAGGGTTTTTATTTGATAAAGAGCCAAAAAAAGTTAAATAAGAGCATTTGGAGCAAAATTAAGCCTCCTAAATGCTTTTATTTTTTGCTTATTTGTGGTAAAATATACATAGAATGCTATAGGCATTTTATGAGGTGATATCTTGAAAAAAATCCCAATAAAAACAGAATACATAAAATTAGGACAATTGTTAAAATATGCAAACGTCATTCAAAGTGGTGGAGAAGAAAAGAATTTCATAAATTCTCATAAAATTTTTGTAAATAAAATTTTAGAAAATAGGCGCGGCAGAAAAATAGTTCCTGGTGATGTAATACAAATAAATGGAGATATCATCCAAGTAACTAGTTATGAAGATTAATAAATTAAAATTATTAAATTTCAGAAATTACAAAAAATTAGAAACAACATTTCAAGATGGCACTACTCTAATTATTGGTAATAATGGAAGGGGTAAAACTAATATAGTTGAGGCCCTTTACTTTTTGTCAATATTAAAATCATTTCGCGAAGAAGATAGCAAAACTTTGATAAAAAATGGCGAAGATTTTTCAACAATAGAGATTGAAGTAGAAAATAAAATCACGAGAGTTAATTTAAAAATCATTTTAAATAAAAAAGGCAAACAAATGTTTATAAATGGTAATAGAGTTAAGAAAAATAGTGATTTTGTAGGAAAAATTAATGTAATAAGTTTTGTTCCTAAAGATGCATTTTTGTTTAAGGAATTACCTAAAATTAGAAGGGACTTTATAGATGATGAAATTAGCAAACTTTCCCCTTCATATAATATGGCAATCGGAGATTATATAAAAATATTGAAAGAAAGAAATGAATTATTGCATCAAAATCCTATTGATGAAGTATTATTTGAAATTTTAACAAGAAAAATGACGATTCTTAGTGTAGAAATTCTAAAAAGAAGATATTCATTTATTAAAGAATTGAATTCAATGATTTTACCAATATTTCAAAAAATTGCAAAAGAAGATATGAAATTAGAATTACTTTATTCATCATTTGTTAGTGAAAAAGAAATAAGTGAGGAAATTATTTATGAAAAGATAATTTCTAGAAAAAATGAAGACTTTCAAAAGCAAACAACGCTAATTGGTCTTCATAAAGATGATTTTATAGGATTAATAAATGGTAAAGATATTTCTAAATATGCTTCACAAGGTCAACAAAGACTTAGTGTAATAGCACTGAAGTTAGCATTAATAGATTATGTACAAGCACAGCTTAACGAAAGACCTATAATAATTCTTGATGATGTATTATCAGAATTAGACAATGTTCGTCAAATTAATTTATTAGATTACTTAAATGGAAATAATCAATTATTTATAACCACTGCTTCTTTGGATGAAAACATAAGTAAAAAAATAAGAAGTAAACATCAAATTTTAGAAATAATTGAAGAAAATATAAAAAGGGAGGAATAAAAATGGATATTAAAGGAAGAAAAGATGATTATACAGAGGACAATATTCAGGTTCTTGAAGGATTAGAAGCCGTAAGAAAGCGTCCTGGCATGTATATAGCAACGACTTCCTCCAAGGGGTTACATCATTTAGCTTGGGAAATTGTTGATAATGCTATTGATGAAGCATTGCAAGGAACTTGTGACACTATCAAAGTAATTGTAACCAAAGATAACGAAATTATAGTTGAAGATAACGGTAGAGGTATTCCTGTTGGTATTCATAAGAAAACTGGAGTTTCAACTGTTCAAACAGTCTTCACTATTCTTCACGCTGGAGGCAAATTTGGTGAAGGCGGAGGATATAAAGTATCAGGAGGACTTCACGGAGTTGGGGCTTCTGTTGTTAATGCACTAAGTGTCAGTTTTGAAGTTTGGGTAAGACATGATGGTAAATTATATTACATGTGTTTTGAAAATGGTGGTAAGGTTAAAGAACCTTTAAAAGTTATAGGAGAATCTGAACATACTGGAACAATAGTTAAGTTTAAGCCAGATCCATTAATTTTTACAGAAACAACAGTTTTTGATTATAGTGTTTTGCGTGATAGAATTCAGCAGTTAGCATTTTTAAATAAAGGATTGAAAATAATCATAACTGATGATAGGACAGGAGTTAGTGAAACTTTTCATTATGAGGGCGGATTAAAGGAGTATGTTTCTTTTTTGAACAAAAATCGTCAACCTATTCAAAAAGAGGTAATCTATGTTGAGGGTACTGATAATGGGATAGAAGTTGAAATAGCAGCACAATATAATGATTCTTATCAACCAAGTATATACTCATTTTGCAATAATATTTTCACTCAAGAAGGAGGGTGTCATGAAGAAGGTTTCAGATTTGCTCTTTCTAAAGTGATAAATAATTATGCGAAGTCAAAAAAATATTTAAAAGATGGCGATGATGCTTTAACCAATGATGATGTAAGAGAAGGTTTAACAGCAGTTATTTCAATAAAGCATCCAAATCCTCAATATGAAGGACAGACAAAAACAAAATTAGGAAATTCCGAAGTTCGTCCTATAGTAAATAAGATTTTTAGTGAACAACTAGAAAGATTTTTGTTAGAAAATCCAGATGAAGCAAAGATAATTGTAGATAAAGCAATTTTGGCTGCTAGAGCTAGGGTGGCGGCTAAAAAAGCTAGAGAACAAACTAGAAAAACAGCACTTTCCTTTTCATCTTTACCCGGAAAACTTGCTGATTGTTCATGTAAAGATGCAACATTAAGTGAAATTTTTATAGTTGAGGGAGATTCTGCTGGGGGCAGTGCAAAAACAGGAAGAAATAGAGAATATCAAGCAATCTTGCCATTAAGAGGTAAGATAATTAATGCTGAAAAAGCTCGTCAAGAGAAAGTATTAGATAATCAAGAAATAGGAACTATGATTACAGCTTTTGGTACAAGTATTGGGCCAGAGTTTGATATTTCCAAATTAAGATATCATAAAATAGTAATCATGACTGATGCTGATGTTGATGGTGCACATATATGTGTATTGCTTCTTACATTCTTTTATAGGTATATGAAACCACTTATAGAAGAAGGTCATGTTTATATTGCTCAACCTCCTTTATATAAATTATCGCAAGGTAAAAACCTTGTATATGCTTATAAAGAAGAAGAAATGATCAAAATTAGAACAGAATTAGAATCTAATGGTAAAATTGGAATGCAAAGATATAAAGGTCTTGGAGAAATGGATGCTCAACAACTTTGGGAAACAACCATGGATCCAGAAAAACGTGTTTTAAAAAAGGTAACTCTAGAAGATGCGATGGATGCTGATAGAGTCTTTGATATGCTAATGGGAAAAAAAGTTGAACCAAGAAAAAATTTCATACTAGAAAATGCAAAATTCGTTAAGAATTTGGATATTTAAGAAGGAGGGGTAAAATGAGTAACATAATTGATAATGAAAAAGATAATTTTAATTCTGATATAAAAGAAGATAGAATAGAACACATTAATATATCAAAAGAAGTTAAGTCATCCTTCTTAGATTATGCAATGTCTGTTATTGTAGCAAGGGCACTTCCTGATGTTAGAGATGGATTAAAGCCAGTTCATAGAAGAATTATTTATGGAATGAATGAGCAAGGATTTGCCTATAATACACCTCATAAAAAATCAGCAAAAATTGTTGGTGATGTTATGGGAAAATATCATCCACATGGGGACTCAGCAATCTATGAATCTATGGTTAGACTTGCCCAAGAATTTTCAACAAGATATGTTTTGATTGATGGTCATGGTAATTTTGGATCAATAGATGGAGATTCAGCAGCTGCAATGCGTTATACTGAGGCTAGAATGTCTAAAATAGCCTCTGAAATGGTAAGAGATATTAATAAAGATACTGTAAATTTTGTTCCTAATTATGATGGAGAAGAATTAGAGCCAGAAGTTTTGCCGGCAAGAATTCCTAATTTATTAATCAATGGTTCAACAGGAATTGCGGTAGGTATGGCAACTAATATTCCTCCTCATAATCTTGGGGAAGTTATAGATGCAACTCTTGCATTAATTGAAGATAAAGAAATGTCAGTAATTGAATTAATGAATTACATTCAAGGACCAGACTTTCCTACAGCAGGAATTATTTTAGGAAAAGCGGGAATCAAAAAAGCTTATGAGACAGGTAATGGCTCAATTGTATTACGTTCAAAATGTGAAATACATGAAGCAGAACACGGGAAAAGCAAAATAATAGTTACGGAAATACCATATCAAGTTAATAAATCAGCTATGATTGAAAGAATTGCTGATCTTGTTAAAAATAAAGTAGTTGAAGGTATTACAGATTTAAGAGATGAATCTTCAAGAGAAGGAATTAGAATTGTAATAGAATTAAAAAAAGAAGCAATTCCAGAGGTAATATTAAATAATTTATTTAAATATTCTCAATTACAAACATCATATAGTATAAATATGCTAGCTCTTGTTAATGGAGAACCTAAAATTTTGCCTTTAAAAGATGTTTTAAATGCTTTTATAGATCACCAGGTTGAAGTTTTAACAAGAAGAAGTCAATTTGATTTAAATAAAGCAAAAGAAAGAGAACACATTTTACAAGGTTTGAGTATTGCTAGCCGTAATATTGATGAGATAATTAAAATTATTCGTCAATCAAAAAATAATGAAATTGCCCAAAAAGCTTTGGTAGATAATTTTCAATTAAGCGAACGCCAATCAAAAGCAGTTTTGGAAATGCAACTTCAAAGGTTGACAGGAATTCAACAAGAAAAAATAGATTTAGAAATAGTGGATATTGGAAGTGTAATTGAGAATTTAACAGGAATTCTTGAACAACATGAACGCTTGATGGAAGTAATAAAGAATGATTTAATAGAGATAAAAAATAAATATAAAGATGAAAGAAGAACAACATTTTCTAATGATTCTTCACAAATAGAAGATGAAGAACTCATACCAGTTGAAGATATAATAATAACTTTAACAACAAATGGTTATATAAAAAGAGTAAATTTAGACACTTACCGCCTACAAAATAGAGGTGGCAAAGGTATTAAGGGTATGACAACACATAATGATGATGTTGTTGATAAGATGCTTATAACTTCTACTCACACAGACATTCTTTTCTTTACAAATTATGGGAAAGTTTATCGGATGAGAGGTTATCAAATACCTGAATATTCTCGACAAGGCAAAGGATTACCAATCGTTAATTTGTTAAAAAATGAAAAAGATGAAAAAGTCAGAGCAATAATAAGTGTAGATGAATATGGTAGCGATCGTAATTTAGTGTTTGTAACTAAAAATGGTGTTGTCAAAAGAGTTAGTTTGAATCAATTTGAAAATATAAGACAAAGCGGTAAAATTGCTATTACTTTAAGAGAAGGAGATCAATTATTTGATGTTAAAAACACCTCCGGAGATGAAGAGATTTTGATAGCATCTTCAAAAGGTAAAGTAGTTAGATTTAATGAAGATGATGTAAGAGTAATGGGAAGAAATGCTGCTGGTGTTAATGGTATTAACACTGATAAGGGAGAAGTTGTTGGAGTTACTACATCTAAAGAAGGTCAATATATTTTATCAATAACTCAAAAGGGATTTGGTAAATTGTCAAGTAAAGAGGATTATCGTTTGACAAAAAGAGGCGGTAAAGGCGTAAAAACAATAAATATTACCGAGAAAAATGGTAATCTTGTTGCGATGAGAGCTGTTAATGGAGATGAGGATTTATTAATAACAACGACAAGAGGTATTGTTATTAGGCTTCCATTAAATCAAGTAAAAGTTTATAGCAGGAACACTCAAGGAGTTACTATAATACGTCTTGATGATGATCAAGAAGTTGCTTCAATAGCCGTTACAGATCACGAAGAAGAAAATCAAGAAGAAGTTGAATAAAAAAATTAAAAGGCAAAGTAAAACAAACTTTGTCTTTTTTTTGTTGATTTTATTTAAAATAAAAGTATATAATTATATAAATCAATGAGCAAGAATAGTAATCTTTTATTGATATTGTAGAGAGTTGCTGCTTGGTGAAAGGCAATTATTGATATTTGATGAATCCACTTGTAAGAGGGATGGCGAAACTTCCCCGGTTGAAAACCGTTATCATGGAGAGAACATTGTTTCACGTGAAACAATTGAAATAGGGTGGCACCACGATTAATTCGTCCCTTACTAAGGAGCCTTTTTATTTATTTTTAGAAGATGGAGGAAATAATATGTTAGATATTAAGTTAATACGTGAAAACCCCGAAAAAATAATTCAAAGATTGAATACTAGAGGTAAGGATTATTCTATTTTTGTAAAAGAAATAGTGAATTTTGATGAGTTAAGAAGAGAGAAATTGCAAAAAGTAGAAGAACTAAAACAATTTAGAAATCAACAATCTAAACTTATAGGAATTTATAAGAAAAACAATGAAGATACAACAAAACTTTTTCAAGAGATTGCTGGTATAGGTGAAGAAATTTCAAAATTAGATTTAGAAGTTGCAAATTATGAAGAAAAAATTCAGAAGAATATGTATGAATTGCCTAACCTTCCTAACGAAAAAGTTTTTATAGGAAAAGATGAAACTCAAAATAAAGAAGTTCGTCGTTGGGGAAATCCAAGAAAATTTGATTTTGAATTTAAAGCACATTGGGATTTGGGCGTTGATTTAGACATTTTAGATTTTGATAGAGCAGCAAAAATCACAGGTGCAAGATTTGTGGTTAATAAGGGATTAGGAGCAAGATTAGAAAGAGCTGTTATGAATTTTATGCTAGATATTCACACTTACGAACATGGTATAAAAGAAATAATTCCTCCTTTTATGGTTAATGCTACTTCGATGTATGGTACTGGTCAATTACCAAAGTTTGAAGAGGATTTATTTAAGATTGAAAAAGAAGGGTTTTATTTGATTCCAACAGCGGAGGTTCCTGTAACTAATTTACATGCTAATGAGATACTTGATATCAAGCAACTTCCAATAAAATACTGTGCTTATACGCCTTGTTTTAGAAGTGAAGCAGGTTCTGCAGGAAGAGATACAAGAGGAATTATAAGATTACATCAATTTAATAAAGTTGAATTAGTAAGATTTGCAACACCAGAAACTTCCTACCAAAATTTAGAGGAATTAACTCATGATGCTGAAGAAATATTGCAAAAACTTGAATTGCCATATAGAGTAATTCAATTATGTACTGGAGATATGGGATTTGGGTCTGCGATGACTTATGATATTGAAGTATGGTTACCATCTTACAATGCCTATAAAGAAATAAGTTCTTGTTCAAATTATGAAGACTTTCAAGCAAGAAGAGCTAATATCAAATTTAGAAGGGATCCTAAAGGGAAAGCCGAACTTGTTCACACATTAAATGGTTCGGGACTAGCAATAGGAAGAACAGTTGCAGCAATTATAGAAAATTATCAAAATGAAGATGGTTCAATTACTATTCCCCAAGCTTTAAGAAAATACTTTAATGGCGAGGAAGTTATAAAATAAAAATTTGTTTTTAAAACTTAGAATATATTCTAAGTTTTATTTTTTCAAATATATCTAGTTAAAAAAGAGGTATATTTTTGTTTTTCGTTACCCAAACTTATGGTATAATAAAATAAATTTAGGAGCAAAATAATGAGTAAAATAAAGTATACCCCAATGATGTCTCAATATCTAAAAATAAAGGAAAATTATCAAGATACCTTGATTCTTTTTAGGCTTGGAGATTTCTATGAATTATTTTTTGATGATGCAGTGGTTGCTTCTAAAGAATTAGAACTTGTGCTTACAGGTAGAGATGCAGGTGTAAAAGATAAGGTTCCTATGTGTGGAGTTCCCTATCATGCTATCGATTCATACATTGATAAACTAATAAAAAGAGGATATAAAGTAGGAATTGTTGAACAACTTGAAGATCCAGCTTTAGCAAAGGGAATAGTTAAAAGAGATGTAGTGCAAATTATATCACCAGGCACACTTATAGGTGTTGGACTAAAAGATAAGGAAAATAATTATATTTTAGCTATTCATGATTATGAATTATTTTATACTATTGCTTTTTGCGATATATCAACAGGAGAACTTGGCGTTTTAAATGTTGAGCACAACGATGATAGATTAATAAATGAAGTTATGACATTTGAGAGCAAGGAATTACTTGTTAATAATACTTTCAATATTAAAGTTTTTTCTGATATAAAAGAAAGATTAGGAATTACTATATCACGATATAATGATGTAGAGTTAACTTTAGATTATGAAAACTTAATTAATGATGTTAAGGATTTACATCAGATAGAAACTCTTAAATTTTTGATTGATTATTTGGTAAACACTCAAAAAAGAAGTTTAGATTATTTGCAAAATGCTAAAATAATAAAAACTAATCAATATTTAAAAATGGATTCTTTTACAAGAAATAATTTAGAACTAACAAGAACTTTAAGAAGTGAAGATAGATATGGATCTTTACTTTGGGTAATAGATAAAACAAAAACAGCAATGGGTTCAAGATTGTTAAAAAGTTGGATTCAAAGACCACTAGTATTGCAAGATGAAATAGAAGAACGTCTACTAGTAGTAGATTCTTTAATCATCAACTTCATAGTAAGAGAAGAACTTGTTAAGCAATTAGATTTAGTATATGACCTTCCAAGACTTATAGCTAAGATTAGTTATGGCAATGCTAATGGAAGAGATTTAATACAATTATCTAATTCTTTATCTGCTCTACCTAAAATTAAAGAAGTTTTGAAATCTAGTAATGATAAAGTACTAATCCAATTAGCAAATAAAATAGAATTAATGGATGACATAGTTAATTTAATTGGAATTAGCATTGTTGATAATCCTCCTATTTCAGTAAAAGAGGGAGGACTAATAAAGACAAAGTACAATAAAGATTTAGATGGTATAAGAGAACTTAGTAAAGGTGGCAAAGAATGGATTGCTAACTTTGAAAAAACAGAAAAAGAAAGAACGGGTATTAAAGGCTTAAAAGTAGGATTTAATAAGGTTTTTGGATTTTATATTGATATAACAAATTCTTATTTAAATCAAGTTAAAGATGAATTTGGATATATTAGAAAGCAAACTTTAACAGGATCTGAAAGATTTATTACAAAAGAATTAAAAGAGAAAGAAGATTTGGTTCTTAATGCTGAAGAGAAAATGATAAAATTAGAATATGAAATCTTTCTTTCAATTAGAGAAGAGATAAAAAAATATACAAGTATAATTCAAAAAAATTCTGATATTTTAGCAAATATTGATGTTTTTTGTTCTTATTCTAGAGTTAGCGTTGAAAATAATTATGTAAAGCCATTTTTTTCTTGTAAAAAAGAAATGTTAGTTAAAAGTGGGAGACATCCTGTTATTGAAAAAGTATTAAAAGATACACTTTATGTACCTAATGATATAAATATGGATAGTAATAATTTCTTGCAAATAATTACAGGACCAAATATGGGAGGGAAAAGCACTTATATGAGGCAAAATGCAATAATTGCAATACTTGCCCAAATTGGATGCTATGTTCCTGCAAGTGAAGCAAAACTTCCAATTTTTGATGCAATATTTACAAGAATAGGAGCAAGTGATGATTTGGTATCTGGGCAATCAACATTTATGGTTGAAATGTTAGAAGTGAATAACGCTATAATAAATGCTACTGAAAAATCTTTAATAGTATTTGATGAAATCGGAAGGGGAACCTCAACATTTGATGGTATGGCAATTGCTCAATCAATAATAGAGCATATAGCCATTAATGTAAAAGCAATGACTTTATTTTCGACGCATTACCATGAACTTGTAAAAGTCGCAGAATCATTGCCAGGTGTTACAAATGTTAATACAGAAGTTCATGAAGAAAATGATAAAGTTACTTTTTTATATAAAATAAAACCAGGATCTGCCAATAAATCTTATGGGATTAATGTTGCTCGACTTGCTCACATCCCTAGCCCCATACTTGATAGAGCAAAAGATATATTAGAAGATTTAGAAAATAAAAATCAAGTTATTAATGGCGTAAAATATGTGGTTAAAGAAGTGATTAAAAAAAGTGAAATAGAAAAAGAAATTCAAGAGTTAGATCCCTTGAACCTAACTCCCCTTGAAGCATTAAATTATTTGTATAATTTAAAAAAGAAGTTAGGTGAATAAATTATGAGTAAAATACATATTATGGATGTTTCCTTGTCAAATATGATAGCAGCAGGAGAAGTTGTTGAAAGACCTGCTAGTGTTGTAAAAGAATTAATTGAAAATTCTTTAGATGCAAAGGCAACAGAAATAGAAATAAAAATAAAAGATTCTGGAAGGACATTAATTCAAGTGACCGATAATGGAGTTGGGATGGATAATACTGATGCAAAATTGGCCTTTGTTCGTCATGCAACTAGCAAAATAATTAATGAAAGAGATCTTTTTAGAATAAAAACTATGGGTTTTAGAGGAGAAGCATTACCATCTATAGCAGCTGTTAGTAAAGTTATTATGGAGACATCAACAGGTATTGATTCAGGAACAAAAATAGTTATCGAAAATAATGATATTATTTCTATCGAGCCTTCTGCTTCTAGAAAAGGAACAGTGATAAAGGTTGAAGAATTGTTTTATAATACCCCTGCTCGCTTGAAGTATTTAAAATCAGATAGTACAGAATACTATAATGTTCTTGATGTTATCACTAAATTATCATTAGCTAATCCCAAAGTGCGTTTTAAATTTATCTCTAATGATAAAAAGATATATTTAAGTAGTGGAAGAGGAGATGTTTTAGAAGTAATTAAAGATGTTTATGGATTAGAAACTGCTAAAAATATAATATCTTTTAAAACAGAAGATAATGATTTTGAAGTTGAAGGCTTTATTGGGAAATTTATAATATCTAAATCAAGTAGAAACTATATTATATGTATTGTTAATGGTAGATATGTAAGATTACCATTTATTCAAAATGCAGTTATTGAAAGCTATACACATTATCTTCCAAATAATAGATATCCACTAGCAATTATTAATATAAATGTTGATCCAAGTTTTGTAGATGTCAATGTTCATCCTTCAAAAAGCGAAATAAGATTGTCTAAAATTGATAAGTTGGTATCGTTAGTTAAAAAGCAAATTACTTCAACATTGGAAACAGCATATATGATTCCTGAAATTAATGTTAATTTAAAAAACAATATTGAAAAGCCCGCATTAAATTTGGAAAGTAATTATGAATATACCGATATTGTAAATGATAATTTGTATGTTAATAAAAATGATGTTATGGAAAATCACGAACAAGAAGAGACATATTCTTTTTCTGAAAAAATTAATAAAACTAAAGAAAGTATAAGTTTGTATCCAATTGGACAAATTCATGGGACATATATTGTTGCAGAATCGATAGATGGATTTTATTTAATTGATCAACATGCTGCAATGGAAAGAATAAATTTTGAAAAGTTTTCAAAATTACTAATGGAAAATACAGATTTATATGATTTATTAGTTCCTGTTGTAGTTGAATTATCTTTAAGTTCAATGAATATTGTCAAAGAAAAACTAACAATATTGGAAACAGTTGGTATATATGCAGAAGTCTTTGGTAATAATGCTTTGAAAATTAATTCTGTTCCTTTATGGATGAAAGATTTAGATATTAAAGAATATGTTTTAGATATAGTAGAGCAAATTATCAATAATTCAAATATTAATATTTATTCTTTAAGATCTCATGCAATCGCTACAATAAGTTGCAAAGCGTCATTAAAAGCCAATAAAAGACTTTCTTTTGAAGAAATGGAAATATTAATTAATACTCTTCAAAAATGTAGTAACCCTTATACATGTCCACACGGGAGACCTACAATGATTTTCTATTCTAAATATGAAATAGAAAAAATGTTTAAAAGAGTAGGATAAAATATGTCAAAGATAATAGTAATTGGTGGACAAACAGCAACAGGGAAAAGTAAATTGGCAGTTGAACTTGCAAAAAAGATAAATGGAATAATTATTAATGGAGATTCTATGCAAGTATATAAGGAAATGAATATAGGTACTGCTAAAATAAAAGAAGAGGGAAAAGGAGGAATTTCTCATTATTTGTTTGATATTGTAAGCGTTAAAGATAGTTTTTCTGTGGCAGAGTATAAAGAACTAGCTACAAAAAAGATAAATGAAATTATTGAGCAAAAAAGAGTCCCTATTATAGTAGGAGGAACAGGATTATACTTAAGAAGCGTTTTATATGATTATGATTTTAACAAAGAAATTAAAAATGATTCTTTAGCAAAATATGGTGATAAAACAAATCAAGAATTATATGATTTATTAAAAAAATATGATTTAGACTCTGCTCTTCAAATCCACCCCAATAATAGAAAAAGAGTCTTAAGAGCAATATCTATTTATGAATCAAGTGGTAAAACAAAAACTTATTGGCTATCTAAACAAAAGCATAAACTAGCTTATGATTGTTTATTTATAGGATTAACAATGGATAGAAAAAATTTATATAATTCGATAAACAAAAGAGTTGATGAAATGTTTTTAGAAGGATTAGAAGCAGAAGTTCGAACAATAATAAAATCAGCAAGTCCTAACTCTACTTGTTTACAAGCAATTGGATATAAAGAATTTATTCCTTATTTTTCTGGTCTTATAAATAAAGAGCAATTAGTAGAATTGATAAAGAAAAATACCAGAAGATATGCTAAAAGACAATATACATTTTTTAATAACCAATTTAAAGTAACTTGGTATGATACCAATACCCATAGTTTGACTGATATAGTCAATAAAATTATTATTGACTATCAAGGAGGCAAAAATGATAAATAACAATCAATTTATAAGAAACGAAATGCTACTTGGGAAAGATATTACTACTGATTTGAGTAAGACAACAATAATGGTTATAGGACTTGGGGGTGTTGGATCATATAGTGTTGAAACCTTAGCCAGATTAGGAATTGGACATTTTGTTTTAATTGATAAAGATAAAGTAGAAATTAGTAATATAAATAGACAAATAATAGCAACTTTTGAAACTCTTAATGAAGACAAAGTAGAGGTAGCCAAAAATAGAATTCTTTCAATTAATCCTAGAGCAGTAGTTGATATTGAAAAAGTGTTTCTAGGTGAGGATTCATTAAATATATTGAATAATTATAAAGTTGATTATGTTGTAGATGCAATAGATACTATAACCTCAAAGGTTTTATTAATAGAATATTGTTTAAAAAATAACATACCAATAATATCATGTACTGGTATGGCAAATAAAATTGATCCAACGCAAATAAAAATAACAACTCTTGATAAGACAAGTGTAGATCCAATTTGTAGAAAAATGAGAGAACTTTGTAAAAAAAGAGGTTTAGATTTTAAAAAAATTAATGTAGTATATTCTATAGAGACTCCACATTCACAAAATATACAAGAAAGAACAAGCGGGACAACAAAAGAAAAGTTTCCCCCATCCAGTATAGTGATACCTCCAGCCATAGCAGGAATACTTATGACTTATCATATATTAAAAGAAATTATGAAAAAGGAGCACAAAAAAGATGGAAGCTACAACGAAAAGCAGGTTTAAAAATTATTTGTTTATCATAGTTTTAGGCATAATTTTTATAGTGTTTGGACTAGTTAAAACAGGTGTTAAAGAATCATTTGAAGGATTAATACGAATATTGACAACTCCAGATGGATTAATTACAGACTTTTTTGTTCAAGGTAATATAGGAGGAGCTTTTTTAAATTCGGGTTTATTAATAATAATAGCTACTTTATTATTTTTAGTATTTAAAAAAGATATGAGTGGGCAAGTGTTGGCTTCTTTGTTCCTTTTTGGAGGATTTTCTCTTTTTGGGAAAAATTTAATAAATGTATGGCCAATAATTATAGGAGTTTTCATTTTTTCTTTAATAAAAAAAGAAGATTTTAAGGATTTAATCGCAACTGCATTAATGGGGTGTACAATGGCTCCAGCTGTTTCAGAAGTTTTATTTTATCCAGGACTTAATTTAGGGATTGCAGTTATTGCTAGTTTGGTTTTAGGTTTATTTATAGGACTAGTTTTACCTTTAGTTTCTAGAGTTGCTTTTAACTTCCATGATGGATTCAATCTTTATAATATAGGGTTTACGGGCGGAATAATATTAACTGTAGTAGTTTCCATATTGAAGGTTTTTGGTTTCAATGTGAAAACTAGAGAGTTATGGAGTACCGGAAACAACGAACTTTTTGCTTGGTTTTTAATAATTATTTTTATAGGATTGATAATATATGGATTTACTTGTGAAAAAGAAATAAGGAAGAAATTAAAACAAATAACGATAAGTACAGGAACTGCTCCTAGTGATTTTTACACAAATTATGGTAGAGGTGCAACTCTTGTTAATATGGGACTATTAGGAATTCTTTCTGTTGTTTTTATTTTGATAGTGGGAGCTTCTCTTAATGGACCAACAATAGGTGGAGTTTTAACAATAGTTGGTTTTGGAGCTGCTGGCAAACACATTAGGAGTGTTTCATATATTTTGATTGGAGCTTTACTAGGGCAGATTTTCCACATGTGGGATTTAACAAGGCCGACAATTATATTAGGAGCACTTTTTGCTACAGGGCTAGCACCAATTGCAGGAGCATATGGACCTATATTTGGTATTATGGCAGCTATAGTCCATATATCTGTTGTGCAAAATACTGGTGAATTACACTTCGGATTAAACTTGTATAATAATGGTTTTGCAGAAGGTATGGTTGCTTTGTTTATGAATGGGTTTGTTAAGATATTGGGATTTAAACACCAGACCGATCCATTAATAAGAAAAATAGTTGAAAAAGAGGAAGGTATCAGATGATGCTTCCTCTTTTTTTATCATTTATATAGATTTTTATATTCTATACCAGTAATTTCTTCACAAATAATCTTAGTATTATTATCAACAGTTTCTTTGCTTCCATTATTTTTAAGTCTTTCAATTTCTTTTTGCATTATATCAAAATTTTTAGGATTGATTGGATATTTAAAGGTAAAATATAATGCTATTAATAATAAAATAGTAGGACAAAAAGAATAAAATAATTTGATTCCTAGAGCAGTTTCAATAGTTTGAAGAATCTCTTCATTGGGATTATTAGCTATTTGATAACCAATTATATCTATATATACACCTGTTAAAAATAAAGCGACTGCTTGAGATAATTGACGGATAAATGTCATAAATCCTGAATATATACCTTCTCTTCTTTTTGAAGATATTAACTCTTCAACATCCATTGTTTCTGGCAGTATCCCCCAAGGGGTAACTGCGACACCGCTTGCTCCTATTCCCATAAGTAAACTAGCAATATACATAAAATAAATTGAACTACCAGGTTTTATTAATAGCATTAAAAGAAGTGTTCCAGCCCATAAAGAAATTCCCGTAATTAAAGAAATCTTTTTTCCTTTTTTCGAAGATATTTTGATAAATAAAGGAACCGATAATATTTGTGCAATAATAAATATTCCTAGAAATATCGTGTAAGAACCTTTCATATTTAGATAGTCTTTTATGAAATAAATGCTAATTGCCATAAAGGTATCTATTGCAGTATAAGCAGCAATATATATTCCCAATAATAACCTATAAGATTTATTTTTAAATACAATTTTTGCGTTTTCCCATAATGATTTTAAAAAATAATCGTTCTCCTTATATGAAACTATTGGAGGGTCCTCTTTAATATTTTTAGTTCCTAAAA
Source organism: Bacilli bacterium (assembly GCA_028693955.1). GTDB lineage: Bacteria > Bacillota_I > Bacilli_A > RFN20 > UBA1709 > JAQUUH01. The sequence goes on from JAQUUH010000002.1 coordinate 71,618, forward strand.
AAACAAATATCCAAGGAATAGCATAGAAAATTCCAAATATTATTCCCATTCCAAACCAGCCATTTTGAGCATCAGAAAATAATTTTATTATCATCATAGGAACAACTCCAGCAATTAAATTGGAAATATTTGAGAAAATTGCTCTAACGCCAACTAGTTTATTGCGTTCATTATAACTTTTTGTCATTTCGGCTAAAAGAGCATGATATGGGACCATTGTCATAGAAAAAGAAGTTGCAAAAAGAATATATGCCAAAGTGTAATAAATAACTTTTACCCAAATTACAGAATTTAATGGGACCCATAACATTGAAAAACAGGCAGAAATATGAAAGATTCCCGTTAGAAAAAAGACTCTTCTTTTCCCATATTTAGATTTTGTTTTATCAGAAAGGTTACCAATAAAAGGATCAATTATTGCATCCCATATTTTTCCAATTAATAGCATTGAGCCAGCAATTGTTCCAGATATAAGAGCAGAATCAGTAAGAAAATTTAGGAAAAGTAGACCTATTAATGTAAAGGCTCCTCCCCCAAATATATCTCCAGATGCATAAGAAATTATACTTTTTGTAGAAAGTTTATTGTTTTTATCCATAAATGATCCTCCACATATAAATAGTATATTATATAGGAAAGTTAAAATGTAAAAAATAAGAAAAATTTATTGTATAGGAACTTCTTTGTCCATTTTTTGCTTCTATAAAAATACTATGAAATACTAATATAAAAAGTTATAATATTATTGTGTCTTTTGAAAGAGTGGAGAAAGTAATGATTTTTGTTTATATTTTACTTTGTGCATTATTAATAACAATATTATTTTTTGGGGTTTTTAGTTATATCATTTTTTTGTCTTCATTAAAAAGAAAAGAAATTTCATCAATTCAATTAAAAGAAGATTTTAAAAATAATGATAAAGAAAGTCTTGAGTATCTATTAGATAAAGAATATCAAAATGTTTTTATTAAGGCTCAAGATGAAACTAGACTTCATGGAATGTATATAAAAAATTCTAGCAAAACTCTAAATATAGCAGTAATTGCTCATCGTTATAGAGCGGACGCAACAACATTAGGTCTTATTGCAAAAATATATATAGAAAAAGGATTTGATGTACTACTTATAGATTCAAGAGCACATGGATTAAGTGGCGGTAAATATTGTGGCATGGGGGCTCTAGAAAAAGATGACATCAAAGAATGGATTAATTATGTAAATGATAGATTTATGAATAAATGTAACATAATCCTTCATGGGGTATCCTTAGGAGCTGCCAGCTGTTTGGGAAGTTTATATAAAAATGATAATGAATCTGTTAAAATGGTTTTTGCGGATAGTACTTTTACTAAAGTATATGATATTTATGTCCGCGTAGGGACTAAAAGATATGGGAAAATTTTAGCTTCAATATTAATGGTATTTACTTGTTTATTAACAAGGATGATTGCAAAATTTTCTTTAAGAAAGATATCAACATCAGAATGGATTAAAGAATCGAAAATACCAATTATGTTTATTATCGGTAGTGAAGATAAAATGATTAATCAAGATAAATTTTTACTATTATATGATGGTTATAAAGGGCCAAAAGAATTAAAAGTTATTGAAGGGGCTCATCACGCTTTAGGGCATTATGTAGATAAAGAAGAATATAAGCATTTTATAAACGGAACTCTTGTTAAATATTTAAAAAATTAGGAGGATGACATATGAAAGAATATGATGTAATAGTTGTTGGTTCAGGACCCATGGGAATATTTACCTGTTATGAACTTTCATTAAGAGATCCAAAATTAAAAGTATTGTTAGTAGATAAAGGGCATGATATATATCATCGTAGATGTGCAATTTTGGAGAAAAAAATAGCTGTTTGTCCTTCTCATCCTAATGGAGAGTTCGGATGTTTTCCTGCTTGTTCTATAACATGCGGATTTGGTGGGGCTGGAGCATATTCGGATGGAAAGTTTAATATTACAGATGAATTTGGAGGATGGCTAAATGATTTTCTTCCAAACAGTCAAGTCATAAATCTTATTAAATATGTTGATCAAATAAACATTAAACATGGAGCTACTTTAGAAATAACAAATCCTTATACTGACAAAGTAAAGGATATTGAAAGAAGAGGTTATGCTGTTGGTTTAAAATTGTTAAGAGCTAATGTAAGACATTTAGGTACAGAAGAAAACCTTAAGATTATGAAGAATATATATGAATACTTGAAAGATAAAGTAGAATATCGTTTTCTAACAACTATTGAAGATATTATTGTAGAAGATAGACAAGTAAAAGGCGTTATAACAAATAAAAAGGAAGAAATAAGAAGTAAATATGTTGTAATAGGACCAGGAAGAGATGGCTCAAAATGGTTAGAAACACTTTTAAGAAAAAATAAAGTAAATTTAATAAACAATCAAGTTGATATAGGTGTAAGAGTAGAAACTAATAATGTTGTAATGGAAGAAATAAATGACTCATTATATGAGGGTAAATTTATATATAATACAAGTGTTGGAACTAAGGTAAGAACATTTTGTTCTAATCCATCAGGACATGTTGTTATTGAAAATCAAGCGGGAATAATGATGGCGAATGGGCATGCATATCGCGATCCCAAATATGGTAGTAATAATACTAATTTTGCAGTATTAGTTTCTCATGTATTTAGCGAACCATTTGATGAACCAAATCAATTTGCTCAAGATGTTGCAAAATTGGCTAATAAATTAACTCATGGTTCAATAATTGTTCAAAAATTTGGAGATATTATTCGTGGCAGAAGAACCACAGAAAAAAGATTGAGTGAGGGATTTGTATCTCCAACTCTTGAAGAAGCAATACCAGGAGATTTGGGATTAGTTTTGCCATACAATACAATGAAATCAATAATTGAAATGATTCAAGCTCTAGATCATGTTACACCAGGAATTGCGAGTGAACACACATTGTTATATGGGGTAGAAGCAAAATTTTATAGTGCTAGACCAGAAACAGATAGCAATTTTGAAACAAAAATAAAGAATTTATTTGTTGGTGGAGATGGAGCTGGAGTAACAAGAGGACTTGCTCAAGCAGGAGCAAATGGTGTTGCTGTAGCAAGAACAATTTTAGCAAAAGAAGGCAAGATACTATGATAATAGATAATACTATAAAAGAATTCATTTCTATTTTAAAAAGTGATAAGCCTGCCCCAGGAGGGGGAAGTGTTGCGGCAGTAGTAACTTCAATGGCTATATCACTTACATTAATGGCAACAAGAATATCAATTAAAAGAAAAAGTTTTAATAATTATGATGATAATATTAAAAATAATATTAATCAAAAAATAGATAAATTAGAAGAATTATTAAATATTAGTTATAATCTTGCAGATAAAGATATCGCAACTTTTTCTAATTACATGAATATTTCTAAAACAAAAGATTCTAATAAGATTGAAGAAGCAACTAAAAAATGTTTTGCTGTTCCTTATGAATTATCTAATCTTTGTCTTGGTTGTGCTAAAGAAATATTTTATTTAAAGCCATATATAGTTGATTCAATTATTAGTGATTTAAATATGAGTTTAGTATTGCTATCTAGTTGTTTAGAATCTTGTTTAATAAATATGAAAATAAATCTTAAATATTTAAATGATTCTGAGATTACTAGAAAGTATTTAATTCAAGAAGAACAAATAAAGGAATTTGAAAAAGAAAAAAACAATATTTTAAAAGATAAGTAAAGATTTGGAGATGATGTTATGGTAAAAATACTTGATGGTAAGAAATTATCATTGACCCTGAAAGAAGAATTAAAATCAAAGTTTGATAGTATTAAGCAGCATCTTAAATTAGCAATAATAATGCCAATTTGTGATGATGCATCAATTGCTTATTTAAATTCTAGAGAAAGACTATGTAAAGAGTTTAATATTGAATTATGTGTATATAAGTTTGATGGAAATGAAACAACAGAAGAACTTGTAGAATTAGTTAAAAAATTAAATCTTGATGATTCTATTCAGGGTATAATGATTGATAGACCTTTTCCAAAACAGGTTAATGAAGATAAAGTATATGAATTTCTTGATTATCGCAAAGATATTGATGGATGTTCTCTTATAAGTTGCGGAAAACTCTTTCAAGCTCAAGATTGCCTTGTTTCTTCAACCGCTGTAGGAGTTATGACCTTACTTAAGTATTATAATATTGATTTAGTAGGCAAAAATGTTGTTATTGTAAATAGAAGCAAGATAGTTGGTATTCCTTTAATGCATTTACTTTTGAAAGAAAATAGCACTGTTACAATTTGTCATTCAAAAACAAAGAATTTAGCTAGAATTTGTTCAAAAGCTGATATTATAATTACAGCAATAGGTAAGGCGAAATATTTTACCAAAGAATATGTGAACGCAAAAACAACAATTATTGATGTTGGTATTAATTATGATGAAAACAATAAAATATGTGGAGATGTTGACCAGGAAGTATATGAAATAGTTGATAGTTACTCCCCTGTTCCAGGAGGAGTAGGACCAGTGACAAATATAGCTTTACTTTTAAATCTACTTAAGACTTTTGAGATTTAAGAAAAGGGAGGGGTAAAAATGCTAGAGAACTTAAAAGAATTGTTTACTAACTTTAGTCTAGATAATCCAATTATTGATAAAACAATTAGATTATTAATTTTGATAGTGATTATAGTTGTTTGCTATATTTTGATAAACTATATAGCAAAAAAGACAATTGATATAAACCAAAAAAGAAAAGGTATTGAAGGTCTAAAAAGAGCTGAGACTCTTTCTAAATTAACAAAATCTGTGATTCGCTATGTTTCCATTCCAATATTTATCATATTTGCACTTCCAATATTTGGAGTTGAACCCGCGTCTGTTTTTGCTAGTGCTGGATTAATTGGAGTTATAGTTGGTTTTGCATTTCAAGATTTATTGAAAGATATAGTTGCAGGATTCTTTATTATCTTTGAAAGAACATATGAAGTTGATGATTTTGTCAAAATTAATAATTTTTCTGGAGTTATTTTAAGTCTTGGTATAAAGACAACTGTTATTAGAAATTATAATGGAGAAATTTACACAATAAATAATAGAGATGTTGGTAATGTCATAAATTATTCTAAAGCTCCTTATTCAATAGTTGTTTGTGGTCTTCCAATAGCATATGATACAGATTTAAAAAAGTTTAAGAAAATATTAGATTCTGCTTTTGAAAATATCGAAGAAAAGTTTCCAGTTATGATGGAAAAACCTTCAATTAAAGGAATAACATCATTTGATAGTAGTTCACTACGATTCGAAATTCATATTATGGTAAAAAGCATGGAACAATTTCAGTTTAAAAGAGATTTTGATCAATATTTATTAGAAGTATGTAATGCTAATAAAATAAAAATTCCATATCAAACAATTACAATTACAAAGGAATGATGTGTTAATATGGATAAAATCAAGTATGAACTTAACGATGTCGTTGAAATGAAAAAAGAACATCCTTGTTCTACAAGAAGTAAAACTTGGCAGATAATTAGGATGGGAGCGGATATTAAAATAAAGTGCATGGGATGTGGAAGCGTTGTAATGCTAACAAGATATTCATTTGAAAAAAATCTTAAAAAAGTAATTGGTAAAGAAAAGGAGTAATGTACTCCTTTTTTGATACAAAAACGAGATTTAAATATAATTTTATAGCAATATAATTAAATTAGGTGAATATATGATTAGATTAAATAATGTATGTAAAAATTATGAAAATCACAAAGTTATAAATAATATAAACATTGAGTTTCCCCAAAGAGGACTTTTTGCAATTTTAGGAGAGTCTGGTTGTGGTAAAACAACATTATTTAATATTATTGCGACACTAGATTCTCCAACAAAAGGTGAAATTTGGTTGGAAAATTTAAATATCACAAAACTGAACGATAAAGGCAAATCAAATTATAGAAAAAATGTATGCACAATAATATATCAAAATAATTATTTGTGTCCTTATTTAAATGGTCAAGAGAATATTGAAATGGCAAATAGAATCAAAAACAATGAAAGAAAATTTGAATATTATGCAAAAAGATTAAATGTTCTTAATTGTTTAAATAAGAGTCCTAAGTATATGTCGGGAGGAGAAAAACAACGAATCGCATTTATTAGATCTATTTCCTGTAATAATCCAGTAATTCTTGCCGATGAGCCTACGGGGTCTTTAGATTCCATAAATAGTTCAATAGTAATGAACATTTTAAAAGAAGAATCAAAACAAAAATTAGTTATAATTGTTACTCATGATATAGATTTAGCTGAAAAATATGCGGATAAAATACTTAATTTAGAAAAAGGAATTATAAATGAGCAAATTGCTAAAAAAGAATCTCATCAAATAAATGAAAAGAAAATTAATGATAAAAGTATTTCGCTTAAAAATTTATTTTTTTGGTCGTTCAAATCTTTTATAAATAGAAAAATTAGGTATATACCAATAATTTTATGCTATGTTTGTTGTATTGTTTTTTTATTGCTTGCTTTGGCAGGAAAAACAGGGATGAATTCTTATATATCATATTTAATAGAAAAAAGACTGGATTATGATTATATAAATTTGTATACAATAAATGAGAATAAGTTAAAAGCCATTGATTCAAATATAATTCAAATTTTAGAAAAATATAAACAGGATATTAAGTTAACAATTAGTTTTGATAATTATTTAAATCAATTTTTAAAAATTAAAAACTTAGAGGAAAACGAATTTTATGAAATAAAAGTGATAGATATGGATAAAAATGAAATATTAATAAATAATTTATTGTCTGAAAAATTAAATTCTAATACTATTGAAATAAATGGCCAAATAATAATTCCTTATTACAGTAATAGTAAATCAATAAGCGAAAATAAAAATATTAATATTAAAAATGATGTTGATGGTATTATCGAAGAAGGAGAAATTTATAATACCCCTAAATTATATTTGAGCAGGAAGTTTGTCAACAATATTTTTGCGGGAATAAATATCGAATTAATTGCTAAAGAGCTCTCTCTTGATTTTTTAGATCTTAAAGAGTATTTATATAGTTATAGTGAATTTTGTAATATGCCGTTACAAGTAATTATAAAAAATAAAGAGATTAAAACTAAATTATATAATGAGTTGTTGGCGCTTAAAAATACACATTCTCAATATTCTTTATCTACAAACACAAATACCAATACTTATAACATTATCGAAACAGGAGATGAGATGTTAAGAACATCATTTAAAGATATTATTGATATGAGTCAAATAGTAATAATTATGTTAATGCTATTTTTAATTCTTATTATATCAAGCATAATATCTTTAATGCTTTATTATTCATCAAAAGAAAGAAATAAAGAATTTGCATTAATTAGAACATTTGGCGGCAATAAACTAGATATCAGTAAATTAATATTTTTAGAATCTTTTTATATATCATTTTTTGTAATAATTATATCGGTATTTATTTCATATATTATTAGTTATATAGTTTATTTAGATAGTAGGAAAATTTTAAAAAGTAGAGAATTATTTAATATATTTCAATTTCAAATTATGGATATTGTAATAATAGTTATGATATGTTTTTTTGTTACACTTTTTTCTTCTTTCTCCTCAATATTAAAGACTTATAAGGCAAATATATTTGGAATATTCAAAGATTGATTTAGTAAATATATGTAAATATTATCGGCAAGAGGAAAAAGAATTGAATATTTTAAAGAATATTAATATTAATTTTTCTGTTGGGAAAATATACGCAATAGTAGGAAAATCGGGAAGCGGTAAAACAAGTTTATTAAATATAATAGGAGGTATTGATTCAAACTATAGTGGAGTTTATAGATATTGTGGTAAATCAATAAATAAAAAAAATTTAAATTATTATAGAAATAAAAAAATTTCTTATTCTACTCAAAAACCAGTACTTTTCGATAATTTAAATGTATCTCAAAATATCAATTTACCACTATTTTTAGAGAATAAAGAAATTGTTAATGATATATTAAAAAATAAAATACTAAAATATAATCTTTTGATAGAATTAAAAGAAAAAATAAAAAATCTTTCTTATGGTCAAAAACAAAGGGTTGATTTCATAAGGAATATAGAGATATCAAAAAAAGTAATTCTTTTAGATGAGACGCTATCTGGTATAGATATAAAAACTAAGGACATTATAGGCAATGAATTACAAAAAATTAAAAATAATAAAATAATAATTATTGTTACTCATGATAATAATTTTATTAAAAAATTTGTAGATGAGACAATTGAAATAAAGGATGGGAAAATTTCTAAAAATTTAATTAAAAATAATAATACATATATTGAAAAAATAAGCATAAGAAGAGGTAAATTAAGTTCAAGAAATGTAATAAGAATTGCTTTCTCTTTTTTAAAAGCCAACATAAAAAGAGTTATTACTTATATTTCTTTATTATCAACAGCTTTTACAGGATTAATTTTAATATTTTTATTGAGCCAAACATTTACAAATTATTTTAATAGTGTTATTGGCGGAGATTATATTAAGAGTATCTATAATATATCCTTAAAAAGTGATAATTATAATGTAATTAATAATGACAATTCAATAATTATTAAGAGTGATTTTGCAATCAACACAATGATTTCAAATAAAAAACTTGATATTTCTAAAAAAATAAATAGCTATAGAATATCGAAAGAATTAATTTCTCTAAATTCAGTTTCAATAAATATAAATTCAGATTATTTGAACACAATAACTAATAAAGGTGAAGAATATATAAATAAATATTTGCAATCCAATATATATAATCTAGTTTTTAGTAGTGATGAAGATAAAAAATTATATATTAGGTTAATTAATTTGAAAATTGACAACAGCATTAAAGATTTTGAATTTGTAAATAGTAATGATAATTGGAATGCACATGTTTTTGGTGCTTTTGGAGATTACGATGTCATCCCATGTCAAAGATTTTATAACAATATAGAATTAAATAATTATGTAATAAAAAATTCAGAAAATTTCAAAAATTTAGACTATGAAATTTATGATAATTGTTTAATAGTAAATAAAGAAAATATAAATAAATTAAAAAAAGAAGATTTAGAATATTTAATTAGTAAATATGGTAAAGAAAATATTGTGCCTTGTTCAATCAAGCAAGGGATTTATTGTAATGAATTAACTGGAGAAATAAAATTTTATGGAGATTATGAAGGAGATATTTATGAAGTAAATTATAAGATTTATTATAAAGAAAAAGAAGATTTAAAGGTTGAGATTTCTAGTGATTTAAAAGAATTTTTGGTAGATAACTATTTTATTTTACAAGGGGGTGATTATAAAATAAATGTCAAAAATTTTAATTTTATTTCTAGCAAAAACAAAGAAATAAAGGCTAATAAGAATATATTATCAATCGAAAAAATTACTGATAATATAGATACAAATTTTGTTTTCATTTATTCTAATCATGCAATATCAGAAGAAGAATATAATGTAGCAAACATTTATAATGATATTAAAAAACCAATTGATAATGTCTTGCAAATAGTAGAATATATTTTACTTATTTTCTTTTTATTTAGTGTGTTTATTTGTTTAATTGGTTTAATAACTATTGAGTTTTTGGATTTTGATGATAGAAAAAAACAAATAGGATATTTACAAAGTCTAGGTTGGGGAAATTTAAATATATATAGGATAGTACAATTTGAAAATCTAATAAAATTCATTTTTTCATCAATTTTTATTTTGGGGATGCTATTTTTTTCTAAGTTTAATATTGAAAATATATTTTTAAACATTTTAAAAGAAAAAATAATTATTAATATAAGTGGATGCGAAATTTTAATTATTATTTGTTTAGTATTCGTCATAAATTATATTGTTGTACTTTTCCCATTTTTAAAAGTTATGAAGACATCTCCTCTTGATAACCTTAGTGGTTAAGTCTATATTATTATTATATGCCAACTAATATTAAGTCTTGAGGTGAAAATGGTGCAGGTATTAATTTTGACAGCAACAGCTGGATCAGGACACAATGCAGCTGCTAAATCATTAGATACACATTATAAAAATAATTATAAAGATGTAGAGTCTTTAGTTGTTGATATTTTTAAACCCGATCATCGAATAATTGCTTTTGTAATTAATGAGTTGCACTTTTTTTTACTAAAAATTTTCCCATCACTGATGAGATTATCATATAGATTGAATGATAAGAAAAAAATAAATTATAAAATGAATGTGGCAAAAACAACAGGGTTAAGAGCCAAAAGAAGAATTCAAAGAATTATAAAAGAATTTAAACCAGATGCTATAGTTTCTACTCATCCTTTTGCTTTGGGATTGGTGTCATATTTTAAAGAAAAAGAGACAATTGATTGTAGAACTTATTATGTTATTACAGATTATTGTCTTCTTCCAGATAGTGAAAATGCATATAACATGGACAAGGTTTTTACATCATGTAAAGAAATAAATGGCGATTTAATCAAAAAAGGAGTTTCAAGGAAATTATTGCTATCTACAGGAATACCAGTAGATGATCGATATGAAAATTATAAAGAAGAACTCATAGATTATGACAAAATAGATGTTAATCCAGATTTATTTACCATATTATTGATGAACGGGGGACAAGGGATAGGTTATAATTATGAGATTATTAAAGAGTTAGGAGAATTAAAAAAAGAAATTCAGATAATTTCTATAAATGGTTCAAACAAAAAAACAAAAAATAATATAGATAGATATTTAAGAAAAAATCCAGATTTAAAAATTAAAGTTATAAATAAGGGATATAGCGATAATGTTTTTCAGTATATGCAAGTTAGTGATTTATATATTGGTAAAGCTGGAGGAATATCTACAACTGAATGTATAAAGATAGGTCTACCAATATTAATACCTAAAAAACCTCCCTTTCATGAAATCTATAATGTAGATTTTTTAGTAAAAAAAGGCTATGCAATTTATAGTAAAAGTATAAAGAATCTTAAAAAAGATATTGAAAAATTTTTAAAAGATAAAAAGACATTAGAAAAAATAAAAAATGCACAATTAAATTTTGAATATCATGATAGTGCAAAGAAAATTTGTAATTATATTTATAAAAATAGTGCTGATTAACAGCACTATTTTAATTTAATTATTTCTTTTTTAGCCCAGTGAGAATCTGCAATAACAGATCTTGCAACTCCTATTAAATCAGCAATATTATTGTCAATAAAATCAGAAGCTTTTTCCAAAGTTTTAAATCCACCAGTTAAAACAATAGGAACAGATGAGGCATCTTTAATTACTTTAGCATAAGGAGCAAAATATCCTTCAACATTTTCTTTTCCTGGAATTATATATCCTCCAATACCTCCAGATACACTTAACATATTAACTCCTAATTTGCATAAATCGGGCACTATTTTTGCAACTTCTTCGGCATCAATTCCACCATCTACTATATCTGTTCCTACTATTCTTACAGATACTATAAAATCTTTTCTTACTTTTTCTTTGACAGCTTTTGTTACTTCTAGTAGAAGTCTAGCTCTATTTTCAAGGCTTCCTCCATATTCATCGGTACGTTTATTGGTTTTAGGTGATAGGAATTGATTTAAAAGATAACCATGACAGCAATGAATTTCAACTCCATCAAAACCACTTTCTTGTACTCTATATGCTGCTTTTGCAAAAGAATCTATAACTTCTTTTATATCTTTTTTGGACATAGATATTGAATCTTTTTTAAAACGATCATTATGTATTGCTGAAGCAGAATAGGCAATATCATTTTTAGTAGCTTCTTCAACAAACATGGCAGCACCACAATGATTGATTTGTACTAGAACCGGGGTATCATTATTATGTATTACAGTAGAAAGTTTTTTTAATGAAGGAATGTCACTATCTTTACTTACCGACAATTGAACCCTTCTATTTCTTCCTTTAATATCTACATAGCTATGTTCAATAACAACAAGCCCAAAAGATCTATCAACCGTTCTATCATGATAATATTCTAAGGTTTTATCAGTAATATTACCGTTTATATCACACATATAGGTAGCAGCAGGAGCAAAAATTAGTCTATTTCTTAATTCTAAATTGTTTATTTTAATTGTTTTTAAAACTGATTTCATTAATATCCCTCTTTTCTTTATGTATTTTAATTATACAATATTAATCAATATGGTTCATACTTTAATATTAAAAAAGACTTTTAAAATAAAGAATTTAACCAAAAATAAAAAATTGTATTTTGAAAAAAGTATGCTATAATGTGGATGTATCGTGTAAACGGTGCAAATTAAACGAAAGGTAAAAAGGTTATTCTAATGAAAGGCACAATCAAGATGTTCAACAAGGAAAAAGGTTTCGGATTCATTAAATGTGAAGACGGAAAAGATGTATTTTTCCACTACTCTGAATTAAAAGTCGAAGGTTTTAAAACTGCAGAACCAGGTGAAGAAGTCGAATTTGACGTTCAAGAATCTGATCGCGGACCAAGAGCTTCAAATATCCGCAAGATATAAATAAGAGTAATAAGAAACCACTGAGGTGGTTTTTTATTTTGCCTTTAATTATTTTTTTTGCTATCATAGTGTAGATACGGAGGGGATTTATATGCCATTAACAGCGGGTATTGTGGGTTTACCAAATGTAGGAAAATCTACGTTGTTTAATGCTGTAACTAACTCAAAAGTTGAAGTAGCAAATTATCCTTTTGCAACAATTTCACCGAATACTGGTGTTGTAGAAGTTAATGATAATAGATTAGATGTTTTAACAGAAATGTTTAAATCAGAAAAAACAATTGCAGCAACATTTGAATTTACAGATATTGCAGGGTTAGTCAAAGGAGCTTCAAAAGGAGAAGGATTGGGCAATCAATTTCTAGCCAATATAAGGGAATGTGATGCGATTGTACATGTAGTTAGGTGTTTCGATGATCCCGAGATTTTGCACGTGGATGGAAGTGTTGACCCAGCAAGAGATGTTGAAACAATCAATTTTGAGTTAATTTTTGCTGATATTGATTCAGTAAATAAAAGAATAAGTAAAGTAGAGAAAAAAGCTATTACTACAAAAGATAAAGAATCTGTTGTAGAATATGAAATACTAAAGAAATATAAAGAAGTTTTAGAAAAAGGGTTGCCAGCAAGAAGTGTGGAATTAACAAAAGAACAAAATGTTGTAGCAAAAAGTTTTCAACTTTTAACATCAAAACCAACAATTTATGTGGCAAATGTCTCTGAAGAGGATATGGAAAATCCAAATTCTAATAAATATTTTCAAGAATTGTGTAAAATAGCAGAAAATGAAAAATCACAAATAGTACCAATTTGTGCAAAAATGGAAGAAGAAATTTCTCAACTTGATAATGATGAAAGAAAAATATTTTTAAAAGAATTAGGAGTAGATGAATCAGGATTAGATAAAGTAGTAAAATCAGCTTATAAGATTTTGGGATTATCAACATTTTTTACTGCAGGAGTAAAAGAATCTCGGGCATGGACATTTAAAAATGGTAGTAATGCACCAAAATGTGCAGGGATAATACATACAGATTTTGAAAAGGGATTTATTAAAGCTGAAATATATAGTTATGAAGATTTAATTAAATATGGTAGTGAGCAAAGCGTTAAAGAGCATGGAAGATTTAGATTAGAAGGAAAAGAATATATTGTTCAAGATGGAGATGTTGTCCACTTTAGATTCAATGTTTAAGTAGGAGATAAAATGAAATTCAAGAAAATAGGCTTAGTTCTTGGTGGCGGTGGTGGTAAGGGATCTTATCAAGTAGGAGTTTATAAGGCTTTAAAAGAGTTTGGTCTTGCCGATAAGATTGCTTGTATTTCAGGAACCTCTATTGGTTCTTTGAATTTAACACTTTTTGCTAATCAAGATGTTGAAAAAGCAGAAAAAATATGGACAAATTTGAAAAGAACCAATGTTCTTACTTTTAATAATGTTAAAGAATATTTAAAGCTAAGTAATTTTAGTATTTTTTCAAGAAAAGGGATGTTGAATATATTTAAGGATAATATCAATTTAGAAGAAGTATCTAAATCTAAATTACCATTATTTGTGACAGCTTATAATGAAGAAAAGGATATATCAACAACATTTCAAATAAATAATATGGTGCCAGAAAAAATTATTAAATGCATTATGGCTTCTAGTGCTATTCCCAAGGTTTTTCAAAGTGTAAATATTGATGGAGAGAATTATTCTGATGGCTATGTTAAAGATAATGTACCAGTATCAATTTTAAATAAAATAGGGTGTGATTTAATTTTTGTAATACCACTTAGTGAATATGGTGCACCATATGAAGGTATGTATCCAGACACTTATATAATAGATTTTAAAGATAAAATATTTGATAATGTCGGAACATGGGAAGGGACCTTAGGTTTTGATAAGGAGATAGCTAAAAGAAGAATTGATTTAGGATATAAAAATGCTATTAAAATAATAACTTATTTAAATAGTATAGGTTTTTTCGAAACTGGTATTAAAAAAAGATTTCATTATTTTATGTTAAGAATTTTTAATAAAATACCTAATTATAAAAAATATTATTCATTAAAAGATACAAAAAATAAAATAAATAGCAAATAAAAAGTTATGAATATGTAATAAAAAGAAATTACGAATCATAACTTTTTAATATAATTATTAACTTTTATTTTTTCTTTCTCGATATATTTACTACTGCAAGAGCAAAAAATATGATAGTTGTTGCAAGTAATATTATTATTCCTATTAATGGAGAAATTGTAAAATTACCAAAATTAAATGTAACACCTAGCATTTCTTTAAAATCTGCAGCATATTCTATAGGAATCCCAGAAAAGGCTATACTTATTGGATTTGCCATCATTACTTGACGAATTAACATAGCAGCATATGATGGTGGGAATAATTTAATTACCATACCCACTGCCTTTGGAAGCATACCTATAGGTAGATAAATACCTGTCAAAAAGCCAACTAAAGTGCCTATAATTGTACTCCCCGTAGAAAAAGCAGTTTCACTTTTGAAAAATGAAGTTATAAAGAATACTAGGGATGTGTTTGCAAGGTCAGCAATTATAATCAAACCTATTACTTTTAATAGTGAAGATATATCTAAAAGTTTTCCACCTTCTGCTACAATATATATTTCTGCAAGAATTAAAGTTATCATTGACATTATTAGACCAATTAATAATGAACTTAGTATGTAGCCTCCAGCAATTGCTTTTCTATCTATTGGTGAGGAATAAAAATCCTTATTAATTTTTTTAGATTTATCAATAATCATTATTCCAAAAGCTCCCATTGTTGTAGTAACAGATGTTACAGCAAGAAGTCCAGCCATAACCCAGTTATCCATTATTTCACGAGCATTTGCAAATTGTTCAAAGTTTGATGTCCAAACATCACCTAGAAAAAGGACATATAATCCAAGTATTATGAATGTTGCTAACAACGAAAAGAAAACCGCTGTTTTATCACGGAAAAATATTAATAAATTTCTTTTTGCAAATTCAATCATTCTCTTATCTCCTTTCCAGTAATTCCAATAAAGGCATCGTCAAGCGTCCCAGCAATAACTTCAAAGGCAGTTATGTATTGTTTACATAACTGGATTATTGGAAGTGAATCTATTGTCTTTTCCAACTTGATTGTTATATTTGTTGCCGACTCAATAAAATCAATTTTATTTTTAGTTAATATCTCCTTTATTTCTTTTTTATTAGTATAAGAAAGAATAAGTTTATCATTAGCAAATTGTTCTTTAAGTTCTATTGGAGTTCCCTTTGCTGCTATTTTCCCATTATCAATAACAATAACATAATCAGCAGAATTGGCTTCTTCCATATAATGTGTTGTTAGAAAAATGGTCATATTGTTTTCTTTTTGTAATTTTATTATTGTTTCCCAAACAACTTTTCTAGTTTGAGGATCTAACCCAGTTGTTGGCTCATCAAGGAAAAGTATTTTTGGAGTATTGATTAATGCACGAGCAATATCACATCTTCTTTTTTGTCCCCCAGAAAGTTTGCCATACTGTCTTTTTGCTAAATCAACTACATTAACTTCTTGCATAGCTTTTTTAACAGAAGAACTTAAAATTTTCCCTTTTAATCCATAAAGAGAGCCTCTAAACTTTAAGTTTTCTTCAATAGTTAATAAATCATCAAGAAGTCCGTCTTGGAAAACCGCACCTATTATTTTTCTAATATCATTATCATCTTTTCCAATTTCAAAATCATTCACAAGAATTTGTCCACTATCTGCTTTTAAAAACGTACAAATGGTATCAATTGTTGTACTTTTACCAGCACCATTTGGACCTAGAAAAGCAAATAGCTTTCCTTTTTCTACATAAAAACTTATGTCATCAACAGCTTTAATTTTTCCATAGGATTTACTCAAATTTTTAACTTCAATTATTTTTTCCATTATTTTCCCCCTTACTAAAATTGGATCATATTAATATTTTTCTTGTGAATTAATATTATTAATTAGAATGTTTGCAGCATTTGCTAAATCTTCAAATTCAAGATATATTGCGTTACTAATAGAAATATATGGATTATTAAAATTGTTAGTAAAAACAATCCTATTTTCTTTAGTATAATTTTCCATTATTTTCCTTATTTTTTTTAGACCATTTTCTCCATAAAGTAATCCAAAATTTTCCATTTGTCCTTTAAAAGATTTTTCCATATAATAGACCCCACAAAAAGGACAATTATATTTTTCAACAAAATTATTCTTGTTTTCTACTATTGCTTTTGAACCACAAATTAAACATTCCATTTTTAATCACCAAAAATAGTTTACTTTATAATTTAAATAATCGCAAATATATTTTATTTTAAAGATACAATTATCTTTTTTCTTTATCCAAGTTAGTATATAATTGTGTGGAAGTGGTGATATGATGTTTAAAAATGCAAAAGAGGCAGTTTATTATATAGAGAATTTGAAAGGTATTAAGAGTGATTTTGAGCGCGCAAAAAATCTTTTTGCTAAATATGGAAATTTCCAAAATGAATTAAAATGTATTCATGTTGCTGGTACAGATGGCAAGGGGAGTACAACAAATTTTATAAGAAGCATTTTGCAAAATGCTAATTATAAAGTTGGAACATTTACATCTCCGTATTTAGAAGTTCATAATGATAGAATAAGAATAAATAATAATTTTATATCTGATGAGGATTTCTTATTTATTGCTAATAAATTTTATGAAGATATTACTAGTAGAAATTATGCTTTTTTTGAAATAGATACTTTAATTGCACTTTATTATATTTATATTAGCGAGGTTGATTATGCTGTTATTGAAGTTGGTATTGGAGGAAGGCTAGATGCTACAAATGTTATAACACCAATTTTAAGTTTAATAACTAACATTGGGTATGATCATATGGATAAGTTAGGAAACACTTTAGAAAAAATTGCCTATGAAAAAGCGGGAATAATAAAAAATGGTGTTCCAGTTATTGTAGGATGTAATGTTGCTTTAAATGCAAAAGAAGTAATAAAAAGCGAAGCTATAAAAAGACAGGCTTACTTTATTGAAAGTTCTTGTCCTAAAAATGTTTTTATAAATGATGAATATTTGCATTTTACTTTAGAAAATGATAACTATATAACTTCTTGTATGGCATTGTATCAAAGCGAAAATGCTTCTTTAGCAATTTCTGCAATAAATTATTTAGTTAACAAGAAAATTATTAATGTTAGCAAAAAAGCAATATTTAATGGTATTAAAGATACTTTTTGGCTTGGAAGATTTGAAAAAATGTTTGAAAAGCCAAGGGTTTATATTGATGGAGCACACAATATTCATGGTGTATCAGCATTAGTTATAACAATTAAGCAATTTATTGATAAAGGATATAATCCTAAAATTGTTTTTTCGGCTTTAAAAGATAAAGAGACATCAAAGATGATTGAAAAATTTTTGAGTTTAACAAAAGATGTTTATGTTACTGAGTTTGATTTTTATAGAAGTAAGAAAGCAATTGAAATAGCTGGTAATTATGATGTTATTGTACAAGAAGATTGGAAAATATTAATTAAAGATTTAATTTCTCAAAGCGCGGATAATGATATTATAATTATTACAGGGTCATTGTATTTTATTTCCCAAGTAAGACCATTCTTATTAGAAATAAGAGGTGAAAAAAATGAGTAAAACTAGAGTAATTACTTTATCAGCACTTTTTAGTGCTATTTCTATAGTATTAACAAGATATTTTGCAATACTTGTTCCCCTTGGAGGATTTCCTTCTTTAAGTATTGAACTTGGAGGAATTCCAATAGTAATGGGAGGTATAATTCTTGGACCTTTTGCGGGAGGAATAATTGGAGCAATAAGTGATATAATAGGATTTTTAATTAATGATCGTGGTGGAGTGTATCATTTTGGATTTACACTTAATGCAATTTTGACAGGAGCAATACCTGGAGTATTATTTATGATTTTCAAAAAATATCATGCTAATGAAAAAGTATTTAAAATAATAAATTACATATTGGTAAGTTTACTTACAGTTTTGGGTAATATTTATATTTTTACAGTGCAATCAGATGTTATTTTAGTAGAAAATCGCTGGATTGCTTGTGGGGCTTTAATAATTGTATATATAGCTTTAATGTTAATAATTACTTTTGTTTCCAAAAACAAAACACAAAAAAGTTTTATAACATTTAATCAAGTTATATTAGTTGTAGTATTAGTTGAAGTGTTTGTATATATATTATTAACTCCAATATGGATATATGGACTTTTTGGTATTCCTAATACCATAAGTATAGCAAGTAGGGTTTTTAGGGCGGTATTTATGATACCTATAAAATCTATTGTTATTTATTATTCCCTTGTATCTTTAAAAAATTTGCGTTAATTTCCTTTTTAATTGAATTCGCTGATTTTTCGATTCCTTGTTTTGCAAGAATTGAAATATCTTTAGTTATTCTAAGAGCGTATATCATTCCAGAAACAAATGCATCACCAGCAGTGAAGTATTTTTTGTCTGTTATTACTTCAGCTTTATGGAATCCGCTTTGCATATTATCAAAGTAAAAGCACCCATCTCTATCAAGAGTTATTATTGCTGAATTAATACCTTTTCTTTTTAATATTTCTTCAACTTCATAGCAATCTTGCATATCTTTTATCGGATGTAAACAGTAAGAACTAGCTTCAGCTCTTGTAAATTTTATAATAGATTTTTTAAAGGATATAAGCTCTAAATTATTAACGAGGTACCTTGAAGAAACAACAACAACAAATATTGCCTTTGGAGATATTTTTTGCAAATATTTTATTGTTTCTGGACTTTGTAAATCTACAACGAAAATTTCAGAATCTTTTATTTTATCTGTGTAAGTTTTAATTTTATCAACAATAAACTCTTTTTCCAATTCATACAATTGAAAATCAATTTCATTTTGGCTAACATATGTTATTGTTGGAGTCTTAGAAATGTGAAAAGGATAAAAGTTAATATTTAAAAAAGATATGTCTTCCATTATTTTTTGACCATTAGAATCATCTGATAATGGACATATTAAAGTCATTTCACTAGGAGACATTAAATGAGTTAAATTCTCAAGTATATTGAAAATGCTTCCTCCTGTTTTTGAGGTTCCATTCATTTTATTAAAACTCATCAATACTCTACCAACAAAAGTAATCTTCAAAACAACCACCTCGGTTAAAATATTATATCATATTATGGGGTGTTAAGTTATATAAAAAGTTGTATAATTATACTACAAATGGAGGAAGAGAAATGGATAAGAAATGGCATGATATTATTTTAGAAGAGTCCCATGAAAAATATTTTCAAGAATTGAAGAAATTTGTTGATGAAGAATATTCATTTCATAAAGTTTATCCACTTAAAGAAAATATATTTGAGTGTTTTAAATTGACTCCTTTTGATAATGTTAAAGCTGTAATTGTTGGTCAAGATCCCTATCATAATGAACATCAAGCTCATGGGTTGTGTTTTTCTGTACAAAAAAATGTCAAAATTCCTCCTAGTTTACAAAATATTTACAAGGAATTATACAGCGATTTGGGAATACTTCCTCCAAATCATGGTAATTTAAGCAAGTGGGCAAAACAAGGAGTTCTTTTATTGAATAGTGTATTAACAGTTGCAGCAGGACAGCCTCTTTCACATAGCAATAAAGGTTGGGAATTATTTACAAAAAAAATTATTGAATTGTTGAATAATGATGATACGCCAAAAGTATTTATTTTATGGGGAAGTAAGGCTATAGATAAAAAAATTATGATTACTAATCCTAAGCATCTTATATTAACAGCAAATCACCCTTCTCCATTGTCGGCTTATCGTGGTTTTTTTGGATGTAAGCATTTTTCTAAGACAAATAAGTTTTTAATTGCAAATGGTAGAACTCCAATAGATTGGGATTTAAATTAGTTATGTAGATTTTGTAGACTTAATATGCTAAAATCATAAAAGACAGGGGTGTCACTATATAAGTGACTGAGATTTAGTTTAGACTATTAACCCTTAGAACCTGAACGAGATTATACTTGCGTAGGGAGTCACAAGATTATACTTGTTATTCTTTGCGCCTTCATGGAGGTGCTTTTTTTATGGGATGGAGTAGTAAAAAGATTGCTTTTATAGCAGTCAGTATATGTCTTTCTTTGGTAATTGAAGTTATATCATCAATGTTTTTTAGAATGCCCCAGGGGGGGAGTTTTTCTTTAGTAGCGGTACCTTTAATAATATTGGGATATCGTTATGGGATAAAATATGGAATAATTGGAGGAATAATTGTTGGGGTTTTACAAGGAATATTTGTGCCTCCATATTTTGTTAACTTCTTTCAGTATCTTTTAGAATACATTTTAGCTTTTGCTTTTATGGGAATGGGTTCTTTTTTAATCAATATAACTAAGAAGGAAAGTATAATAAATTTAGAAATTGGAATACTAGTGTCATTAATATTAAGATATTTTTGTCATGTTATTGCTGGAGTTTTATTTTTTGCAGAATACGCCGGAGATCAGATAGTAATAATTTATTCTTTATCTTATAATGCTATTTATATGGCTCCAACAATTATTGTTACATTAATAGTAGCTCCTTTAGTTTTTAAAGCAGTTTCTATATACTTAAAAATGCATTCTAAAAAAACTATTAATTAATACATTAAAGTAATATAATAATTATGTAAATATTGTATTAAGTGGGTGTTGAAAATTTATGTTAAATGTTGGTGAAGACATAGTAATATGTAGTTTTAAGCATAATGGTTCTTTTCATAGATTATGGGAAGATACTCTTTTACTTAAAGAAGATGAGAATATGTTTATTGTTGGAAATCTAAAAGCAAAAGTAACTGAATCTGATGGTCGCTTTTGGGAAGCAAGAGAACCAGCAATTACAATACTTTTTAAAAAACAATGGTACAATGTAATTTGTATGATAAGATCAGATGGAGTTCATTATTATTGTAATATTGCATCTCCAAGTATTTCTCAAGACAATACAATTACATACATTGATTATGATTTAGATATTGGAATGTCTCCCAATAATAATATTAGAATACTTGATGAAATGGAGTATAAAAGGCATTCTGAACAAATGGAATATTCATATGAGTTAGATTTTATTATTAAAAAAGCAATGTATGAGGTTATAATTAAATGCAAGAAAAGAGAATTCCCTTTTATTGATGAAACTATAAATAAATATTTTGATAAATATTTAAAAATATTAAAAGAAAAAGAAGATTAATCTTCTTTTTTTATTGCAGATGATGAATAGATATTAGAAATATTTTTATTGGGGAAGATATAATGATTTATTGCTGTGATTGCTGTTGCTGCTTCTCCAAAGCCTACAGCGATAGTTTTTAGTTTACCTTTATAAGTTACTGCATTTCCGCATGCATAAATTCCATCACAAGATGTTGACATATCACTATTTACAATAAAAGATCCTTGTTCCACATTAATATTAATCTCATTAAATTTGTTTTTACTAGGCAAGAATCCATAGTTTACTAAAATATAGTCAGCTGTTATTGTTTCTTCTTTTTCAGTTTCTTTGTTTTTTATAATTATTTCTTGTACAAGATTGTTTTTTAAAATAAGTTTTATAACTTCATAAGGAGTTTTAATGATTCCCTTTTTGTTTTTGAATTTTTCAATTGTTTTTTCATGAGCCCTAAATTCATTTCTTCGATGAATAATTGTAGTATCAATTCTATTTTCTAGAAGCATAACTCCCCAATCTAGAGCAGAATCTCCTCCACCAAGAACAACAACTTTTTTGTTTTTGAAAATTTCTATAGAATCAATTTTATAAAGTATATTTTCAGCATCATTTCCTTCAATAGTCAATTTTCTTGGAGTAAAATTGCCGTTTCCTGTTGCAAAAAGTATGGTTTTGCATTCTATTTTTTGCTTACTTGTCAATATTTCATAGCCCTTTTCTATTTTTTTTATTGAATAGAGTTCATTATTTAAATAAAGAGGAATCTCATTTATGAATTGTTTATATTGCATATACACCTGATTAACAACATCTTTTGCTTTTATTGATGTTTGTGTTGGTATATCAAATATTTCTTTATCCTTGTAAAGGGTAGTTAATTGCCCTCCAACATATGGTAATGATTCTATTATGCATCCATTTAGTTTTCGCATTCCAGCATAAAAACCCGCAAAAAGACCAATAGGACCACTACCAACAATAACTACATCAAGCATAGAGTACCTCCTTTTTTTGATATATAATTATATTACAATAATTTAGTGATTTTTGGTAGAATTATGTTATCATGATTAAGTTAATAAATGGAGATGTTATTTATGGAATGGCAAATTGTAACTAAAAATGAGCAAGAAACTCAAGAATTTGCTAATTATCTTTCAAATTTTGTTTATAAAGGTCTAGTTATTTTGCTTTATGGAGATTTAGGTGCTGGTAAAACAACTTTTACTAAAGGGTTAGCCTCAGGCTTAAATATAAAAGAAACAATTAATAGTCCGACTTTTAATATTGTTAAATGTTATTTTAAAGGTGATATTAATTTATTTCATATAGATGCATATAGATTAGAAAATAATAAACAAGATATAGGTTTAGATGAATATATATATGGAGATGGTATTTGTGTTATTGAGTGGCCAAACTATATTGATTATTTATTACCTAAAGAGTATTTGATGATTAATATAATACCCTTAAGCAAAAATAAAAGAAAAATTATTTTAACTTCTAATGATATAAAAAATGATAAAATTATAAAGGAAGTGAAAAAATATGGGGCATAAATTAATTATTGATACATCTAATAGATTATTATCTATAGGAATAGCAGATGACAACAAGGTTATATATAAAAAGCAATATGAGGCTTGGCAAAAACAATCTGAATTCACAATAAAAGAAATTGATAATGCTTTAAAAAACTTGAAATTATCGCTTTCTTCTTTTGATGAAATAATTGTGGGCAAAGGACCTGGGTCATATACAGGGATTAGAATCGCATTAACAATAGGTAAAGTTATGGCATATGCTTTAAGTATTCCTTTAAAAACTATCTCTTCTTTGCAAATGCTTTGCGGATTAATGCCAAGATGCTTAGCAATTATTGATGCAAGAAGTAATCGAGCATATATAGGATTATATGATAAAGGTAAAGCTATAAAGGGTGATAGTATTCAATATTTACAAGATATTGAAAATATCGCCGAAGAAAATGAAATTATTAACTTTGTAGGAGAAACAAATTTAATTAACAAAGAGGTTTATGATGTAGATATTGTAGAGAATATGTATTTAATAAGTAAACTAATTACTCCCGAAGTGAATGTTAATATTGTAACGCCACAATATTTAAAAGGTTAGGAGAGATTTATTATGATTGTAAGAGAAATGAATATTGATGATATAAAAAAAGTAAAAGAAATAGAAGATCAAGTGTATAAAGTCCCTTGGACAAATACGATGTTTTTAAATGAAATAATTTCTAATAAATTTGCCTATCTTTTTGTTTTAGAAAATAATAATGAAATAATTGGCTATAGTGGTGTTTGGATTGTGGCTGATACAGCCACTATAACAAAAGTAACGGTTTCTAAAGAATATCAAGGTAAGGGATTGGGAGATATTTTAATTGAAGATTTAATAAATCGAGTTAAAAGTGTAAAATGCGCTTATGTTTCTTTAGAAGTTAGAGTGTCCAATACCAAAGCTTTCAATCTATATAAAAAATATGCTTTTAAACAAGTGGCTGTTAGGAAAAAATATTATAATGATGGTGAAGATGCATATGCAATGGTGAAATATTTTAAGGATGGAGAAGACTATGAAGAAACTTATATTGGGAATTGAAACTAGTTGTGATGAAACTAGTATCGCAATAGTTGAGGGTGAAGATAAATTACTTTCAAATGTTGTTTCAAGTCAAATAAAAATACATGAAAAATATGGGGGAGTTATGCCAGAAATTGCTTCTAGATTGCATGTAGAAAATATAAATATAGTTCTAGATCAAGCACTAAAAGAAGCAAATGTTAAACTTGAAGATATTTCTGCTTTTGCTTTTACAAGAGGGCCAGGATTAATAGGAGCTTTACATGTTGGGGCTCAAGCTGCTAAAACTTTAGCTTTAACATATAATGTCCCTTTAATTGGAGTCCACCATATTGCAGGTCATATATATGCTAATAAATATATTAAAGAAATCTCTTATCCATGCTTGGCTTTAGTTGTTTCTGGAGGGCATACAGAACTTGTTTATATGAAAAAAGAGTTAAATTTTAAAGTTATTGGTAAGACTCAAGATGATGCAATTGGAGAAGCATATGATAAAGTAGCAAGAGTTCTAGGACTAACTTATCCTGGAGGACCACAGATAGATAGATTAGCAAAAAAGGGGAAACCATTCTATAAATTGCCAATTCCCCATACTAAAAATCCTTTAGATGTGTCTTATAGTGGGCTTAAGACTTCAGTAATAAATATAGTTCATAATATAGAACAAAAAGGTGAAAAAATTAATGTTGAAGATATGTGTTATGCCTTTCAATTGAGGGCTATAGATTTAATAATAGATAAAGTAATACTTGCTCTTAAAAAATACGATGATATAAAGCAAGTAGTCGTTGCTGGTGGAGTAGCGGCAAATTCATATTTAAGAGAGAAATTACCATTAAGGGTTAACAAATTTAACAAACAAATTGATGTTGTAGTTCCTCCTATGTGGTGTTGCACAGATAATGCAGCAATGATAACTATTTTAGCAAGTAAATTGTATGAGATTAAGAAATTTGATGATTTAAGTATTGGAGTAGATCCAAACTGGTCAATAGAAGATGCACTAGAAATAATATAGACAATTCAAAATTAAACACTTATAATTAAAATACAAATACGATGATAAAAGACAAACTATTTAAAAGGTATCAGCGAGTCCTAATTGTGGTGAAAAGAGGATTATTAGCTAAATAGGGAGAACACTTTTGGAGTAGGAGATTTAATTTCTCTCGCCACCAGCGTTAAAGGTTTAAAGAGCGCACAAAAGAGGCGAACTAGGATGGTACCGCGATATATTCGTTCCTAGGGACCTCTTTTTATATTTAAGGAGGGCTTTATATGCTTGAATTTAAAACTGTTAGAGAACTTTATGAAACATCAATATCTGGAAGTCAACTAGAAAAAGATTCAATTGATATGGTAGAGATTGAAGGATGGGTTAGAACCAATAGATATAATGGATCTATTGGATTTATTGAATTAAATGATGGGACTTATTTTAAAAATTCTCAGGTTGTTTATGATGCAAAAATTAACAATATTGAAGAATTAAAGAAAATCAATACTGGTGTGGCAATAAAAGTCATTGGGAAATTTTGTTTAACTCCAGATGCAAAGCAACCTTTTGAGATTAAAGCAAACGAGGTTATTGTTGAAGGAGAATGTGATAGCGATTATCCATTACAAAAGAAAAGACATGGCTTTGAGTTTTTAAGAGAAGTTGCTCATTTGCGTCCAAGAACAAACACATTTAGTGCAGTTTTTAGAGTTAGATCAGTGTTATCAATGGCCATACATGAATTTTTTCAATCCCAAGGATTTGTTTATGTACACTCTCCAATAATTACAAGCAATGATGCCGAAGGAGCAGGAGAAGAATTCATAGTTACTACAAGAGAAGATGGAAATTATGAAAAAGATTTTTTTGGTAAAAAAGCAGGTCTTACTGTTTCGGGGCAATTAAATGCAGAGGCTTTTGCACTAGCTTTTAGAGATGTTTATACTTTTGGGCCAACATTTAGGGCAGAAAATTCGAATACAACAAGACATGTTGCAGAATTTTGGATGATTGAACCAGAGATTGCTTTTGCAGATTTAGAAGATGACATGGATTTAGCAGAGGATATGGTTAAATATTGCATTAATTATGTTATTGAAAATTGTCCAGCAGAGATGGAGTTTTTCAATACAATGATTGATAAAGGACTTCTTGAAAGATTGAATCATGTAGCAAATAGTGATTTTGTTAAAATGACTTATACTAAAGGTATTGAATTGTTACAAGATGCAGTAAAAAAAGGCTATAAATTTGAAAACCCAAATATTACTTGGGGGATGGATTTGCAATCAGAACATGAACGTTACTTATGTGAGAAGATAATTAATGGGCCAATGTTTTTAACTGATTATCCAAAAGATATAAAAGCATTCTATATGAGGTTAAATGATGATAACAAAACAGTTGCAGCCTGCGATTTATTAGTTCCTTCAATTGGAGAATTAATTGGAGGATCGCAAAGAGAAGAAAGGTATGATTATTTGCAAAAAAGAATGAATGAACTAGGGATGTCTAGGTCAGGACTTGAATGGTATTTAGATTTAAGAAGATATGGCGGAGTAAAACATGCTGGTTATGGGTTGGGTTTTGAAAGATTTTTAATGTATATTACTGGTATTCAAAATATACGTGATGTAATTCCATTTGCTCGAACAAGTGGAAATATATCTTTCTAAATTATATGTTTAGAAGCGAAGAAGAAAAAAGAACCAGCAAAAGACGAGTAAATCTCTTATTGATAATTGTGAATATTTTATTATTTGCTTATTTATTTTACACAATATTTTTTAATATATTACCAAGTATATTTTCTTAAATGAAAAGAGTGATAAGATGGCAAAAAGATATAAGTATGCAATTATTATAGATACAGAATTTGTTTCTTCAAAAGAAGGTGCTCAACCATTTCAAATTTCAATGCTAGCCTTCAAGATAGAAAACAGTAAATTAATTAAATTAAATGATTTTAATGCTTTTATTATGTTAAGAAAAGGATTGAAACTTAATTATTTTGCTAAAAAATGTACTGGAATAACAGATGAAAAGCTAAAAAAAAATGGCATCTATCCAGACATGGCTACACATCAGGTAATAAATTATTTATTAATGTTTAATATCGAAGAAACAATAATAATTGGGTGGGCTCCAAGTAATGATAAAAGAATGCTTGATTTATTGATTAATCATGAAGAACCCATGATTGATTTAGAAAGCTTTGATTGGTTTGATTTGTCAAAATCATATTTATCATTAAATAAAATTGCTACAAAAGAAACGCCTTCACTTGCAAGTGTAATAGATTTTTATCATTTAAGAGGATATAGTTTCCATGATTCTATGGAAGATGCTAGAGCAACAGCAACACTATTTTGTTTATTTTTAAAAGAATATGGGATTGATAAAACAATATATGAATGTATGCAAAAACCTAAAAAAAACAAAAATATAAATAGAAAGAAAAAAGATGCTATTTTAGTGTAGCATCTTTTAAATAGTTTTCAATTTCTTTTTTAACATCTTGGGGTTTGGATAAATAATCAAGAATTAATTTTTCTTTATTTTTTCCATAAACTACAACATTTAAACTTTCAATAGTAATTTTGCTTATGTCTTTTATTGCAATTTTATCTAGCTTATTTGGCCTATTAAATTTATGATAATGGATATCTTGGGCGGTTATAAAAAAATATGATCCTTTTTTTTCGCTAATTATATGGTAGATTAAGAATATTAAAAGTCCAACTAAAATTAAAGTCACTTCAAAAACAATATCGCTATTATAAAAAGTTTCTAAAAAATATTGAGGTAAAAATATAAGTATTATTATAATTACTACTACAGAAGGAGTGGAATTTGTAATTATTCTTAAAAGAGATAGTTTTTTGTGATACAATATCTTTTCTTTATTGGAATCCACGATTATTTCCTCCCATATTATCTAAATTCTTTCCAAAAGCTTTTGAAGAAACTTTATTTGAACGATCAATTTTGGCAGAAAAGCTAAAGCATGTACCAATTAAATTTAAACCACACCATAAACTTATTATGAAGGCAACATAAGTTACATAACCATTTAAAGTTAAATAAATAACTGGTGGGGTTTTTATAAAAGGCCAATCAGAGATTATAGTTAATCCAAACATTTTTGTTGTTGGCCATTCAATTTCTAAAAATAAATCGTCAAGTATTTTCCATATAGTATTCCAGTCACCACTAAGAAAAGTGCTAACATATATTATTAGTGCAATCGCCATCAATATAAAGACTCTTAATGCCCAGCGATTATTTAAGTATAATTTTTTTGTTTCTCTTTTGAAGACATAACTTCTAAATTGAAAAGGAGTAGTTATAATCTTATAACTTACTAAATCATACATATAGTTATCTATTTCTCTGCCTTTTCTATCTTTTATTGATAAAAGCAATCTGGCAATAAGTCCTAAAAGAAGCAAGATACCTAAAAGAATAATGGCAATTATTCCTATTGCCTTTTTTTCTTTTTCGTTTAATTGTACTAATAAAGGTAAATATATCAATAAATTATTCATTATTATCACCATCCTTTTTTGTTTCATCAAACAAAGATGATTGATTCAAATTTTCCTGGTTTTGCTGTTGTTGATAATTATTATTTGTTCCTTGAGGAGGATAATAATTATTGTTTTGAGGAGGGAAGTTGTTTCCATATTGAGGAACGGTATTTATTGGTTGTGACATCATATTTTGTCTATATATTTCTTCTTTTTTCATAATTTCTTTTAGTTTTATTGTTTCCATATCATCATTTTTAAAACTTTTTCCAGTAAAGAATAATAGTAAACTAGATATTTCCAAAAATAGATAAACAATAATTGCATACACAGCAAAAATTGCTAATCCTAGCACAACAAAAGGAGATAAAATTATAATTAAAAATCCGTATCCAACAGTTTTTAATAAAGCGGTCATAAATCCACCTCGTTCTAATAAGTATATAATATACTATTTCATATATTTTTTAAAATAATTAATTTTCAAGTAACGATAGATGCCATATATATAAATTGGAAGAAACATAGAATAAAGTGCTATAAGAATTTTGGTATCACCAATAAATTTCATTATTGGTAATGTAAATATTAAAAATGAGATAGCAATACTTGCTAACATGATTTTAAAGTAGTCTTTTTTTATTATGAAAGCATATAGTAAAATTGGAAAAATCATTATTCCAGCGACAATAATTAAGAATGATTCTATTATTGAATTAGCCGGAATTATTACTGCACAAATTGTTGTAACTATTGAGACAACAATAATTTTGTAATCAATAGATTCAAATTTCGGGAAATAGATGCTAAATTTTTTCAATTCATTTTTTAGGACATAGTGCATTATTGAAGATTGGAAAAAACAATAAACAATAAGTAAAGGTAAAGCGTATACTTTTCCACTTATTCCGATTAATTTAAAAATATTTGTTAAAGAATGAATTAAATCAATATCGAATATTATAGATATTAAATAATTCATTAAGAAAAATGATAATATTTGTGTAAAAGAAAGAATATATATAGTTCGCAAATTATCTTTTTCTTTTTTGGCCAAAAAGCCATAAACTATTCCATTGATTAAAATAGGAATAATGTATAAAAGCGTTCCATAAAGATTAAATATGGAACAAACAATTAAGGTTCCAACAGCAAAAACCAAAGTATATTTTTTATTATTTTTTATAACATACATTGCACTAAAAAAAGGAGCAATTAGCATTAATATTAATTCTGTTCCTGGTGCAAATTGAGAAATAAAAAGTATTATTAAGTGCAAAGCAATTAATAATCCAGCCAGTGTTAATGGATTGCTTTTTTTCATAAAAACACCTCTTAAAATATATGATAACACATTTAGTAATTTATGGAAAAGTACTACTTCATATGATAAAATAATATTGGAGAAATTAAGGATGTGAAAAGGTGATGGGCTATCTAGAAGAACTCAATGAAAAGCAAAAAGAAGCTGTCACAAGTATTGAGCAGTATGTAAGGGTTATTGCAGGTGCTGGAAGTGGAAAAACAAGAGTTTTAACTCATCGCATAGCATATTTAATAAATGAATTAGGAATACCAGATAAAACAATACTTGCGATTACTTTTACTAATAAAGCTGCAAAAGAAATGAAAGATAGAGTTAACAAGTTGCTAGAAAACGAAAATTGTCGTGCAACAATATCAACATTTCATTCTTTTTGTGCAAGATTTTTAAGAGAAGAAATTAGGGTACTAGATTATCCTCGTTCTTTTGTAATAATTGATGAAGAAGATCAAGAAAAGATAATCGTAGACATTATGGAAAAGTTAAGTATTAGCAAAGAACTTATATCTTTAAAATCTCTTATTAATTTTGTATCAAATAATAAGAGTGATGGTATAACTCCTCAAAAGGCAGCCGAATATTCTCAAGGATTTCCTGGTGAAGAAATAAAATCTCAAGTTTATTGTAAATATGAGGAGTTTTTAAAAGATAATTATTATTTAGATTTTGATGATTTAATATTAAAGACAAATTTGATATTGCAAGATTTTGAAGATATTAGATTAAAATGGCAAATGCGGATAACCAATATTCTTGTTGATGAATTTCAAGATACTAATATTACTCAATATAAATTAATAAAATTATTGTGTTCAAATCAAACAAATTTATTTGTTGTTGGTGACCCAGATCAAACAATATATACATGGCGTGGTGCAGATGTAAATATAATAATGAATTTTAAAAAAGATTATAAGGGCACTAAAGATATAGTTTTAGATAAAAATTATCGTTCAACAAAATCAATACTAGATGGTGCTAATTGTTTAATATCATATAACAAGAAAAGAGAGCCCAAAGATTTATACACAGAAAATCCTCAAGGAGGCAACATTATTTATTATCAAGGAGATAGTGTTGAACATGAGGCTTGGTGGGTTATTGAAAGAATAAAAGAATTACATTATAAAAACTCAAATTGTGATTATGGAGATTTTGCTATAATGTATCGTTCATATTATTATTCTAGAGCGTTTGAAACAGCATTAATAAAAGCTGGTATACCTTATGCTATATATGGAGGCAAAAAATTCTTTGAAAGAAAAGAAGTCAAAGATGCTTTATGTTATTTAAGGTTAGTGGCAAGAAATGATGATGATTTAGCTTTTGAAAGGGTAGTGAATAATCCAAGAAGAGGCATTGGAGAAAAAACAATGTCACAAATAAAGTTTGGGGCCTTAGAAAATAAAACATCGTTATATGAATACTTTAAAGAAAGCACACTTTCAGCAAGAAATAGTACCTCAATTATGGCTTTTTTTGATGCAATTGAAAACGCAAAAGAAGAAGTAACAAAAAGAAATATACCATTTGCTAAGATACTCGAAAACCTTCTTGAAAATGTAGGATATTTAAAAGTTTTAAAAGATAATAAAGAGACCGAAAGAATTGAGAATATAAAAGAATTTGGAGACTATTTATTTGAGTTTCAATCCAATAATGGAAATATTGATTTAGTGGATATTTTACAAGAAATAGCACTTTACACAAATCAAGATGAAATAAAAACAGGTTCAAGAGTTTCGCTTATGACAGTACACACTGCTAAAGGTCTTGAGTTTCCATATGTGTTTTTAGTTGGGATGTCTGAAGGAGTTTTTCCAAATCAAAGATCTATTGTTGCAAATCCAGCATCTTTAGAAGAAGAAAGACGATTGGCATATGTTGCGTATACAAGAGCAATGAAACAATTATTTTTGACAGATTCAATCGGATATAATTTTAGTTCTCAAAGCTATAGAGTTTCATCAAGGTTTTTAAAAGAATCTGGAGAATTTATTAAACCATATTATAATAATAGTCGATATAAGGAATCTTTGAAAAAGCCAATTATTCCCAAAAGAGCGTTTGAAACATTAGAAAAAAACAATATTAATTGGCATCCAGGTGATATGTTGATACATACAGTTTTTGGTGAAGGAATAGTAATTGCTATGACTCTTGAAACTTTAACAGTAGCTTTTAAAGATACAAAATATGGGCAAAAAATTATATCAAAGACGTTTGGTGGAATTACTAGGAGGGGTTAATTATGCAGGACTTAGAAAGAATTTTGCAATTAAGGAAAATAATAGAAAAATATGCATATGAATATTACACTCTTGATAACCCAAGTGTCAGTGATAGTGAGTATGATCGCTTAATTCAAGAATTAATAATATTAGAAAGCAAACATCCAGAAATAGATACATCTTCTTCTCCATCTCAAAGAGTTGGTGGGATAGTTTTAGATTCTTTTAATAAAGTACAACACAAGCGTTTAATGTTGTCTTTAGGTAATGCCTTTAATGAAGATGATTTATATAATTTTGATAAAAAGATAAAAGAAATTTTAAAAAAGAATGAAATTGAATATATTTGTGAACTTAAAATAGATGGATTAGCTATAGCAATTGAATATGAAAAGGGTTTAATAAATTATGGAGCAACAAGAGGAGATGGAAATACTGGTGAAGATGTTACAAACAACATCAAAACAATTAGAGATATTCCTTTGAGTGTTTCTGAAAAAAGAGTGTTTGAAGTTCGAGGCGAAGTTTATATGAGTAAAAAAGTTTTGAATGAATTAAATAAAAAGCGCTCAGAAAATAATGAAGAACTTTTGGCAAATTGTAGAAATGCTGCAGCAGGTTCAATAAGGCAACTTGATTCTTCAATTGCAGCAGAAAGAAAATTAAGTAATTTCATGTATTACTTAGTTAATTATGAAGATTTTTCCTTAAATAAACAAAGTGATTGTTTAAAACACATGAAAAAAATGGGATTTACAATAAATGAAAATTTTAGAATATGTCCAAACATAAAAGCAGTAATAGATTATATTAAAGAATATCAAGATAAAAGAGAGACCCTCGAATATGATATAGATGGAATTGTAATAAAAGTTAATGACACAAGCACCTATAAAGAAATAGGATATACAGCAAAAACACCAAAATGGGCTATAGCTTATAAATTTCCTCCTAAAGAAGTAATGACCACATTATTAGATATTATTTTTAGTGTAGGTAGAACCGGGAAAATTACACCCAATGCAGTTTTAAGTCCAGTAAGAGTAGCAGGATCAATAGTTCAAAGGGCAACATTACATAATGAGCAATTCGTTTTAGATAAGCAAATTAAAATTGGTGATACAGTAATAATAAGAAAAGCTGGGGATGTCATACCAGAAGTTGTTGGACCGGTTTTATCTAAAAGGACAGGATTAGAAAAAGAATTTGTAATGGTAAAAAATTGCCCAATATGTGGGTCTGTTTTGCAAAAAATTGATGATGAAGCCGCTCATTATTGTATCAATACAAACTGTGAAAAGAAAAATATTGAATCAATTATTCATTTTTGTTCTAGAGATGCAATGAATATTGAGGGTTTAGGAGAAAAAATAATTGAGCAATTTTATAATCTTAATATTATGAAAAATATAAGTGATATATATTATCTTCATAATAAAAAACAATTAATAAAAGATTTGGATGGGTTTGGGGAAAAATCTGTTAATAATATTTTAGATTCTATAGAAAACAGCAAGAAAAACTCTTTAGAAAGATTGCTTTTTGGATTAGGAATTGAAGAAATTGGTGAAAAAACATCAAAAACTTTAGCTAAAAAGTATATTAGTCTTGATAAACTAAGAAATGCTAAATATGAAGAATTATTACTAATTAAAGATGTGGGAGATGTTGTTGCAAAATCAATTATTGATTTTTTTGCTAACCCTAATAACATTAAACTTATTGATACATTAAAGAAGTTGGGTGTTAACACTGATTATTTAGGAGTTATAGAAGTAGATGAGAATTCTTTGTTTTATAATAAAACTATTGTAATTACAGGGACTTTATCTTTTATTGGCAGAAATGAATTGACGCAACTTCTAGAAAATAAAGGTGCAAAAGTAACTACTTCTGTCTCTAAAAAAACCGATATTTTAGTTTGTGGTAAAGATGCAGGTAGCAAATTAGAAAAGGCTCAAAAATTAGGGTTAAAAGTTATATATGAAGAAGAGTTAAAAGGATTAATTAAAGATGAATAAAGATTATGAAACAATAGATGTTCATCATATGTATACTGATGAGGCGATAAAAGCAATCCTTGAAAGAGTTAAATATTGCTATGCTAATAACATCACGAGATTAGAAGTTATTCATGGGTTTAATAAAGGTAATAAAATCAAAACTAGGGTTTTGCGTTTATCTAGTAATGATCATCATTCAATAGTAGGAGTTAGAGAAAAATTAAATAATAATGGTATTAGTGTAATAACTTTAAAGATGACAAAAATGTAAAAAAGTAAATTAATAATTACAAAATTTTAGCAATGTGATAAGATTTAATTACAAGGTCGGTGAAAAATATGAAACTAAATACTAAGCGAACATTTTTCGTGGGATTTGCCTTTCTATTGATTTCATTATTTTGGCAAGTTTATGATGCAGTAGTTCCAAAAATGCTTGTTAATACTTTTGGATTAAATCAAGCATGGTCTGGTGTTGTTATGGCTTTAGATAACGTCTTAGCGTTGTTTTTATTG
This sequence comes from Bacilli bacterium, assembly GCA_028693955.1. Taxonomy (GTDB): domain Bacteria; phylum Bacillota_I; class Bacilli_A; order RFN20; family UBA1709; genus JAQUUH01. The sequence continues at coordinate 106,623 of JAQUUH010000002.1, forward strand.
CCATTTTTTGGTTCTTTATCTGATAAGGTAAAAAATAAAAGAGGAAGGAGAACGCCTTTTATTATTTGGGGAACAATCGCTGCTGCTGTTTTATTGACTAGTATAGCAATATTCGACACTTTGCAACTAAATCAATTAGCAGCAAGTAACATTGAACCTATTTTAAGATCTAATTTTACAAGTGATGCAGCTTTTGATGCGGCTTGGATTATAAGGCAAAATGCAGTATGGCAAGTAACAATGAATAATATATTCTTATTGATTGCTTTTGTTTGTGTTTTGTTCTTTGTCTTACTTGCTATGGCAACATTTAGGTCGCCTGCAGTTGCTTTGATGCCAGATGTTACTCCTAAACCATTACGTTCTAAGGCTAATGCCATCATTAATTTAATGGGGACCGCTGGAGGGATAATAGCTTTAGGAATGATGGCAATATTATCAAAGGATTTTAGAAGTTATATACCACTATTTATAATAACGGCAGTTTTAATGCTTGTATTTTTAGCAATCTTCTTGTGGAAAGTTAATGAACCAAAACTTGTTGGATTGATGAAAAAAGAATCTGAAGAAGCTGGTTATTTTGAAGAAATAGAAGAAGATAAAAAAGCTGATAAAGAAAATGCAAAAGGCGGAGTATCTTCTTTGTCTCCTGCTGTTAAAAAGAGTTTTTATTTAATTCTTATATCAGTATTTTTATGGTTTATGGCTTATAATGCTGCCACAACTAAATTTTCTCTTTATGCTCAAAATGTATTAGGTATGGGATATAGTTTACCATTACTTGTAGCACAAGCAGCAGCAGTTGTTGCTTTTATACCAATAGGTATTATTGCTAGCAAAATTGGAAGAAGAAAAACTATATTATCAGGTATTATAATATTGACTCTCGCGTTTTGTGTAGGGGCATTATTAACAATAGATACTTCTTTTCTTGCATATTTTGTAATGGCTTTTGCAGGAATAGGATGGGCTACAATAAATGTTAATTCTTATCCTATGGTTGTTGAAATGGGAAGGGGTAGTGATGTTGGTAAATTTACTGGGTATTATTACACAGCATCAATGGCTGCCCAAATAGTTACTCCAATTTTTTCTGGGAAACTTATGGATGTCTACAGTATGAGAGTTTTATTCCCATATTCAGCAATATTTGCAGCTTTAGCGTTTATTACAATGTTTTTTGTAAAGCATGGTGATTCAAAACCAATAAAAGTAAAGGATAAATTAGATAATTTTAATACACCAGAAGATTAATGTAAAAAATAATTTAATAGTATGTATAAATCGGAGTTATCTCCGATTTTATTTTGAAAAAAAACCTTTAAAAGAGGATGATTTTAACAAGTTAAAATGTTATAATATTTTTGATAGTGAAGAAACTATATAGTGTATCTAGACAATGCATTTGTTTCTTCTATCATAAATAACTGAAAAGGGGAGAGAAAATGAAAAAAGGATTTATTAGTTTACTAGCCGTTGCGTCTATTGTTTTAGCAGGTTGTGGCTCATCAACTTCTACAGAATGTGAAGTTCCACTACCAGAAAATGATCCAGAAGAAATTAACGTCCAATTCGTTCCTTCCAAGAATGCTGATGCTATCATGTTAGTTGCTCCAGCTCTTGAAAGCCTACTAGCAAAAGAAGTTCCAGGACACACATTTAAAATTTCTGTAGGTACAGATTTTAATGCAGTTCTAGAAGGTATGGATGCTGGTCAAGTTCAAGTTGGGTTCTTAACATCTCAACAATATGCTCAAGCATCATTAGAAAGAGCCGGGAAAGTCCAAGTTCTTCTAACATCTGTTAGAAATGCAATGTATGTTCAAACACTACCATACGAAGAACAAGTAGCATTTATGAACAATCAAGCCAACAATTATCATGGTGAATATGTTACTAATGATGAGAAAGCAACAGCATATGCTTCTCAATTGACAACAATGAAGTCAACATATGATGCAGGTCTAAAGACAGTAAAAGATCTTGCAGGAAAAACAGTATGTGCACTATCATCAAGCTCAGGATCTGGATACATTTATCCATCAGTCCTACTTTACGAAAATGGTTTATCATTTACAACAGGTACACCAGATGCTTCTAAGGGTGAAGTAAAGTACTTACAAGTTAGTGGTCATACAGATTCAATTAAAGCTTTATTACGTGGTGATTGCGATGCATCATTCTCTTACAATGATACAAGAAGAGATTTGTATTGGGTAAGTTCAAGTAATGCTTCAGCAGATTCTGATGGTGATGGAGTTGCTGATGAATACAAAGATATCTTTGCAGATACTAGAGTAGTTGCTCTAAGTACATTAATTTATAATGATACAATCTCAGCTTCTACTTCAATTAGTCAAGATTTAAGAAATAGAGTTCAAAGAGCATTTATGAATGTTATTAAGACTCCAGAAGGATTAGAAGCATTGTCAGCTTATACTCATACAGGGTATAAATTAGCAACAGATTCTGATTATGAAGGAGAAAGATCAGTTTATAAATTTAAAGTAGAACATTTGAATAAGTAGACAAATAATTTTAATTTATTAGCAATTATAGGGGGACACTCGCATGATAAAATTTATTAACACAGGCAAAAAATATCCTAATGGATTCCAAGCTTTAGAGAATATCAATTTGGAAATCAATGATGGAGAGTTTGTAGCAATAATTGGTTTATCAGGCGCGGGTAAGTCTACACTTTTAAGAACTATTAATAAGATGAATGCTGCAACAAGTGGACAAGTCTTAGTTAATGATAAAGATGTTAGTAAATTAGAAGGAAAAGAATTACGAGAATTAAGAAGGAGCATAGGAATGATTTTCCAATCCTTTAATTTAGTAAAAAGAGCAAGTGTTTATAAAAACGTCTTGGCAGGTAGAGTGGCTTATCACTCTACCTTCAAGACGCTTTTTGGTATTTTCCCAGAAGAAGATAAAATAATGGCACTTGAAGCTTTGGAAAAAATGGGAATTCTCGATAAAGCTTATGAAAGAGCAGATCGTTTGTCTGGAGGACAACAACAAAGAGTTGCACTTGCACGAGCTTTAGCTCAAAACCCTAAAATTATTTTAGCCGATGAACCAGTAGCATCATTAGATCCTATTACAACTTTAGCAGTAATGGATGATTTTAAACGCATTAATAGAGATTATGGTATAACTATTGTAGCTAATATGCACCATGTTGATTTAGCAGTAAAATATGCTGATAGAATAATTGGATTACAAGCAGGGAAACTTGTATATGATGGTCCATCTGATGCTATTGATGAAGAAAAATTAATTCAAATATATGGACGTTCATTGCATGCTGATGAAGTTCATGGAAGAGTTGATGCTCCAAAAATTAAAGATGTTGCGGGAACTTCTGTTTTTGATAAAGAAAACAAAAAGGAAAAGAAAAAATCAGTTAAAATTTCTGATGTTGAAGGAGAGTAATTATGTTAGCAGCAAAAACAATTACCCTACCTAGTGGAAAAACGGTTAAGCAACCATTTAACAAAATAATTATTCCTGCTGCCATCGCGATTGCAGTTTTTATTGTGTGCAGTTGGGTAGTTTTACAAAATAAAGGAACTTTAAAACTGTATGAAATAGGGACAATTTTCAAACAACTATTTTCTCCTACAGATTATCCAGCAATGAATATCCATCATACATGGGGAGATTATTTTGGTTATCTATTTTCTTTAGAAATAAGAGAGGCTCTTGGAGAGACACTAAGAATGAGCTTTATAGGGTCTATAATAGGTTCTGTTCTTTGTTTGCCTTTTGCTATATTATGTAGCCAAAATATTGTGAAAACAAAATGGATATATGTTCCTATGAGATTTATCATAAATCTTGTTAGAACGATGCCAACAATGGTTATGGCTGTAATTGCAGTTTCTCTTATTGGTATGGGAGCATTAGCTGGAATTATTGCTACTTCTATTTTTACTTTTGGAATAATGACAAAAATGCTGTATGAATGTATTGAGGCATTAGATATGGGACCATATGAAGCTTTGCAATCTTGTGGTGCTAATAAAACTCAGGCCTTTTTCTATTCTGTTTTCCCTCAATTATTACCAACATATTTAGGATATTTTATCTATAATTTTGAAATTAATGTTAGAACTTCAATTGTTTTGGGTTATGTAGGTGCAGGAGGACTTGGGGTAATTTTACAAGCTAATATGGATAGTATTTATACTAGAAGTAGAGTTGGGGCTATCTTGATTATGATGTTCTTACTGGTTTTATTAATGCAAGCCTTCACCCGTTATGTTAGGGGGAAATTGCAATGATGAAATTTTGGAATAAAAAGAAGCATGAAATCAAAAAAATTCAAACACAACTTAACGATCAAGAACAAGCAAGTCAAAAAGTAGCCGACAAATACAATCAACGTCCAAAAAAATGGATGTATAATGGTGGAATAGCTTTGCTTGTTGTTGCTGCTGTTGTTTATGCGTTTATTTCTTCGGAAATTTCTATAAGAGATGTTGATTTTGCAACGCAATTTTATTATTTATGGAGAGGTTTTACTCATCCTAACACTGATTTTTTATTTGACATGTCCAAGGGAGGAGTACCTTATTTGACTCTTGAGACAATTGCAATAGCTTTTTCCGGTACTTTTTTGGCGGCAATTCTTGCTATTCCTTTTGGGTTTTTAACTGCTAAAAATGTAGTTGGTAAACATTGGTCAAAATTAGGAGAGGTACTTTTAATAATAATTAGAACATTTCCAGAAATCGTTTTAGCTTTGGTACTTATCAGAGTAATTGGTATGGGAGCAACAACTGGAGCATTAACAATTGGTATTCACTCTATTGGTATGTTAGCAAAACTTTATGCAGAAGCTATAGAAAATATGGATCAAGGACCAATAGAGGCACTTGATGCTGTTGGAGCAAATGTTTGGCAAAAAATTAGATATGGTATTTTACCTCAAGTTATTCCTGATTTCTTGTCAGTGGCTCTATATAGATTTGACATTAATGTTAGGTCAGCAACTATTTTAGGTATGGTTAGTGCAGGAGGCCTTGGAGCACCATTAATTTTTGCTTCTCAAGCTTGGAATTGGTCACAAATGAGTTCAGTTTTGATAGCAATTGTAATAATGGTTATAACTGTAGACTTTATATCAAGTAAATTAAGACAAAAATTAGTATAAAAAATAAACTGCCTCTTGGGGCAGTTTTTAATTTTAAAAAAACTTTGCAATGTTTTAATAATTATATTATAATTAATGAGCACTTAAAGTGAAGGAAGTGCAATTTCTCTTCGCCATTTTATTATTGATAATGGCCGAATTGTCCAAGAGGAGGTGTCCGTATGAAAAAGTACGAAACAATGATTATTCTAAACATCAATTTAGAAGAAGAAGCTCGTAAAGCAGCCCTAGAAGGATTGCTAGATGTTTTAAAGACTAACGGAGCAGAAAAAATTGAAGTAAATGAATGGGGTAGTCGCGAGTTTGCTTATGAAATAGAAAAGCAAACTAGAGGTTACTATGTTGTTCTCACATATGAAACAAACAATATGCTTTTAAATAAAGAGTTTGAACGTATTTGTGGGATCAACCAAAATGTTGTTCGACATATGACTATAGCTTTATAGTAGGAGGGAAAATAACATGATAAATAGAGTGGTATTAGTTGGAAGATTAGTTCGTGATCCAAATGAATTACGTCGTTCAGTTAATAACAATGCGGTTACATCCTTCACTATAGCTTGTGATAACCGATTTGCAAAACAAGAAGAAAACAAGACAGATTTTATTAATTGTGTAGTTTGGAATAAAACAGCAGAGTTTGTTTCTCAATATGCAAGAAAGGGAAGTCTTGTTGGGGTTGAAGGAAGACTTCAATCACGATCATATGAAAAAGATGGTCGACGTGTTTATGTGCTAGAAGTAGTTTGTGATAATGTTCAACTACTAGAACCTAAAAGCGTAAATACCCAAAGAATTAATGATGATTTTTCACAACCTGGGTATGATTCATATCAAAGTCAAACATCTAATAAAAGTACCAATGAAGACTATTCTCAAGGTATTGATGTTCCAGATGATGACTTACCATTTTAAAGGAGGAAATTATTATGGCATTTAAAAAGCAACGCCCTAGAAAAAAGGTTTGTTTCTTTACAAAAAACAAAATTACATATATTGATTATAAAGATGTAGATTTACTTAGAAGATTTATATCAGCTAATGGTAAAATTTCACCACGTCGTGTAACAGGAACCAGTGCTAAATATCAAAGAATGTTAGCAGTAGCTATCAAACGTGCACGTCAAATGGCATTACTTCCATACGGAATTGAGTAATTTTGAAAATTATACCCCCAGAAGTCTGGGGGTTTTTTCAAAAAAGGAGGATATATGAGAAACGATACTAAAAGATTAGTAGAGGGTGCATTATTTGTAGGAATATATTGTGTATTCTTTTTAGTATCGCGTTTTTTAGGGGGATTTTTAGAAAGTATCGCGTTTTTTATTTTACCTTTGCCGTTGGCAATATTTACTAGAAGATATGGGTATAAAAAAGCCCTGATACCTTTTTTTGCAATTTTAATTTTAGGCAGTTTTTTCAATTTGATGTCAACAATATTCTATGTTTTGACAGCAAATGTTTTAGGAATAGTGTATGGAGAGTTGATTAGAAGAAATTCTAGTGATATTAAAATTTTATTAGTTTGTGCTTTAACATCTATGGTTGTTAATACACTAACTATGGTTATTTTTGCAAATTTATTCAATTATGATATTACAACGGAAATTAATATCATAATTGAGTATATTTATAAATTAATGAGAATAAATGGTGATGATGAATATCTAAAGATAATAGTTGCTAAAAGCATCCCAACATTTATTTTCTTTATGGGAATAGTCGAAGGATTTTTGATACATTTTGCTAATTCTTTTGTACTTTATAGGTTAAAAGAAATAAACAAGATGCCGACTAATATTGTGTATCTAACATTACCTCAAAATATGGCTTTTGCTTATATTGTAGTCATAATACTATACTTAGTTTTCATACCTAATTATCTTGGAGTTATAGGTGTATGGGGAATTATTTCTACAATAATTTTTAATGTTTTTTGGAGTGGAGTTCTTCTTTTCTTTTTCCAAGGTTATATAAGTTCAGTTTTATTTGCAAAAAGAAAAAACAGAATGCAAATCTATTTAATACTTGTTATAGCTGGTATTTTCTTATTTACTGTCTATTTTGTTTTAATTGAAGCGGCTATAGGATTCGTTTTCGTTATTAGTGATTATCATAAAAAATTATTGTATAATAAATGAAGTAGTGGGAGTTGATAATAATGCTTAAAAAACTCAAAAAAATTAAGGTAACAACATTAACTTATCTTTTAATTGAAACTCTTTTAATATTTGCTGTAATTATGTTAAAGCTTTTTTACTACGAACAATACTTGTTTATAGATAATATTAACTTTGTTTATTTCTTTTTCTTAGCATTAATAGGATTTAATATATATTATATTACTTCAACAATAAGAAGCATTGAAGTCATTGCTCAAAGAAATTATCAAGATATAAAAAGTGTTCTTGGAGCCGATATTAGCGAAGGCTTGTTATTTGGTCAAGTTGGGTTAATTATGTATGATTCAAACAAAGAAATAATTTGGACATCAGAGCTTTTTGATGATAGAAACATTAAGTGTCTTGGTAAAGATATATTAAATCTTTTTCCAGAATTAAAGTCTTTTTTTGCTGAAGGGCCCAAAGTTCCTACAGAGTTAAAATGTAATTATAATAATAGAATATATAATGTGTTACATATGCGTGAATTAAATGTTTTAGTTTTCAAAGATGTAAGTGAATTAGAAGATTTATATGATCTTAGAAAGAATGAATTTCCAGTTTTCTTAACACTATCAATTGATAATTTAACAGATATTGCAAATCTAGCAAAAGATGAAAGATTTACGCAAGTAGAACTCGATATCCGGAAGTCTATTCTTGAGTGGGCTAAAAAGTATGATGTTTTTATCAAAAGAATAAAAGATGATATCTATTTGATTCTTACTAATGAAAAAAAATATGAAGAAATAGTTTATGATAAATTTAATATTATTGAAAAAGTAAGAGAACTTACTAAAGAAAATTCTGTTCCAATAACAATAAGTATTGGTGTTGGACGAGGAGTCACAGATTATCTAGCTTTATCCGAATTATCTTCTTCTGCTATAGATGTTGCACTTAGCCGAGGTGGCGGTCAAGTTGTTATTAATAACTATGGTTCTCATATGGAATTTTATGGAGGTACTGAAGACATTGTTGCTAAGAAAAACTCAGTGCGTTCAAGAGTATTGGCTCAATCGTTATATGCTCATATTCAAACAAATTCTACGATTCTTATAGTACCACATGATGTTGCAGATTTTGATGCAATAGGGGCAGCACTTGGGGTTTATACTTTAGCAAAATATGCTAAGAAGAATACTCATATAGTTTGTGAACTTTCAAACATGGAAATGAAGACTAGATCGGCTATTAGGGATATTTTTTCAAAGGAAGAGGTTGATGATATTTTCATTTCAGAAGAAAAATCTCTTCAACTAAATAATGATAATACACTGGTAATTCTTGTTGATGTTAATCGTTCAAAATTGACTACATGTCCAAAGTTAATTGAAGTAGCTAAAAATGTTGCAGTAATTGATCATCATCGTCGAGCAGAAGATGCTATAGATAATCCAGTTTTTGCGATAATTGAAACTACAGCTTCTTCAACAGGAGAAATAGTTATAGAACTTTTGAAGTTTAATCAAAATAAAATCGAGGTTGATAATAGAATTGCAACAATTATGTTTACTGGCATATTATTAGATACAAACGGGTTTAAGAGTGCCACATCATCTTATACTTTTGAGGCCGCAATGAATTTAAAAGAATATGGAGCTAATGTTGTTGCTGCCAATAATTATTTAAAAGATGAATATGAAGAGTATTTATTAAAAACAAAAATAATGAATAACGCTGAAACTATTCATTTTGGAATAGTTGTTGCTAGTGCCACTGAAGATATTATTATTGATCGAACAATGCTTGCTAAAGTTGGTAAAGAAGCAATGAGTGTTAAAGGTATTAAAGCAATATTTGTTATAGGTAAAATATCTCAAACAGATATTGGTATTAGTGCTCGGTCAGATGGCACAATAAATGTTCAAATGATATTAGAAAAGATGGGTGGTGGAGGTCATTTTTCAATGGCTGCTGCTCAAATAAAAGATAAGACATTACAAGATGTAAAAGCAGAACTAATAAAACTGCTTGATTTGTATATTAATGAAGTTAGAAATGATTAGGAGTGAAAGTTATGAAAGTTATTTTATTACAAGATGTAAAAAATGTTGGTAAAAAAGGAAATGTTGCTGAAGTTTCAGATGGATATGCTATCAATTTTTTGTTTGCTAAGAATCTTGCTGTTAAGGCTACAGAAAGAGGTCTTGAAGTAAAAAAAGAAGAAGAAATAAAACGAAAAATTGAAAATGAAAAGAAAAAAGAAGAAACATTAAATCTTAAAAAAGAATTAGAAAAAATAAATTTATTATTTAAAGCAAAGTCTGGTAAAGATGGTCAAATGTTTGGTTCAATATCCACAAAACAAATTTGTGAAGAATTAAAAAATAAACATGGTATAGAACTTGATAAAAGAAAATTTATTGATAACCAACCAATTAGTAGTTTTGGCTGGTCTAGACCTAAGTTTGAATTGATGAAGGGCGTTATTGCAGTTATTAATATAGAAGTTAAAGAGGAAACCAAATAATTAGGGAGGTAATTACTTATGGCAATTGAATATCCATATAGCGAACAAGCAGAAAGAGCCACACTAGGAACAATGATGGTGGATGAAGACTCTTTAAAAATTGCTCTTTCTTCACTAGTTGAAGAAGATTTTTATGTACCTAATAATCGTTTACTTTTTAGGTGTATGAATCATTTATCTATGCGTCAATTGCCAGTAGATATTACAACCGTGACAGATGAGTTAGTTTCTATAAATAAACTCGAAGAAATTGGTGGAGTAGCGGCGCTTGTGGAATTGTGTGAAGGCGTTGTAACTACAAATTCAGAATATTATATAGGATTGTTAAAAGAAAAGAAAAATTTAAGAGATTTATTAGACTTAATAAATAGAGTTGTTAAAGATTTTTCTGATAGTAATATCGGAGATAGTTCAGAGTACCTAGATGATTTAGAAAAAAAAGTAGTAGAGATTGCTAGAAATCGTAAGATAGGAGACTTTGAGACTTCAGAGAGTGTTTTATCTAAAATATATGAAAAGTTTAGAAGTTCTATAAACAAGAAAGTAACAACAGGAGTTCCTAGTGGATTTGGTGATTTAGATAAAATAACTAATGGATTCCAAAAAGGAGATATGGTTGTTTTGGCTGCAAGAACATCAATGGGTAAAACAGCATTAGCTCTTAATTTTGCTTTGAACGCTGCAAGAGATACAAAACAACCAATAGCAATATTTTCTCTTGAAATGCCAGCAGAACAACTTGTTAAAAGAATGATTTCTACAAGTTCATATCTAGAATCAGATAAATTAAGAGATTTTAAATTGAATAACGAGGATTTGATAAAATTTCAAGATGGTATAAAAAAGATAGGATCTTATGAAATATATATTGATGATACCCCAGCTGCAAGATTAATAGACATTCAATCAAAAGCTAGAAAATTAAAATCTCAAAGAGATAATTTGGCAATGATTGTTGTGGATTATCTTGGAATGATTACTCTTCAAGGAAAAGCAAAACCAGAAAATAGAGTTCAAGAAGTTTCTGAACTTTCACGAGGTATAAAAGCCATGGCCAGAGAATTAAATGTTCCTGTTATTTGTCTAGCACAACTTTCTAGAAATGTTGAAAAAAGAGGTGGAGATAAAAGACCTATGCTTTCGGATTTAAGAGAATCAGGAGCAATAGAGCAAGATGCTGATGTAGTTTTATTTATTTATAGAGATGATTACTATGATCATTCTGAAGAATCCAGGAAAAAAGAATCTGTTCCTGCCGAACTTATAATTGCAAAGCATCGTAATGGAGCAACAGGAATGGTAAAATTAGTTTTTACTAAAAAATATGGAGAGTTTAGGTCAATGACTTATCGTGATGAAGGAAGTAAAAATTAATGAATTATACAATTTTAGCGAGTGGATCTAGGGGAAATTCGACGGTAATTGAAAGTAATGGACACACAATTTTAATTGATTGTGGTATATCTAGTTCTGAATTACATTCTAAGTTAGAGAAGTTAAACATAAATATAAAGCAAATTGAAGCGGTATTTATAACGCACGAACATATTGATCACATAAGGTCTATTCAAAATTTTGATTTTGCCAAAATATATAGTAGTCAAGATACCTTGGCAAATTTAGATATTAATAATGTTCTTTTGCCTTTTCAAGAGTATGAAATTGCAGGGTTTAAAATAACACCAATTCCTGTTTCTCATGATTGTAATAATCCTGTAGGTTATGTTATTAAAGATTCACAAGAAACACTTGTATATATGACCGACACAGGATATGTAAAAGAAAAATATTTCCAATATATAACAAATGCGACGCATTATATATTTGAAAGTAATCACGACGTCAAGATGCTTTTAAATACAAGTCGTCCTTATTATTTGAAAAAAAGAATAATGTCCATGGAAGGCCATTTATCAAACGATGATGCTGCCATTATTTTATCAAGAGTAATAGGAGACAAAACAAAAAGTTTGCGACTTGCCCATGTTAGTGAAGACGCTAACACTAAAGAATTAGCTTATGACACATTAATAAATGTATTTGAAGAATGTGGTATATCGTATGCTAATATCAACATAAAAGTTGCAGATAGATATCAAATTACGAAAGGGATGAGTGATTTTGAGGATAAATAGTTTATTTGGTGGAGCCTTAACATTAATTTTTTTGGCAAGTTCAATCCCTGCTATGACTTATAATAATGAAGTTAATTCAGTAAGTACAGATAAAGAATTAACTACAAATTTATCTTTATATCAAGATATTGATAATATTGTAATTGAAAATGCAGAAAAAGCGGTTGTAAGTGTAATTAATTATGATAAGAATGGGAATTATTATGGTCTTGGAAGTGGAGTAATATTCAAAAGCGAAGGATCATTTCAATATTTGATAACTAATTATCATGTTGTTGAAGATGGAGCTACATTTGAGGTTGTTTCTTGGGACATGCAAAGAGTATATGGTATTGTAATTGGTTATGATTCGATTCAAGATTGTGCTGTAATTAGAATTCCAAAATTAGAAAATGCTAATGTAGCAGTAATTGGTGATTCTAGTTTAGTAGTAGTTGGAGAAGAAGTCTTTGCAATAGGGAATCCTGCTGATATTTCACTTAAAAACACAATTACCAGAGGGATTGTTAGTGGACTAAATAGAGTTGTTAATGAAACAGGAACATATTTAGAACAGCAAAAACATGCAATTCAACTTGATTTAGCAATAAATCCAGGTAATTCAGGTGGAGCTCTTTTTAATGAATATGGAGAACTAATTGGTATTAATACTTTGAAATTAACATCTGATGGTGGAACAGCAAAGTATGAAGGTATTAATTTAGCATTACCAATAAGTGATATGTTTCTAGCGGCAAATAGAATTCTTTCTAGTGCTATTATTGCAAATGATGGGACATTATTACAAAATGGTACATATACAAAATCTTCTTTGGGTATAGCTAATTTCTATTCACTAAGAGATATAAGTTTAAGTCAAAGAAATCAGTTAAATATACCAAGTAGTGTAATTAGTGGGGTGCTAGTTCGTAATATATATGGTGTATTATCTAATCCTTTAAATACTAATAACATTGGCGAAGATTCAATAATAGTTTCTTATAATGGAACAAATGTTGTTGATAAAGTCCAATTAAGAAGTTTGGTTTATAATACTCTTATAGGAACTAATGTTTCCTTGACTATCTTGAAAAAGGTAAATAATAGTTATCAAACAGTTGTTGTTACAACTAAAATTGTGCAATCGCAATATTAGGAGGATGTAAAATGAAATTATATAAAAAAATAGCAGCTTTAGTTTTGGGGGCAATGCTTTTATCAAGTTGTCAATTAATTGATAAGATAGATGGTGTAATTAATTCTACAAGTAGTTCCTCATCACAAAGCGATAATCCTATTAGTACAAGTGTAGATTTAGATAATACTTCATTTTGCCAAAATGCTGTTAATTCTGATACTAATTACACAAGTTCTACAAGCAATGTAATGAATATGTCAACAGCATCTTCAATATTTGCAGAGGTAAGGGAATCAGCAGTTGTAGTTAATGCCTGTTATGCTTATAATTCTAGTGAATATAATTACATAACTTCTGGTTTTATTTATAGTAAAATTGATGATACATATTATATTGTTACAAATGCATCAGGAATTTTTCATCGTTATATAAGTGCGACAACTAATATAACTGAAAATGATGTGATAGTTATTAAAGATGGTGATTTTGAAATTTCATTTGATGATGGCAAAAGATACATTGGTCAATTTGTTGGATCATATGATGCAGCAGATTTAGCGGTTTTTGCTATTACTACTCAAGATGATATTAAACTTCCAACAATTGGAAGTTCTGATGAACTAGAATTAGGAGATAGTGTACTAGCAATTGGCACCCCTTCTTTAGGAGATTCATTGATAAATTCATTGGTTAGAGGAACTATATCAGGTTTAGGAAGACGCCAACAAATAAGTTATAATCAGACAATCGGAATTAAGCAATATACATTTAGCGTAGCAGATTATTCTACTTTCCAATTTGATGCTCCAGTTAATGGTGGAATGGAAGGTGGACCTGTTGTTAATTCTAATGGCGAAATAGTTGGAGTCATTTCTTATAAATATTTAAATGATAGTTCAACAGTTGCTTATGAATCATTATCTCTTGCAACACCAATAGATGATTTAAAACTTCCTATTCAAAAAATAATTGAAGATGGTGAATTTATTAAACCAACAATAGGTGTTTCTATTGCAGATGTTGGTCCAATGACAATCGTTCAAAGAACCGCAAACAACATAAATGACAATGTTTATACTGGATCTTATATTGCTGCAGTATCTACAGGATCAAGTGCTAGTAAGGCAAGTGTAGGTGTTGGAGAAGTAATAGTGGAATTTAATGGAGCAGAGGTTAAAGGTATGTCTCAGGTTTCAAGTCAATTATTGAGATTACAAAAAGGTGATTCAGTAGTTATGAAGACTGTTGATAAATCAAATGTATCCCACACATATAACATAGCATTATAGTATGAAAATTAAAATTTTAGCTGTAGGCAAATTAAAAGAAAGATATTTAGTCGATGCCTGTAAAGAATATATAAAAAGGATTTCAAGGTTTTCTAAGGTTGAGGTTGAAGAAATTGAAGAAATAAGACTTTATAAAGATTCACCATCATACATTGAAAAAGTTATTGAAGAAGAGAGTTTAAAAATAATGAATTTGTTAAATTCTAATGATTATAATATCTTGTTAGATGTTGAAGGGGAAAAATTTTCATCCATAGAATTCTCTCAATTTTTAAAGAAAAAAATGGATGAAGGCAATTCTAGTTATACTTTTATAATTGGGGGATCTTATGGTGTTAGTGATAAATTAAGAAATATTGTTAATCAAAAAATTTCTTTATCAACATTAACATTTCCTCATCAACTTGCTAGAGTGATTGTTTTTGAACAAATTTATCGATGTTTTAAAATATTAAATAATGAAATTTATCATAAATAGCTCTTTGAGCTATTTTTTTTAATGTAATTTAATAGTAAAATAGTGTAAAATATAAATAAAAGTTATATAAGAGGGGATAAAATGAATTTTTTAGTAAAAAAATTTATCAAAGATTATGATAATGTAAATAACTTAAAAGTGCGTACAGGCTATGGTAAATTAGCCGCTAGTGTTGGTATAATTAGCAACTTAGTTCTTTTTGTCACCAAATTAATTGTTGGGTTATTATCCAATAGTATTAGTATAATAGCAAATGGTGTTGATAATTTATCTGATATGGGAAGTTCTGTGGTAACATTGTTTGGATTTAAAATGTCACAACGACCAGCAGATAGCGAACATCCATATGGGCATCAAAGAATAGAATACATTGCAGGGTTAATTGTTTCTATTCTTATTTTATATATAGGGGTAAAAATTGGAATTCAATCAGTACAAAGAATTATAACCCCTGAAGAGACAGTTTTTGGAGTATGGTCGATAATAGTTCTTGTCTTTTCTATAATTGTTAAATTTTTTCAAGGAAGATTTTATAGAAAACTAGGAACTAAGATAAATTCAATGACACTTATTGCTACTGGAGCAGATTCTCGTAATGATGTTATTACTACAGGCTCAGTGCTTTTAGGAACATTGTTTTCTATGTTAACAAATATTAATATAGATGGTTATTTAGGATGCTTGGTTTCAATATTTGTTATTATTTCGGGCATTCAACTAATTAAAGATACAACAGACCCACTAATTGGAAAGGCACCCGATAAGAAGTTAATAAGTAAAATAACTAAAGATATAAGAGTTCATGAAGGTGTTTTAGGGACTCATGATTTAGTTTGTCATATGTATGGAGAAAATAAATGTTTTATGAGTATCCATGTTGAGGTCTCATATAAAGAAGATATTCTTAAAAGCCATGATATGATTGATAATATTGAAAGAGAAATAAAAGAAAAATACAATGTTGAACTTGTAATTCATATGGATCCTGTCGTAATAGATGATAATGAGATGAATTATTTAAAGAACATTGTTGATAAATTGATATCAGACTTAAATGTTGGATTATCTTTTCATGATTTTAGACTAGTAAGAGGAGAAACTCATACCAATATTATATTTGATATTGTAAGGCCAACAGATTGTAAATTATCTACTAAAGAGATTAAAACTATGCTTCAAAAAGAAATAAGAAAAATAGATAAACGTTATTATATTGTTATAAATTTTGATAACGAATACACAAATTATCAAGATTAATATAAAACTAAAGGGGGAATTTTAATATGATTATTATTAAAATGGAGAATGGGAAAGAAATAAAGATTGAGTTAGATTACGAAAATGCTCCAAATACTGCAACTAATTTTGCTTGTTTAGCATCAAAAGGATTTTACAATGGTTTAATTTTTCATAGAGTAATAAAAAATTTCATGATTCAAGGGGGAGATCCTACAGGTACCGGGTCTGGAGGCCCAGGATATTGTATTAAGGGAGAGTTTAAATCTAATGGGTTTAATAATAAGATTTCTCATCTTAGAGGAGTGATATCTATGGCAAGAACAATGGAGCCTAATTCTGCTGGATCTCAATTTTTCATTGTTCAAAAAGATGCGCCACATCTTGATGGTCAATATGCAGCTTTTGGAAAAGTAGTTGAGGGAATTGAAGTTGTTGATGAAATAGCAAGTGTTCAAACTAATGCAGTGGATCGACCAAGAATAGAGCAAAAAATATTAACTGTTTCGGTTCATAATGAAGTTATAAAAGAACCTAAAAAGATTTAGTTAAGTAGCGATTTTATAATCGCTACTTTTTTATTGGGGTGTTGACAAAAATAGTCAATGCAATAAAATAAGATTGACTAGACAGTCAATAATTGATGTAGGAGAAAAATATATGAATCAAAAATTTCACCAATTATCAATAGAAAAAAAAGAAAGAATAATTAATGCATCACTTGAAGTTTTTTCTAATAATGAATATAAGAAAGCATCAACAGATACAATAGCTTACAAAGCGGGTATTTCTAAAGGATTATTATTTTATTATTTTAACAATAAAAAAGAGTTATATTTATTTTTATTTGATTATGCTCTTAATTTAATGAAAAAAGAATTATATTGGAATGAAAAAGATAAAATAAATTCTTCTGATTTTTTTGAGTATATTGAAGAAATCGGGACAAAGAAGATGACATTTTTAAATAATTATCCTTATATAGTAGATTTTTGTGCAAGAGCTTATTATTCTCAAAATGAAGTTATTTCTCAAGATATGCAAATGAAATTAAAAAAAGAAACCTTAAGTCTTTATGGAGCTTTTGATAATATAAATTATGATAAATTTAAAAATGGTGCAAATCCTCAAAAAATAATAAGAATGTTAACTTGGTTAACAGATGGCTATATAAGTGAAAAGAAAAGATTTGAAGGTAAAATTAATTTAAATGAGATAATGTCAGAATATAAGCAATGGCTAGATTTATTCAAAAATAACTTTTATAAGGAGGAGTATTTGAATGGATATAATAAAGATAAATAATATTACCAAAGATTATGGGGGAGGAAGAGGCATTTTTGATGTTTCTTTTTGTGTGAAAAAAGGAGAAATTATGGGGTTTTTAGGTCCAAATGGTGCAGGAAAGACAACTACAATAAGACATTTATTGGGACTTATTAATCCTCAAAATGGAACAGCAACAATTAAAGATATGGACTGTTTTAAAAGCGCAGATATTATTTCTAAATATTTAGCTTACTTACCAGGAGAAATTTCTTTTTTTGATAATATGAGTGGTAATGAGTTTATAAACTTTATTGCTAAAATGAAGGGTATAGTTGATATGAAGTATGTAGATTTATACAAAGATAAATTTGAATTAGATGCTAATATATCAATTAAGAAAATGTCTAAAGGTATGAAACAAAAATTAGCATTAGTTGTTGCTTTAATGCAAGATGCTGAAATTATGATTCTTGATGAGCCAACAAGTGGGTTAGATCCATTAATGCAAAATAGATTTGTAGAAATTGTTTTGGAGCTTAAAAAAAGAGGGAAGACAATACTAATGTCATCACATATTTTTGAAGAAATAGAAAAAACTTGTGATAGAGTGGTAATAATTAAAAACGGGAAAGTGGTCGCTGTAGAAAATGTTGATAAATTAAAGCATAATAAAGAAATAAATTATGAGATAGAATTTGAAAGTGAAGAAATTTGCAAAGTATTTATAAAAGAAAACCCCGATTTAAATGCAAAAATTAGGAATAAAATAGTTACAATTTCATATAGTAATGATATTAATACTTTACTAAAAATTCTTTTGAAATATAGTATTAAAGACTTAAATGTTTATCAAAAATCGTTAGAAGAATTATTTATGCATTTTTATGGAGGTGAACAAAAGTGATTAACTGGACATTATTTAAACAAGAGATAAAAAATAATTATCGTTTAACTATTATTTTTGTATTTATTCTAATTTTATATACAGCAATAATAATTGCAATGTATGATCCTCAATTTGCTTCTAGTCTTGAGCAGATGAGTCAAAGTATGCCTGAGATATTTGCTGCTTTTGGAATGGCCAATATAAGCACTAATCTTACAGAATTTCTTATAAATTATTTGTATGGTTTTTTATATTTAATTTTCCCAATAGTATTTATCATATTGGTAACTAATAATTTAATTGTTAAATATGTTGATAAGGGATCAATGTCATACTTACTAGCAACTCCTAACAAAAGAAGTAAAATAATTGCTAATCAAGCAATGGTAGCGTTATTTTTATCTTTTATAATAATCATCTTTTTAACACTATTTTGTATAATAATTGGTGAAATACTTTTTCCAGGAGATATGGACATAAAAGGATTAATTCTTGTTAATATTGGTCTTTTTGGTTTATGGACATTTATTGCTAGTTTAAGTTTTCTTTCTGCATGCGTTTTTAATGAATCAAGAAAAAGTATAGGAATATCAGTGGGGATAATAATATATTCAATTCTTGTACAAATGCTTTCTCAATTTAATGATAAATTGGATTTTTTAAAATATTTAACACCATTAAGTTTATTTAATAGTTTAGAAATTTTAAAAGGAGATATGAAATATATATTATTGTTTATTCTTCTTTATTTAGTTAGTGTGGGATTTTATTTTATAGGAATTAAAGTATTTAAAAGAAAAGATTTATCGTTATAAAAAAAAGTAGACTTAATCTACTTTTTATCTAACAAAATTTATAAAAGATTTAACCATCACACCTGTAGCAAGACTATCTTTGGATGCAGTTCCCGCAATATCGAGGTGAATCCATTTTGTGTCATCTTGAATAAATTGCTTTAAGAAAATAGCGGCAGTAGAAGCGCCAGCAGCAGGTATGCCAGCAGAATTTTTCATATCGGCGACTGTACTTTTTAGCAATTTAAAATAAGGATCATGTAATGGAAGTTGCCATACATTCTCATCTGATAATCTAGAAGTTTTTTTGAACTCTTTTAAAAATGTTTCATTGTTAGTAAAAGAGGCTGTGAATTCTCCTCCAAATGTGTTTGCAGCAGATCCTGTTAATGTAGCAATATCAATAATTTTTTTAGCTCCTTGTTTTTGTGCATACCATAATACATCACAAAGAACTAATCTTCCTTCAGCATCAGTAGATGTTATTTCTATTGTTTTACCACTCATTGAAGTTAGTATATCGTCAGGAACAATAGATTCTGGGCTTAAACGATTATCAGTGGCTCCAATTATACCCATGACATTAACAGGTAAATCTAGTTCTGCAATTCCTTTTAATGCTCCAATAACACTTGCAGAACCAGCCATATCTGTTTTCATATTAATCATGTTTCTTTTAAGGGAATATCCGCCAGTATCAAAGGTTATACCTTTACCAACAAAACAAGTTGGATCTTCAAATTTTTTTAATCCTTGATATTTTATAACAATTAATCTAGGTTTATAAAAACTTCCTTTGTTAACTCCAAGAAATGCTCCCATTTTTTGTTTTGCAAGATAAAATTCATCATATATTTCTACTTTAATTTTTTTGAAATTAGCAAAAGCTAAAGTTGTATATTCGGCAAGTTGTTCGGCATTTAAATAGTTACTTGGTTCATTTACAAGGTGTTTTGCTATATTAATACTATTGCCTATTATTTCTCCGGTATGAATTTTATTTTTAGCTTCTATGTTTTCACAAATAATAGTTATATTGGAGTTTAGTTCTTCTTTTTTAGATTTATGAGTTTGTTCAATGTAATTTTCACTAGTAAAAGTAGTAGCTATTTTTTCAAGATATTCAACACCATTCACAAAAGAATCAATTAAAATAGAAGCATTTTTAATTTTAACCATTTCTTTAATTGAGGCTTTAGTTATTTCTTTGTCAAAAAGATATATTTTTCTAGCTTTTATTAAGTTTAATGTAGTAATAACATCATTATTTGCAAAAGATTCAAGTTTTTTATTTAATGCAAGATTTAAATTTTTAAAAATTGCATTATCTTTGTCAAGGCCAACTATTATATTGCCTTCAATTTCATCAATATTTAATATATTTTTAAGTGTAATCATAATATTTCCCCCCCTAGTAGTGCAAATAATTATACCACCAATAATAAAATAAATGTAGATAAAAAATAAAATTGAGAAAGTGTATAAAAATGTTATAATATAAAAAATAAAAAAGGAGTGATAAAAATGAGGAAAAGATGTCCTAAATGTAATTCTTTACTCTATAATGATGAAAAAACTTGCCCATATTGTGGAACAAGTTTAGAAAAAGAACCAGAAATAATAGATATTACTCCTGAAGAAGATAGTAAAAAAGAAAGTGAAGATAATCAAGATCAGCACGAACATATACATGATGATAATCAAGAGGTTACTTGTCCAAGATGTGGTTCAAATAAAATATCCTTTGTTAGTGTAAATTCTGGACCAGATTATAGTGCAATGGGAGGATGTTGTGGTTTTATTGTTTTTGGTCCACTTGGACTTTTATGTGGATTAACAAATAAGAATAAAAATAAGATTATTAGGAAGTGTCTAAATTGTGGAAATGAATTTTAAATCAGTTAGCAAGAAACAAGAAAGAGTTTGGATTAAACTTATGAATTATGGTAACAAACTTGGCTGTCACCAAATAAGTGAGCGCTCATTTTTCTATAAGGGATTTCAGTTTCCTTTATGTGCTAGATGTACAGGAATAGTGATTGGTGAGATTTTGCTTGCTCCATTATCATTGTTATTTTTTGAAACTCCATATTGGGTCAGTATTATTTTCATATTAATCATGGCAGTTGACGGGGGACTACAATATTTCAATATTTTGCAGTCAAATAATATAAGGAGATTAATAACGGGGATATTAGCTGGTTATGGATATACAAATTTATTAATATTTTTCATAAAATTAATCATTAATTTATTAAAATAAAAACCACTAAATTATATAGTGGTTTTTATTTATTTAAGAAGCTTTAACTCTAGACCAAGCACTTTCAATTGCTTGTTTTGTTGGGCCATCATATTTATATACTTCATCTTTAGGACTAGTTATAACAGAATAAACATTAATTAAGCGTTCATCTTCTAGATTTGCCATTACATCATTATATACTTCTTTTAATGGTGAAGTATAACCAACCCATTCGGTATTTAGCAAACCATTTTCATAACTTAGCATATGAGATATAAACTTATATGCCATCTCTTTATTTTGAGCATTTTTAGGAATGATCATTCCATCCCAACAAATATCTGTTCCTTTTTCAGGATTGTAGAAATTGATACTACTATTAGCATCCATAATTGTAAAAGCATCACCAGAAAACACCATGGCTACATCATAAAGCCCATTAGGAACATCATCAATTACTTCATCAATTAAATAGGCAATTTGTGTTCCCATTGTGTCTTTTTGTTGTTTCAACCATTGTTCTGCTTGAGCAATCTCATCAAGATTTGTAGTATTACTTGAGTATCCCAATTGTTTTAAGGCTACCATGAAGGCATCTCTTGAGGATTCTCTCATAGCTCCTTTATATTCAGGAGTTCTTAAAATATCCCATTGCTTTTCTTCTATTTCTTCTTTTGATATTACATCACTATTATAAACAAGAGTAATGTTTTGAAAGAAATATGGAGCAGCATATTTTAAATAATCAAAATCTTGTTCGTTTTTCATTATTTGTAGATGGTTATATAAAGGATTTATTAAATCTCTTTGAGAATCAAAAGCAACTTCTTGACCATCTTTATTAGTAACAATTATTTTAGACCAATCTAGTTCTTCTAAGCGATCTTCTTCAACTAGTTGTTGAACGGCAACCTCACTTGGAAAGATGATATCAAAAGATTGAAGTCTCATTTTTGTTATTACAGTTTCATTATCAGGGAATGTTGAAATATTTACGCAAACATTATACTTTTCTTCAAATGATTCAATGGTTGCATAGTCCATGTATTCTCCCCAATTATAGATATTTAATTTTTCTTTTGAAAGACAACCTATCATTCTTTCAATAGCACAACTACTTATTAAAGGAGTTAATGATACAAGTAAGCAAGAAATTAAGATGTTACTAAATATTTTATTCTTCTTCATCATTAAAATCACGCTTCTTTCTTTTAATAATTCCATTAATTACAAGAACCAAAACGACTCCTGTTATCAATATTGTTGATAGGGCATTTATTGTTGGCTCAAGTCTTCTAAGAGTATATAAATATATTGATATGTTATTTACTGTTCCAGCAGTGAAATAAGAAATAACAAAGTCATCAAAAGATAATGTAAAACAAATTGAAATAGCAGCAATTATTACAGACTTTATTTGAGGAATGATTACTTTCCAAATTGTTGCCATTGGTGTTGCACCTAAATCTAATGAAGCCTCTACAATATTATCATCTAAACTTCTTAGTTTTGGATAAATAGTAATAATGACATAAGGTATCGTAAATGTAATATGAGCCAGAATCATTGTTATATACCCTTGGCCTATTCCTAAAGAAAGGAAGAGTAGTAGTAATGCAACAGCTGTTACAATTTCAGGATTTACCATTGGTATATTATTAAGTGCTAATAATCCATCTCTTAAGACTTTACGCATTCTAGATATTGCAATTGCAGCAATTGTACCTATTATTGTTGAAATAATAGTAGTAACAACAGCGACAAAAACAGTATTTAATATTGCTTGAATTACTTGACTATCATCAAATAATTTTTGATACCATTCAAAACTGAAACTTTCGAAATTTGTTAATGAACGATCTGAGTTAAAAGAAAATATCATTAACGAAATTATCGGAGCATAACAAAATATTAAGACTAGGATTACATAGAAATTTGCAAAATTAAATTTACGTTTTTTCATATTAA
>JAQUUH010000021.1:0-4249 GCA_028693955.1 Bacilli bacterium
TACCCATTGCTTTATTAAAAGCACGTGTAATTAAAGAACAAATATCATAATAGTTTAACTTATTCATCTCAATTACTGCACCTTTATTTATAATGTTTTTATTCATATTTTTGTTCTCACCCTCTTTTTTACGGTATGAATTAAGTTCAAGCATCAAAGCACTTGAATCAGCGGGACTAGTTCCTATTACCAATGCATGTCCGCTATATTCAAAAATTTGGGGTTTTCTAAATTTTTCTTTCCAACCACCATCATATATAATTTTTTCATTACCCAAAGATTTAGCGGCACTTATTTCAACAGAACCTTCAACTGAATTTCCGTTATCATATTGTTCCTGCAAATAAGAAACAAGAGAAGGGAAACGTTGGTCGTAAATGTAACCTTTACCAACGACAGCATCAATAGTTTCACCATTAATTTCTATATTTTCAACAATTTCACCCTTCATAAAAGAACCTACTACAAGACTATCTTCAAATATTACTTTATTTTCTTCAATAATTTTTATATTGCCGTGATCTCCAAAAGGTATTTCATGGTCGCTATCCAAAAATTGAGCAACAAGTTGCATTCCTTTAATTGAATCAATATTATTTTCACAATACTCACGCACCCAAGTAATTCCATTTTTGTTACACTCTGTATCATCCTTATTAATTTTATGGAGTATCATAGTTATAGGCGTACGTCCTGCTTTAGACTTTTTTTTAGATATTTCAATAATGGAGTTTTGCAAACAATCACCTCCTTTTTGTATTTTTTTTAAACATATTGCCAATGTAATTTAATACCATCCTCTAATCTTCCACATGTATTTCTTTTCTTTTTGCAACATTGTGATATATGAGAATCGCTACCGTTAATTATACTTTTAGCTGCCTCAGTTAAAGATTCGTATATTATACCTGTTTCTATACACATAACCCTTTTCCTATTGTTTGTTCTTTTTTTTGCCCCTCTTCTTAATGATTCTTTAGGATTATAATCACACCAACCTAATTCAGCTCCTTGTTTTAAATACTCAATTATAGTAGGGTGAGATATTCCCATTTTAAATGCAATATCTTTTGCATTTTTTATATTATTATTCCAATAATTACATGCTTCTTTTACTAAATTACTACAGGCATATTCATGACATTTTTTCCAATCTACAATTGTTAAATCAAAAATCATACTCAATTTACTATTTATAATATTATTTTTTATGTAATTAAAATCAGAAAACCTAGTATCAATTACAATATAATCATTTATATTGTTTGATTTAGCTAGTTTAAATTTAAAAATATCATTATTTTTTTCTTCGTTTAAATTTCTAGCTCTTTTACTTATACACATAAATCCGACTTCGTCATAATGTTGTATTCCATGCGTTTCAATAATAATATTTAAATCTGATAAATAAAAATCATAACGCCTATTTGATGACCACTGAAATATTTTCTCTTTCTCAAAATAAACGTTAATTTGATTAAATAAAGATGCCATAAACTTTTCTGCATAAGATATTCCATCACTACAAATATTACAAGATAATCCTCTATTTGAAATATCATTTATACATTTATTTTTAATAATATATCCACAATTAGGACATTTCCAATCTACTTTTTTATTACTTTTCTGCGTATATTTATATCCATCTTCTGGATTTGCAAGAAGTTTTGCTAATTCTGGATTAGTAGTCCACATATCATTAAAACCAATTAAGATTTTTCTTGGAGCAGGACAACAATATGGACAACCATTACCTCTTAATAAACTATTAGCTATAGGACTCCATTCTCCACCACATTTTTTACATTTTACATCAATATAATCTTGAGCAGTTGTATAAATTCCTTTAATTTCAATATTGGGATTTATAATATTCATTTCTTCAATAAATTTTTCATGTGTCTTTCTCTTTCCCATATTTTATCATTCCTTTCCAATGATATCCTTTCATCAATAATTTTTATAAAATAAAGAAGAGACGTGAAAGGAACGTCTCTTATCAGTTGGATTGCAAGCCCAACCTATCTTTAATATTTAATTAATAATATCTATATTAATTTATATTAATTACAACTATGATAAATTAAAGTTAGCAACAACGGTTACTGCCGCCTTTGTAGTAGTATAAGCAAATGTAGCTTCTGTACTTACTTCAACTCCACCAACAGTCCAATTTACAAATATGCTACCTGCATCTGGAGTTGCAACTAATTCAACTTCTGAACCTGCTACATAATCAACAGGTGCGGCATAAGCATCACCATCAACTGTTACACTACCTGTACCAGTTCCTGTACCAGTTTCATCAACTGTTAAAGCATATTCTGAAATACCTGCAACACCAACAATTTTCACACCATTTATATATGCAATTTTCCCTTCAGCAATATCTAATGCAGTAGCTGCATTTATTGCTTCATCTGTATAAGTGCCTGTAAAACCTAATAATTTAACACCTGATTTTAAATTTTCTGCTTTTAATCCATCTATTCCAGCTACTTCATTTCTAATTGCTTCTAACATATTTAATATACGTTGACGATAAGCCGCATTATCTTGCTGATATACATTTCCCATAATTTATTTCCTCCTTTATTTTTGCATTATTTTTATTTATCTTTGTGATGGTCTTGTCATTTTATTACTACCATTTGTCTTTTGTTGTACTCCACCATCTTTAAGTTCTCCATCTTTTTTAGGCGTTCTACCACCAACATTCCCATCAGGATTTGGTTTATCTGCACTGTCAGAAGCCGTATAGCTACTAACATGTGGAGGATATTTTTCATCAAATTTCATTGCCTTTTCATAATCCATGAGTCTCATATAGGTATTTGAATCACCTGTTCCAACTGCATATAGATATAATCTTGAACCACCAGCAGTCATATATAAATCCTTAGCAATATCAAATTGTTTATCTCTATTTAATATTGAAGTTTTTAGATAAGTAATCTGAGTCCATTCATCTTCTTTTACTTCAAGAAAATTATTTAAAATTTTAGTATATTGCCATTCAATTTGTTCTAGCATTTGAAATACTTCGGCTAATAATAAATCCAAATTTACAGCTAATGAACTATAACTAGCTCCTTCACCTTGACCATTTAAAGCGGCTAATGCCAAACCTAAATCTGTACTAACCGCTGTCATATTTTCATTTGTTAAAGTTTCTTTTAAAAAAGTAGAATCTGTTTCTAATTTTCCTACTTCTGTATTTGGAGCAAGTACAAGAGTAGTCGTTTGTGCAATTTTATTACTAACTTTTTTAGTATTAGAAAATACAGCATTTTTAAAATTATCATATTGATTTTGCTGTGCTTCTTTATTTAATGAACATTGCCCAGTTTTTTCCCCTTCAGGTTGTTTAAGCCATCTTATAGTTCCAGAATTTTCTTTTAAATTACCTCTTTGACTATCTGTATAATCTTCACAAAAGAAAATATCATTTAATGCTTGTAATCCTAGAGGTCTACCGTAAGGTTCATCTATTTGAGAACGATATTTATAAGCAAATGTTTTCTTCTGGTCTAATATAAACCATCTTTTTGTACCATCTCTTCTATAATCATTGTATGCTTTTATAAATTCTGTAGGATAATTCTTAATTTCTGCTACTAATCCACCATGTTTAAATTGGTCAAAATATTGCATATCAAAAGCACAAACATAATCACCATTCATAAATCCTATAAATTTTACATAATCTCTGTTTAATGGTTGAAGCATTACATTTGTGGATATAGCCAACCCTTCAAGTTTATCAAGATTTTCCACAAAACCAGATGACAAATTTAAATTTTTATTTAATTTTTTTGTATCACGTAAAATAGCTACATACATACCTTCTGTAAACGAAGCATGTAAAATATCTCTAGTACTTAATTTATGATTGATTTTATTAAAGAAAAAGTTTAAGTAATCTGCACGTTTCTTAGCTTTTTTACTTGTATCATGAGGAATTATCAAATTATCAAGAGTAGGGGCAGCAACCATTTTATCTACGGTTCTGCCATATAATCCATGAAGATTATACATACGTTTAGAAATATTACGTATTTGCCTATTATAAAGCATAGGATATTGAATATATTGTTTTAAATCTTCTTGTGATATATTATCAGTATTATAAAAACTTGTAATAAATCCAATTGTATCACTAAGAGCATTTAACTCTACTTCATAAGAATTACTTTCTAACTGAGGATTTTTTATTTCTTCCAATGCAAATCCTCCTTTCATTTAT
>JAQUUH010000021.1:4349-7656 GCA_028693955.1 Bacilli bacterium
TGAATATTCAAGATTAATTGTTTCATTCGTAAGCAATTCTATTTCAACATAAGGCAATGTATACCACACTCTTAAATTTATATCTTTTGTATTTGAAAATTCTTTATTACTTTTTGTTAAATAATTTTCCGCATCATTTTCATTCACAAGAAAATTAATTAAACCTCTTTGTAATTTATCTCTAAAATCAACAGCAATTTCACTGTTTAATTTTGCACTTGCCATAATTGGATAAATGACTGGTTTAGCTTTTATTCCCAATGTTTTTTCTTTTAATTCTTCAATTAATTTTTTATCTAAAGTTTTATGCTCATAAACAGTCAAAGCATCATATTCAATTCCTCTTTCATCATCTTTGGTGACAACAGCCAATTGTTCAAAAACCGAAATACCGGCTTGCTGAAGGTCAAGTACAATATAATCTCCACTAAAATCATTATAAATTTGTTTTATTCTTAGTGCTTGTTTTCCAGTATGTTCTCCTTGCCAACTTTCCATATAGACATATTCCCTTACATAACCTTTAGATGTTGGTATGAGTCTTATACATGTTATTATACTATTATCATTTTTTTCATTTTTTCTTGTAGCTATGTCTACAGATACAAGCCTAATCTCATCATCTACTCTTTTTATATCATAAGGATTTTTCTTACTATCTAAAATATCTTTTCTTAATGGATAAAATGCTTTTTTAATATTTCTGTTTTTATTAAACATTTCTAATTTAAAATAAGCATTACTATTTTCTCCCCAAGGAATATTTTCGTATTCTTCAAGAAAAGTAATTTCGTCCATAGTCGAACGATCTCTTACAATCGCTTTTTTAGTTTTTATATTATGTTTTATTGCAATTAAATAATCAAACGCAATAAATCCTGCTTCTTTCCCTTCTAGCATCATTTTTATTGTATCTAAAGTTTCTTTATACCACCATAAACCTTTATGATATGCCGAAGAAATAAGAATTTGTCTTGGTTCTTCTATTAAAACTTTTACATTAGAATATTTTGGATTTTTTAGATATGGAGTTTGTCTAGCATAAGCAAATGGCTTAACTATACTATCGAATTTCTGTTTGTCCATTATGCGAAATTCTTCCCCTATCGTAAAAGTTGATCTTTCTCCACGACCACTTTCTTGGCAAGCCACAACTTTTATTGTCGTTCCGTTATGTAGTACACAATTACAGTTATTTTGGGTATCAGAGAAATCTTTTACTTCTCTTGCAATGTTGGGATAATCATCTTTTAACCGTGCCATCTTTCCAAATATAATTCCTGCTTGTTTCATAGAATTTGCCACAATTACAATTTCTGAATTTGGATATAGACAACCCCTAGCATATGCTAATAAAGCTATTAGCCAAGATTTTGCAGAGGCTCTACTTGCGATAGTAACAAAACTTTCACATATACTCATAAAATATATCCAAATAATTTGATACCAGTATAGCTGGACTCCAAAATAATGTTGTATGAATCTATGGATATTTCTGCGATAAAAGGTTATCCAATCTATTAAATTTTCTTGCCACTGTTCGCTTCTGTCTTTTTCTTTAATCATAGATTTTGGGGCTTTAAATTTATTACTATGACCAGAATACTTTTTAAAATCATTTTGATATTTATTATATGACCTACCCATTAGAATCACCTTCGTTATTACTAACGCAATCAACGCTATCTAAATTAGCATCTATATCGTCATCAACAAAGAAATTTCTAACTCCTGTAAGAAAATTTTCTATGGGTCGAGAAACATAATTTTTAAGATAAGGTGCAAAGCCATCCATATCTTTATATTTTTCTTGCTGTTCAAACCATTCAGCAGGACTAAATTGTTCAATATCTTTTACCCAAACTCCAAAGCAATCATGTGATTTTCCAGCACTTGCTGAATTAGCTTTAGCAGGATCAACAGAACATGTTTTAAAAAGGTCTTGTAATTCTTTTTGAAGTGAACCAACATTCTCTTTTCTTTCTCTTGCTTTTCTAATATCTAAAATTTTTATACATATTTCTTTTAATAAAGTAATTTCTGCCTGATTGTCACATTTATGCGTTTGTTTCCAATTAGATAGTTCCAACTCTAAAAATATTATATCGTCTAGGTTGAATCCCTTTCCCCAAAACAAAATCAAATCTTCATCTATCTCTTCTTCATAACTTTCGCTCATTACATCATTATTTTGATCGTCAATTAATTCATCACTATCTTTAAATCTAAAAGATTCTAATCTTGAATTATTTTTCCCAGTAGAACCTAATTTACTTTTATAATATCCAAATACCTTTTCTGCTGATTTACCCTTATTAATCAATCCTTCTATATGAGATTGAGTTTGCTTTAAAGATTCTTTATTAAAAATAACATCTAAATCTTGACAAGTAAGATATAAAGCCTTTTCCATATTTTTATACTCATCAAAATATTCATCAAATAAATCATTACAATGATCTTTACAAACAGACATATAGCCATTTTTATCAATCACTGAATTTGTAGCTTCATAAAACGCTGAAATAGGTTTAAAATCCATACAAACTCTACAATATCCCTTTTCAGACACCGTCTTAGGTTGCCTTTTTTTATTATCTACTTTTGGCATCTGCTTCAACTCCTTTTAATCAAAACTAAAAAGAAGCCAAAAAACAAATGACTTCTTTTCTAAATCTTTATTTTATTTATATAATTCCTCTAAAACACACAACCCTGTGCATTCATCACAGCACTCAACCCGACATCCCGCACCCATGAGTGCTGTATCAATCCACAACTAACTTCCAATTAACTACAAATTAAATCCCCATCAAACACACATTTAGTCTAAACTTTCGTTAACTTCCCTAATTAAATCCTTATGGTCAGTAAAACCAATATTCTTAAACTTATAAGCTAAATCAAAAATACTCCCCATTACACAATCTGGACATTGCGTATCCAACACAAACTCAGCACAATCAATTATTAGTCTCAATTCTTCTTTCTCAGAATCGTCTAAACAATAATCTTCCTCACAATCACAATCATTACATTCTTCATCTAACCACAAAAACTCAACTTCTTCATATTCACCATTAAGTTTATAATCTTCCTCAATCCAATCCATCACAAGAATTAAATTAGAATCCTGTTCCAATAATTCCCCTTTATATACAGCAGGTTCAATAAATAAAGAATAACCATTATCATTTCTAAATTTACTTATATAATAAACTTCACAATCGTTATCAAATTTAGTTTTAATTTCTGTATAATCATCAAAATTGACTAATTCTTTAATTTCTATCATACTATCAATGTC
>JAQUUH010000022.1 GCA_028693955.1 Bacilli bacterium
TCTCCACCAGTAAATAGCAAAGTTGATGATACAAATGTCAATAAAACTGTTGCAATAGCACTATTAATTACAAATCCTAATGCCATTCCTAAAATCCTATTAATTGCACCTTTTTTTCTAAATAATGCCCTAAATATAAAGGTAATAATCTTAACAATTATCATACCTATAATAAACAATCCAATACCAGCAATAACATCATAAACAATCTTAATAACTTGAGGCAAGATTGCTGCAACTATTTCATTGTTTTGTATTCCAGTTGAATTTACAAAATTCTCAATAAAACCAAAACTTTGTAACATCCCTGATACAACGGGCGTTAAAAAATAAAGTAAAACAAAGTATAAAACATAAATAGCAATCTTAAATAATGTCTTAATTGCTCCATTTGCTAGTCCTGAAATAACTCCCCATAGCAATATAATACCTAACCCAATTTGTAAATAAGTAGGATTTAATGCAGATAAATCAGCAATCATATATAAATCGCCTCCCTTGTTATTTATACATATTTTAAAATAAATACTCTACTTTAATATATTATAGAATGTATTCATTCCATCGTAAACAGAAATTTCATCAAGTTCTTCTTCAATTCTTATAAGTTGATTATATTTTGAGATTCTATCAGTTCTAGCCATAGAACCAGTTTTAATCTGCCCTGCATTGAATGCAACCGCAACATCTGCTAGAGTAGTATCTTCAGTTTCGCCTGACCTATGAGAAACAACTGCAGTGTAACCTGCTCTTTTTGCCATTTCCATCGCATCAAATGTTTCAGTTATTGTTCCAATTTGATTTAATTTGATTAAAACTGAATTAGCAACTCCTTTTTCTGTGCCTTTTTTAATTATTTTTGGATTAGTAACAAAAATATCATCACCAACAATCTGAATCTTTTTTCCTAATCTTTTTGTTAGTTCAATCCAACCTTCCCAATCATTTTCTGATAATCCATCTTCTATAGAAACTATTGGATATCTATTAACAATATCTTCGTAAAAATCAATCATATCTTTTGTGGAATATTTCTTGCCTTCAAAATTATATTTTCCATCTTCATATAATTCACTTGCAGCTGCATCTATTGCTAAACAAACATCTTTTCCCGGAACATAATTAGCTTTTTTAATTGCTTCAACAATTAACATTAATGCATCTTCATTATGATTTAATTTAGGTGCAAAACCACCTTCATCACCAACAGAAGTTATTAGATTCTTACTAATTAATACTTTCTTTAAATTGTGATAAACTTCTGCTCCAATTTGAACTGCTTGTTTAAATGTCTTCGCTCCCACTGGCATTATCATAAATTCTTGAATATCAATGCACCAATTAGCATGTGCTCCACCATTCATAATATTCATCATTGGAACTGGCAAATGTTTAGCATTGACACCACCTAAATATCGATAAAGTGGCATTTGTAAATAATCGGCGGCAGCATGAGCTACAGCTAGTGAAACTCCTAAAATTGCATTTGCCCCTAATTTTCCTTTATTTTCTGTACCATCTAGTTCTATAAGTTTTTTATCAATAAATGCTTGTTCTAAAACAGAATCACCAATAATTTCATTAGCAATAATTTCATTAACATTTGCTACTGCTTTTAAAACACCCTTTCCAAGAAACCTATTTTTGTCATTGTCTCTTAGTTCAACAGCTTCTTTTTCTCCTGTGGATGCTCCACTTGGAACAATTGCTCTTCCAAATGCTCCACTTGAGGTAGTAACTTCAACTTCAACTGTAGGATTGCCTCTTGAATCAATTACTTCTCTTGCATGTACATTAACAATAAATGGCATTATTTTTTCCCCCTTATTTTATTAAAACATTACCAGTCATTTCACTAGGTATGTCTTCACCAAGTAAATATAATATAGTTGGCGCTATATCTGCTAATTTTCCTCTATCTTTAACAAAACTAATATCTTTTCTTGTAATAATTAGTGGAACTGGATTTAAAGAATGTGATGTAATGGGATTACTTTCATTATCATATATTTCATCAGCATTACCATGATCTGCAGTTATTACAAGTGTTCCTTTAAGTTCAATTACTTTATTATAAATTTTTCCTACACATTCATCTACGACTTCAACTGCTTTTATTACTGCTTTTGGTATTGCTGTATGACCAACCATATCGCAATTTGCATAGTTGACTATAACAACATCTAAATACCTCTCATCAAGTTGTTTTAGCAATGCATCAGTAACAAGATATGCTGACATTTCTGGTTGTAGATCATAAGTAGCAACTTTAGGAGAAGGAATCATAATCCTTTTACAGCCTTGTAATTCTGGGTTTTCAATCCCATCATATTTTATAGTCCCATCAAAGAAAAAAGTGACATGAGCATATTTTTCTGTTTCTGCTATTCTTAATTGCTTGTAACCTTTATTTGCTAAATATACTCCTAAAACATTATTTAATGAATCCAAATGAAAAGCAACTTCTCCTTTTACTGAATCAGCATATTTCATCATTTCAACAAAATAAATATTATTCAAGTTAGTCTTTGGTTTATAGTTTAATCCATTATTATCATAATAATTTGGATTGGTAATTATCGTTGATATTTCAATTGCTCTATCTGGTCTAAAATTAGCAAAAATAATTGCATCGTTATCTTTTATACGGGAATCAAATTCACTACAATAAGCTGGCTTTACAAATTCATCGGATGGACTATTGACTTGTTGCTTATAATCACTTTCAATGTAGTCTTCAAAATTTTTAAATGATTTCCCTTTATTATCAACAATTGCTTCATAATATAAATTTACTCTATCTAAATTCTTATCTCTATCCATAGCATAATATCTACCACTAATGGATGCTATTTTCCCACTACCAATAATTTCTATTTTTTCCTTTAACTCTTTAAGGTATTTTACTCCTAATTGTGGATCAACATCTCTTCCATCTAATATTGCATGTATGTTAACATTTCTAACATTATACTTTGCAGCAAGTTCAATAAGTGCATATATGTGCTGATTACTAGAGTGAACTCCTCCATCTGATAAAAGTCCCATAATGTTAAGAGTAGAATTATTATCAACAACATGTTTTATTGCTTTTAAAAATTTTTCGTTTTCAAAAAAAGATTTATCTTCAATACTTTTATTAATAAGCGTTAATGATTGATAAACGACTCTACCGGCTCCAATATTCATATGTCCTACTTCAGAATTTCCCATTTGTCCTTTAGGTAAACCAACATCCTCCATAGAAGCATTAAGCAAAATATTAGGATATTTTCCCATAATAAAATCAATATTTGGCTTTTTTGCCATAGCAATAGCGTTACCTATTTTTTCTTTTCTTATTCCAAATCCATCCATAATTAATAAAACAATTGGTGTCTTTTTTACCATATAATCACCTACTTAACTACTTTCTTTATTAAATCAATGAAGGTATTGACATCAAGTGAAGCTCCTCCAACTAAAACTCCATCAATATTTTCAGTTTTTAAATATGAATTCACATTTTCAGGTTTAACAGAGCCTCCATATTGAATGATTATCTTTTGGGAAACATTATCACCATACATGTTAGCTATAGTCTTTCTAATAAAAGAACACATTTTTTCTGCAATCTCGGCACTAGCATTTATTCCTGTACCTATAGACCAAATTGGTTCATATGCAATCACCATTTTTTCTACATCTATTGCTGGAATGTCACTTAGTCCCTCTTCAATTTGCATTTTTATAACATCAAAACTCTTGCCATTATTATATTGCTCAAGGTTTTCACCAACACAGTATAATGGTATCAATCCATTTAAAAGTAATGCTTTATTTTTTTTGTTACATGTTTGGTTATTTTCAGAAAAATACATTCTTCTTTCAGAATGCCCAACTAAAGCCATATTAATGTTTATTTCTTTAAGCATAGGTATACTTATTTCACCGGTATAGGCTCCTTTTTCTTCATAGTGAACATTTTGTGCTATTATTTTAAAGTTTTTTGAAATATTTTTTAAAGGCAATAAGCACAAGAAAGAAGGAGCTATTCCTAAGTCTACAATATCTTTATATCCTGAAGAAAACTCATCAAAAACCCTTGAAAAATCTTCGGCTTCTTTGATATTTTTGTTCATTTTCCAATTGCCTACTATAAATTTTTTACGCATTATTTTCACTCTTCTCATTATCTTCGATTATATCAATACCTGGTAAATGGCCATCATTTTCAATCATTTCTAGAGAAGCCCCTCCCCCTGTAGAAATGTGTGAAAATTTCTTTTTATAACCAAATTGAATTGCTGCGGCTGCAGAATCTCCGCCACCAATAACGCTAAAAGAATTTTTTTGTGAAGTTATTGCTTTACATATTCCTATTGTCCCATGAGCAAATTTTTCGTTTTCAAAAACTCCCATTGGTCCGTTCCAAAAAATAATTTTTGCTCCCTCTAATTCTTTTTTAAATAATTCTACCGTTTTAATACCGATATCAACACCTAAATATCCATCTGGAATTTTAACATCTTCTGTATATTTAATATCTGTTGGATTATCAAAATTGTTAATTACTACTTGATCAATTGGTAGTACTATTTTATTTTTCCCAATATCTAAGAATTTTTTAGCAAAATCTAATTGATCCTCTTCCACCTTTGAATCTCCTATGGGAGATCCTTTTGCCTTTAAAAAAGTATGAGCCATCGCTCCCCCAATTAAAATTTTATCGGCCTTTTCTAATAACCCCTCTATTACTTTTATTTTATCTGAAACTTTTACTCCACCTAAAATTGCTATATATGGATGTTCTTTAGCTACAACACACTTTGAAAGTGCTTGTACTTCTTTTTCTACTAAAAAACCAATAGCAGTTGGTTTTCCTTGTTCATTCATTATTGATGGAACCCCATATGTTGAAGCGTGCTTACGATGGGCACTACCAAAAGCATCCATTACATAAACATCTGCTAAATCAGCCCAAAAAGTTGATAATTCTAGATCATTTTTTTCTTCACCTTTTTCGTAGCGTGTATTTTGAAGAAGAATTACTTCACCATTTTTTAGTTTATTTACTGCTTCTTTGATTATTTTTCTATCCATCGAAGCGCAATAGAAAAATCCTTCGCCAATGTATTCTTTAACTTTAGGTGCTACAAATCCCATATCATTTTTAGCTTTATCTTGCTCAGTTTTTTCTTGATCTTTATGATTGATTTTACCAAGATGCGATAACAAAACTATTTTAGCTCCCTTTTCTTGCAAAAACTTTATAGTAGGGAGTGCCTCAATAATTCTATTACAATCTGTTGGACAATTATTTTTTAATGGAACATTAAAGTCAACTCTAAGTAAGACAACTTTTGAAAAGACATCAATGTCATTAATTGTTTTCTTCACAACTATTTCCTCCTTTTTATTCCAAAAGCGCCACGAGGCGCTTCAAGAACGAAATTAATATTATTTACTTTTATATTAGGCCTTGTTTTTTGGCAACAGCCTTTGCTAAACGAATATATTGACAAGTATATGAGTATTCATTATCATACCAGGCCACAACCTTAACGTATTGCTTACCATCTGGATTATCAAATACTAACGTTTGAGTAGAATCATAAACTCCTCCATATGTAGAACCTAATATATCGTTAGAAACTATTAGTTCATCATTATATCCTAGTATATCTTTTAAATATGTTTCGCTTGCTTCTTTCATGGCTGCATTTATTTCTTCTACAGTTACCTTCTTTTTTAATGTCAATGATAAATCTACTAAAGATCCATCAATAACAGGAACCCTTAAGGCTCCCCCATGGAGACGTCCTTGCAATTTTGGAAGAACTAAATGTAAAGCAGATGCTGCACCTGAAGTAGTTGGGACTATATTTGTTGCTGCTGCTCTTCCTCTTCTAAAATCCTTTTCTTTATCGCCATCAAGAGTTGCTTGATCATTTGTATAAGCATGAACTGTTGTCATAAATCCACCCTCTACACCAAACTTTTCATCAAGAACCTTCATAACTGGAGCTAAACAATTGGTAGTGCAAGAAGCACCAGATAATATTGTCATATCTTTAGTAATAATCTCATCATTTACTCCATAAACAACTGTTGGAGTCTCTTTGTCAGCTGGTGCTGATATTAAAACTATTTTTGCACCACCATTTGTAATATGTGGTCCAGCTGTTTTTATACCTTTAAATTTGCCAGAACATTCTAAAATCAATTCAGCACCATATTTTTTCCAATCAATTAATGCTGGATCATATTGCTTAAAACATGGTATTTTTTTGCCATCAAAAATTATATTATTATCTTCCCAAGAGATATCATGACCTTGGAACACGCGATGTGCTGTGTCATATTTTAATAAGTATGCAAGGTTTTTGGCTGTCGAACCATTATTAATTGCTACAATTTCAAAATCTTCATCTTCTATCATTCTTCTAAATGCTAGACGACCAATTCTTCCGAAACCACTAATTCCCACTTTTATTTTCATAAACCCATCTCCCTTTTTACATGTTGATTATATACTATTTTAGGGGTATCATGCAATCTAAACGAGTTTGCTATATGTATTAACATATAAAAAAAGAGAAACTATCTCATTTCTTTACAAGAATACACAATCCAGTACTCTTCTGGATAATATGATTCTTTTGATTTTCTAAGCATTTCAATGCCTACATCATCTTCTCTATTAACAATTTTTGCAGTTGGATAAAAAGTTTTTAACATCATTGAAACTAAATATTGATATAGACCCCTTATTTCTCCATTAGCTTTTTCAACATTTGTTTGTACACAATCTTTATTAAGCATCGTAGAAATTGAAAAACCTTCTAAAATGCCATCTATAAATACTCCACCTATTTTCATGTCTAATATATCATAATAATTTAGCATTCTAATTATACCTTGATGCTCACTTGCTAAACTTGGATTATTTTCTTTGGTTGCAATCCACTTTTTTATTAATTCGTTACATTCATGACAATGATTGCCATTTAATTCACGAAACTCATACCTCCCTACATAATTTTTCAAAAAATAGTTATAATTATTCCTTTTTTTCTGCATTTTTCTTCCAGAATAATTCATTAGTTTTTCAGCATCATAAATATAATCTGACTGATCTCTTGTGGTTTCAAAAACAAAAAAATCTTTAAATTCTTCTTCTAGTTTTTCTTTTTCATTTTTTGGCAAATAACATACCATAAATTCCTTTTGCTGACTAGCAAAAATTTCTTTTAAATTCTTTATGGATTTAATAAAATTATCTTCACTTGTCAATGGAGCATATGAATAAAATATCTCGTTTTTTATAACAAACAAAAATAAGGCATTATCTTTTTCAATATAATATAGTGGATAATCATCCAACCACAAAAACATACTAACTATATTATAATTACTGCTTTTATAATTTGCTATTTTTAAGTATTTCTTTATAAGTTCAATATCTTTTGTAGTAACTTTTTTAAGCATAAAAAAACTCCTAATCTATAAATAAGGCATCCAAACTCACGTTAAGACCCTCAGCTATCTTGTAAATTGCTATCAATGATATATTGCGTCTTCCTCTTTCTACATCACTAATATAATTGCGATGTAAGTTCGATCTATATGCTAATTCTTCTTGAGTGATT
>JAQUUH010000009.1 GCA_028693955.1 Bacilli bacterium
TCATTTACTATCGCACCTGTCAAGAACTTTGTTTCCTTTTTTCAGCCTTTTTTCGACCTTTTCTCCAAACTCCTCACCAAAGCGCTTCTCTATCTTAATATTTTCCTTTTTACTTGTCAATATGTTTAATCAAAACCCCAATAATATTTCTATTTATTTCATTTACAATTATGTGAATTATATTTACAGAGAGACAAATATTCTTTATTAGAATAAAAAGTCATTTAATTATCGCATTTTAAACTCAAAACTATAATTTTCACAATTTTGTGTATATATTTATTTTGTATACAAGGAAAGAGAGGCGATATCATGTCGTTTGGATCACAGTTAAGAAAAGCTCGTCAGAATAAATTGATGACTCAAGAGGGAGTTGCAAAACAAATTCCAATGAATCAATCAAACTATTCAAAAATTGAACGTGACTGCCAAGAACCAAGTCTATATCAACTTCGCCGCATTTCTGAAATATTGAAAGTAAGCACGGACTTTCTACTCGAAATCAATCAAAATCATATTGAAAAAGAGAAAAAAGATAAATTTGCAGAAGAAGTTAAAACTTTATTAAATAAGTATTTCTTCTAAGTACTTACATTATATCAGAAAAAATAGAATTGATTTAAGACATCACCCTTTAACATTTATGTGAAGGGTTTTTATTTTTTCAAAAAATCACTATCTATCATAATAGTTACTGGGCCATCATTTATTAACTCTACCTGCATTTTAGCACCAAAAACACCTTTTTCTACGTTCACACCAGTATTTAATAAACTAGCATTAAAATAATTATACATTTTTATAGCATCCTCATATTTTAATGCATCTTGAAATCCTGGTCTTTTACCAGAAGTATAGTCAGCATATAAAGTAAATTGTGAAATAGAAAGTATCGAGCCCCCAATATCTTTTATGCAAAGATTCATTTTATTACTAGCATCTTCAAATATACGAAGATTGATTATTTTATTAATCACCTTATCGACCGCTATTTTATCATCACTTTTAGAAAAACCAACTAAAAGCAAATATCCTTTATTGATAGTTCCTACAGTTTTATCTTCTATCTTGACATTAGCTTTTGACACTCTTTGAATTAAGACCCTTACCATACCCTCACCTCTAGCAGTCAAACATAATTATAATCGATATGAGATAATTTAGACATTTAATTTTAATAAATATGTTGTATAATTTAAAAGGAGTTGATAGCATGAACCAACCATTATCATATAAAATGCGACCAGATAACCTAAATAATTTTTTTGGTCAGAAACACTTATTTAAAGAAAATAGTTTAATTAATAAAATAATAAAAGAGAAAAAAATAGTATCTTTAATATTGTTTGGACCTCCTGGAATTGGCAAAACATCACTTGCAACTATTATATGTAAAAACTTAGATATTCAATATAGATTTTTAAATGCTACAACATGTACAAGAAAAGATATGGAAGAAATACTATTAGATGCAAACATGTATGGAGAAATTGTTTTAATTCTTGATGAAGTTCATAGACTAAATAAGGATAAACAAGATTTTTTCTTACCACATATAGAAAGTGGGTTAATTACTTTAATTGGTATGACAACCGCTAATCCTTATCATTATATAAATCCAGCAATTAGATCTCGTTGCAATTTGATTGAGCTTTATCAACTTACAACAAGCGATGTAGTAGATGCACTAAATTATGCTATATCATCCCCCAAAGGACTAAATAATGAATACATAGTTGAAGAAGATGCAATTAAAATAATAGCAGAACTATCAGGAGGCGACATTAGATTTGCGCTAAACCAATTAGAGGTTGCTGCAATATCTTGTACAGAAAAAAATATTAGAATTAGTGATGTTAAAACCAATACTAAAGTTCCTCAATATCTAATAGATAATAATGAAGATGGACATTACGATGCTGTAAGTGCTCTTCAAAAATCCATAAGAGGCAGCGATGTAAATGCTAGTCTTTATTATTTAGCTAGATTAATTGCTGCAAACGATTTGTCTTCAATTGAACGTCGGCTTAGTGTTACTGCTTATGAAGATATTGGATTAGCCAATCCTGCTGCAGTTGATAGAACAATAAAAGCAATTGAGACAGCAAAAATGCTTGGATTTCCAGAAGGAGCAATCCCTTTAGGGTTTGCCGTGGTTGATTTAGCCCTTTCTCCAAAATCTAAAAGTTCATGTAATGCTATTCAAGCAGCAATTAAAAATGTTGAAGAAAATATCTTTTCAATGCCAAAATATTTAAAACTTACTCCGCATAATATTAAAAGCGAAGCCAAATATCCTTACGATAGACCTGATTTATGGGATAAAATACAATATCTTCCTGATGAAATTAAAAAAATTGAATTTTTTAAAGGTAGCTTAAATAGTAAATATGAAAGAGCATTAGTTGAAAATTACACAAAATTAAAATCATGTGAAAGAAGTAATGATATACCTCTACTTAAAAAAAAATACAACAAAAAAGGCTAAACTAGCCTTTTTAAATATCCAAATTTTTTAACATTCTTTTGACAAGAGGAAGCAATCCGAGAGCAATAAAAGCTGAAATCACTAGTGTGATAGTGTCACTCAATAATGAAGCTAATGCAACATAGAAATTGGATATTAATAAAGATTCATATAAATAATACATTAATGCACATACAATAGTTCCAATTAGCATTGATGCAATTATACGAATAATATTATTAGATTTATATGCCAATTTATTAACAATGTATGCCATTAAAAATCTTGATACAAAAGTCACTGGAGCCCATATAGTATAACTATTTAATAAATCAAATAAAGTTAGTCCAATTGCTCCACTTAGTGAATATTCTTTATCCATAGTTAAGGCAATTAAAAATATAAAAATGTTACCAAAATGAATAAGTCCTCCTGTCGAAGGGAAAACTGGAATATTTATAAATGTAGTTGTAACAAATATTAAAGCACTTAACATTGCAGTAACAACAATTTTTTTAATACTCAAAATTGACACTCCCTTTTGATTTTAATAAATAATATCATAAACTATTGGAATAAGGTCAACTTTTTCATTTTTAAAATGAAAAGATTCAATAATATTTCTAATCTCATCATTATACTCTTTATGATTTGTATGTAAAACTGCTAGAATGTCACCAACTTCAACATAGTCTCCACACTTTTTTTCTATTATAATCCCTGCTTGATAATCTATTTTATCTTCTTTTTTTTCGCGACCAGCTCCCAAGTTCATGGCAGCAAGACCTAGGTTTTGAGTATCAATTTTTGCTATATATCCTGCAAAGGGTGATTTTACTTCAATTACATTTTCTGCAACTCCAAATTTTGATGTATCTTCAATATAATTTAAATCTCCTTTTTGGTATTTTACAAATTTTTTAAACACTTCAAAAGCTTTTCCGTTTTTTAAATTCTTTTTTAATAATTCAATAGCTTCTTTTTGATTATCAGTAATTTTTGCCTGCATTAACATTACACTTCCTGCTTGTAAACATAATTCAATTAGATCCTGAGGACCTTCGCCTTTTAATGTTTCTATTGCCTCTTTTACTTCTAAAATATTGCCAATTGCTTTACCTAAGGGTTGATCCATATTAGTAAGAAGTGCTCTTGTATCTTTTTTCATGAAATCACCAATTTTAACCATTGCTGTCGCAAGAATTTTTGCTTCTTTTGAATCTTTACAAAAAGCTCCAGAACCAAATTTAACATCTAAGCATATAGCATCACTTCCAGTTGCTAACTTCTTTGACATAATTGATGAAGCGATTAAAGGAACAGATTGCACCGTTCCTGTAACATCACGGAGTGCATACATTTTCTTATCAGCTGGAACAAGATTTGCGCTTTGACCAACAATTGCCATTCCAATTTCATTAACTTGTTTAATAAACTTATTACGACTTTCTTCTACTTGAAAACCCGGTATTGATTCGAGTTTATCTAATGTACCACCAGTATGTCCAAGACCCCTTCCTGACATTTTTGCAACTTTCGCACCGCAAGAAGCAACTAATGGCCCTAATACCAAAGAAGTTTTATCGCCAACTCCTCCAGTAGAATGTTTGTCAACTTTTATTCCTGAAATTGAAGTTAAATCTATAACATCTCCACTATTCATCATAGCAAAAGTCAAAGCTGCAACTTCTTTTTCTGACATTCCATTAAAAACTATAGCCATAAGCAAAGCACTAACTTGATAATCAGGAATAGTT
This sequence comes from Bacilli bacterium, assembly GCA_028693955.1. GTDB lineage: Bacteria > Bacillota_I > Bacilli_A > RFN20 > UBA1709 > JAQUUH01. The sequence continues at coordinate 4,225 of JAQUUH010000009.1, forward strand.
CCTTTAACATATCCATCAATAAAATATGATATTTCATCCTTTAATAATTCTTCATTATTTCTTTTTTTAAGTATAATATCTGTCATTTGCATTTTAATCACCTGCACGTTAATTATACTATCATTTGTGATATAATAAAAGCGGTGAATAAAATGGATTTTAAAGAACATATTATGAGTCTATTAGGAGAAGAAAAATTCAAAAAATTAATTGATAGTTTCGCTGAAAAGCCTTTTTCTGCTATCCGCATTAATACAAGTAAATTTGATATTAACAGTGATGCATACCAAATATTTACATCTAAGTTCAAAAAACATTCTATAGTTGAGAATGCTTTTTATATTAATGAAAAAATGGGAAATCATCCCTATCACATGGCTGGAGCTTTTTATATACAAGAACCAAGTGCAATGTTAGTTGGAGAACTTATTCCAATAGAAAATAATGATATGGTGATTGATGTTTGTGCATCTCCTGGAGGTAAATCATCTCACATTGCAAATAAACTTTCCCAAAATGGTCTTTTAGTTTCAAATGAAATTAGTTATCCTAGAGCAAAAATTCTAAGTGAAAATATTGAAAGACAAGGAATAAAAAATTGTGTAGTACTTAATGAGAATATAGATAATTTATTGTGTTTTTATGCTGGAACTTTTGATAAAGTCATATTAGATGCCCCTTGTTCTGGAGAAGGTATGTTTAGAAAAAATGATCTAGTAAAAAATGATTGGTCATATGAAAAAGTAATAAAATGTTCGAGATTACAAAAAGAATTGATTCTGAAGTCATATAAACTACTTCGAAAAAACGGTTTAATGATTTATTCAACTTGTACTTTTTCAAAAGAAGAAAATGAAGAAGTAATCAACTATTTGCTTGAAAACACTAGAGCTTCTCTTATTAATATAAAGTCCATTAACAATACAAATAGAGGAATAAACATGCAAGAAGCACTACGCATATTTCCCTTTAACTTTCAAGGTGAAGGACATTTTATATCCTTAATAATGTGTAACGACAATAACGTAAATATAAACACAAAATATCATCTTAATAAAAAAATATCTTCGCAAACATTAAAATTAATAGATTCTTTTTGCAAAGATAATTTGACATATAATTTTGATTATAAAAGGATATATATTAAAAATGATGATATTTACTATTTACCTGAAAAAATTATTAATTTTAGAGATTTGAAACATCTTCGTGTTGGGCAACATATTGGAAAAATTTTGAAAAATAGAATTGAGCCAAGTCATTCTTTTGCTATGTCATCAAAAAAAGAAGATTTTCAAAGGATAATAAATTTTACTCTTGATGATAAATTATTAACAAAATTCCTTCATGGCGAAACTTTTAAAGTTGACTTAAAAAATGGATATTGTCTTGTTCTTGTTGATGGCATGAGTATTGGGCATGGTAAAGTAGTTAATAATATTTTTAAAAACTTATTTCCTAAAGGATTAAGAAAATAGAAACCAATTATTTGGTTTCTATTTTATCAATATTATGAACAAACATAATCTCCTTTTCAATATCATCATGCATCTGCTTAGACAAATCGAAATTTGAAATATCTTTATATTCATCGAAAGAAATTGGTTTTAAAAATGTAACATAAACATTATTAACCAATTGTTTCTTTTTTATATCAAGACAATTATAATATCCATCTAATGCAACAGGAACAATAGTTGCCCCACTATTATATATTGGCTTTAGTCCACCTGGCTTAAATTCATTTAAACTCCTATTATTGTTTTTTGAACGAGTCCCTTCTAAAAATATCAATAAATTAATATTATTATTTAGAAGTTCTGTCGCTTCTTTTATTGTTTTATAAGATGATTTTAAATTATCACGATCCAAATATAGTGACCCCATTATTGCTGAAATTTTTCCAATAAAGGGCATTCTTTTAGTTTCTATTTTTGCAACAGGACATGCTTTTTGACTAACTAAAGATAAAATTAAAGGATCAAGATAGGATTGATGATTTGGGCAAAAAACAATTTTTCCAGATTTAGGAACATTTTCTAGTCCTTTCACAATATAATTAACTTTAAAAGATTTTTCTAACTTTTTAAATAAAGTTAAAATATAATTGTATCTTTTTTCAAAAGGAATTTTTTTTCTATTTATATAATAGTAAAGAATTTTTGGATAACTAAAAAGAAGGTATAGTCCAAATGTGAAAATTACTCTTATATATTTTAACATAATACTTATTTTCTCCTGTAATAGTAGACATCAAAATCATCATGATTTTCTATATTATAAACTCTAAATAAGTCTTCAAATTCTGGAAAATAAATATTTCCTTCATAATCTCCCTTAATATAGGATACTACCATCTCTGAAGTATATGGTAAAAATAATTTATAAATTTGAGCTCCCCCAATTACGAATAAAACATCTTCACTTTTTTCATATCTTTTTACTATTTCATTAAAATCATTTTGAACTTTGACTCTATCACTATGAGGATCATAACCCTTAACTAGGGTTAAAACAACATTTTCTCTATTTGGAAGTGGTCTTCCTAGTGATTCATATGTTTTTTCTCCCATAATAATTGTATGATTCAGAGTTGTTTTTTTAAAATGATTTAAATCACTTTTTATATCCCAAGGCAAACTATTGTCTTTACCAATTAATCTATTTTTCCCTAAAGCAACAATAATTTTAATCATCAAACACTCACCTTCCCTTTTATAGCTGGATATGGATTGTAATCTACTAATTCAAAATCTTCAATTTTGAAATCTACTATACTATTAACATGCCTTTTTATTTTCAACATAGGTAATTTTCTTGGAATTCTTTGCATTTGAGTTTTTATTTGTTCAAGATGATTTTGATAAATATGAACATCACCAAATGTATGGACAAATTCACCAACAGCATAGCCACAAACATCTGCTAGCATAATTAATAAAGCAGCATACGAAGCAATATTAAAAGGAACGCCTAAAAACAAATCTGCACTTCTTTGATATAATTGACAAGATAATTTTTTACCATCACCAGAAACATAAAATTGAATAAAAGCATGACATGGAGGAAGTGCCATATCTGGAATATCTTTAGGATTCCAAGCACTTATTATGTGCCTTCTAGAAAATGGATTTTCCTTTAATCCTTTTTCCAAATCTAAAAGTTGGTCTACCCCCATAAAATCTCGCCATTGTTTACCATAAACAGGACCTAAATCACCATATTTATTAGCAAATTCTAAATCTTCATTTATTTTTTCAACAAATTCATCAATGGTTTCACCATTATAATCAATGGATTTTTTAAATTTTTCATATGGCCACTCATTCCATATTTTAATTTTTTGCTTTACAAGTGGCCTAATATTCGTACTCCCACTTATAAACCAAAGCAATTCACCAATCACTGCCTTAAAAAAAACTTTTTTTGTGGTTAAAAGAGGAAAGCCTTCATTCAAATTAACTCTAAATTGATAACCAAAAGTAGAAATAGTGCCAGTACCTGTTCTATCTTTTTTTATAGTTCCTTTTTCTAAAACATATTTACAAAGATCCAAATACTGTTTCACACATTACTCCTCCTTAAAAATTCCTCTAGATAAACGAGATATAAAGTTTACCTTTTCACCAACAACTACAAGCTCTTCTTCAATATTCTCTAAACGACCTGTTATTTGTAAAAACTGACCAGGATGATAATACTGATTAATCGAATCCGCAATACCTTTCCATAAAGTACACTTTATTAATTCTTCTTTTACACTTCCATCAATTTCTCTAAAATCTTTTTCAACAGAAAGAATTAAATAATATTGATTCCCGCTTTTAAATACCTTTACTACTTTACCAAATAAAGCAACGATATTTAACATAGTCTCCTCCATAATTATGACATATATATATTATACATTAGTAATAATATATATGCGATAATAAATGTTTTTTATTCCTCAATTATTACAAAAGCAATAACATATTCTCCATCATGAGAAATTGATAAATGTGCTTTTGGATCACTTATTATAACTCCAAGTTTTTTATCATCTAATATTTCAATATCATGATATCCAAGATCTCTATTTTTTTTAGCCTTATAATATGCCTCTTTAGCACAAAACCTACCGGCTAGATATTCAACTTTTCGTAAATCACTTAATTTAGTGTATTGAGAAAATTCTATTTCACTTAAAATCTTTTGAACAAACTTCCCATCCTTTGAAAAAAACCTTTTTATTAATGCAATATCTACACCTATTCCTTTAATCATTTTTTTTCTCCTTTTGAGGTTTAATAACAAAAGTGGCTTTTGAAGCTTTTTTAAATTGTTTTCCTACATAATCTATATCTTCTACTGATATTGATTTAATTAAAGATATTTCCTCCATTAAATCTAAATTATTAATATATCCATCAACATAACTTATTGCATAATCTAATGGACTCTCTAATTTCTTTAAAGAAATCCCTACATATAAATTCTTGATCCTTTCTATTGCTAGTATATTACTTTGAGCATCAAAAGAAGATATAGCTTCTTCAATCTCTTTTTGATACTTATCATAATCTAGAACCTCACTAAGCAATATTGAAAAGTTACATTTTTTCTTGTTCTCGTGCATAAATTGAATTGGAGAAGTTATAACATTTTTTGAATACAATTTCTCATTAAGTGCAGAACTTTCGGAAAAAATACAATTCATATATATAGAAAAAGCTATTATTAACTTGTTTTTTGTTACTGCACCCAAGGATTTGTCAAATTCTGGAAATTTGTATCCTAAACTAACAATCATTGTCGAAATTGGCATTTCTATTTCTTTATAATTTTCTAACACTTTATTTGATTCATAATAATCATAATCTTTATACAAAAATCTTTTTTCAAAGTTCTTCTTGTTTTGATTATTTTTTATAGTATCTTCTATAGAATCAGGATCAACATTACCAACAATTACTAATATCATATTGCTAGGATGATAAAAAGTTTTATGGCAAACTTCTAAGTCTAAAAGAGATGTACACTTAACATCACTTGGAGAACCACCTATATCTAATCTAATAGGATTATACTCGTATAAACAGTTTAATATTCCTTTAATTGCTCTTGATTCGGGATTATCCTCGTACATATTTAATTCTTCAACAATTATATTTTTTTCTTTTTCAACACTTTGGGGAGTTATATTTAATTCTTGAACAAAATCTAAAAGCAAATTTACATTTTCTTCAATTTTATCAGATGTTAAAAAATAATAAGCTGTTTTATCATATGTTGTAAAAGCATTAGAAATAGCTCCAATTTCTGAAAAAAGATCAAAAACTTGCCCTTTTTTATTATCAAACAATCTATGTTCTAAAAAATGAGCAATTCCTGGTTTTACAACTATTTTTTTATTATGATAGTTTATAATACCATTTGAATATAAAGAGCCAAATTTAGTAGCTATAATACCTGCGCATTTTGTATATCCTTTTTTAGGAATAACAATAACTTTCAGACCGTTTTCTAAATCTGTAGTATAAACTTTTTCATTCAATTTTTCGTAACTTTTTTTTAGCATTAATCTCTCACCTTACCTTGCTTTAAACAATATTCAAGCATAAAATAAGCTTTTTTCGCTACCCTAATAACATCTTCTAAATTCACTTTACTTATGTTTTCATAATATTCTTCTAAACTATATGTCTTTTTATAATTTTGATTGCTTGAAAGAAAATCTATTGTATTGCTTGCACTGTCAAAACTACCTTTAATTGTTGATAGATATAGTTTGCGATTAAGTTCTAAATCTTCTTTAGTAAATTTTCCTTCCTGAATATCATTTAATTGCTTTTTTATTAATTCTTTTGTTTTTTCATAATTTGAATAATCAATTCCTGAAGATACAATTATACAACCACTACTAGCAACGTAATTAGAAGAAATACTATAACAAAGACTATTTTCTTCTCTAATATTTTTAAAAAGTTTGGAAAGAGGTGTTCCACCAAAAATAGCATTAAAAAGAATTCCCGCAAAAAAGTCATTACTATCTCTTGTTATAGGAAAATGAATTATTTGTATTAATTGTGTTTGATTGAAGGCTCTTTTTTCTTGTATTTCTTGATAATCAAGTCTTGGTATTTGGTAATCTGAAAATATTTTTTTGCTATTTTTAAAATTTTCTTTATAAAAATGTTCTTTTATCAAATTCTCAATTTTTTTACTATTAAAGTCTCCAACAATATAAATTTCTATTGGTCTAGAGGTTACTTTCTTATATTGCGCATAAACATCTTCATTTTTTAATTTTTTAATATCTTTTAAAGAACCAAAAACAGATATTTTTATTGGATGAGAAACTTTTAAATATGATAAAGCTCTTTCCAAAGAATATGCTTCCTTGTCATTTTTTCTAGAAAGTAAGGAATAATATTTCCTGTTTTTAACATTTAAAAAGGTATCCTCATCAAAAAGATTGTTTTCAACCAAAGGATTATAAATAATTTCGTGTATAAAATCAAAAACTTTATTAAAAAAAGAATCATCTTCCTGAACATATTGAGTATTGACAAAATTTGCCCGTATCCCAAAAATATTAATTCTGCCGACATTGCTAACATATGTGTCTACATCTGTTCCATATAATTCTTCTTTTTTTTCTGACAATCTTTTAACACTAGGATATTTTTTTGAACTTTCATTTAAAATTGAAGATAAAACAGATAAAGCAGTAGACTCTTTTTTTATTGCCTTATCTTTAAACAAAATTTTAAGTGTAATAGTTTTAAATTTTTGAGTATGAACTAAATTAAGAATAAGATTTTTATTTATTTGTATTTTGTCAATTTTCATTAAATTACCTCCTGATAAGTTATTGATTTAAAAAAGCTTTTATTGAGTTACAATAAACCTCACGAGGCTTGGATCCATTTGGTGGACCAACAAATCCTTCTTCTTCTAAACGATCAATAATTCTTGCAGCTTTTGGAAATCCAATAGTAAATTTCCTTTGTAAATATGAAACACTAACTGTATTTTGAGATTGTAAAAACTCAAGAATTTGTTTATAAAATTCATCGGCTGAACTATCAGAGAATCCTTCTCCATTAAAACTCATTTGCCCTGATGAAGTGTTTGGTTCAAGATTCATAAAATCTTGATTATATTCTGGAGAGCCTTGTCTACATATAAATTCTACAATTCGATCAATTTCTTCATCTTTGACAAAAGCTCCTTGAACTCTTTGCATTGGAGAATAACCTTGGATATTAGCAAACATATCTCCTTTTCCAAGTAGTTCTTCAGCTCCGCCTTCATCAAGAATTGTTCTTGAATCAATTTGTGAAGCCACTGCAAAAGCAATTCTTGATGGTATATTAGCTTTTATAACACCTGTTATTACATCTACTGATGGCCTTTGAGTTGCTACAATCATATGAATACCTACTGCTCTAGCCAATTGTGTTATTCTACGAATGCTTTCTTCAACTGCACCTTGAGCAATTAACATTAAATCAGCAAGTTCATCAACTATAACAACTAGATATGGTAATTTTTCTTCATTAAAATCAGCTGCAGAAGAGTTAAATAGTTCAATATTCTTTTTCCCGTATTTTTCAAATAATTCATATCTTTTTTCCATAAGTTCAACAACTTTCCCTAATGCTACCGCCGCTTTTTTTGAATCAGTTATAACAGGACAAATAAGGTGAGGTAAATTTGCATATGCACTCATTTCCACTCTTTTTGGATCTATAATCATTAATTTAACCTCATCTGGTGTTGCTCTCATTAACAAAGAAACAATAACTGTATTCATACATACAGATTTACCAGAACCAGTTGCACCAGCAATTAGTAAATGCGGTGTTTTATTGATTTCAAAAACTATTGTTTGACCTGTGACATCTTTACCAATTGCAGCCAATAGTTTCTCATCTTTTTTAGAAAAAGGAACATCGCTAATGACTTCTTTAAAAGATACATTACTTCTTATTATATTAGGTATTTCTATTCCCACATAAGACTTACCCGGAATTGGAGTCAAAATATTAATTTTTTCAGCGGAAACAGCCATCATTATATCATTTTTTATTTGATTGAATTGACTTACCTTAACATCACTATCAACATCTATTTCAAACCTTGTAAATGATGGTGCAGTTATAAAGTTTATAACTCTAGCCTTAATCCCTAAACTTTGAAATTTATTATTTAATCTAATTACATTTAGTTGTGCTGCTTCTTTATTTTTTGTTATATCACTCATAATAGGTTCATCTAATAAACTAATACTTGGTAAATGATAGCTTTTTCTGGATGATTTTTTCAACAAAACTTCATCATTATTTTTAGTATCATCTATGTTATCTTTTTCTAAAGAAGCAAAACCAGTATTAAATTTTTCTTCATTAGTTTCCTTTTCAATGTTAACTTGTTTATTATCATCTTTTTTAATTTTAAAATTATCTTCACCATTATAAAAATCATCTATTACCTCTACAACGCCTTCTTTATTAGAAACTTTTCGAGTTTCTTTTGAAGGGGCAAATACACCACCTTGAGTATTATCATAATCTTTATCAATATCAAAATTACTCTCATGGTCTATATTTTTTCCAGTGTTAGCTGCTTGATAATCATCTTCAATAACACTCTCTTTAAATATATTAAATTTTTTACCAGCACTTTTAAGAGCACTTGTATTTTGAGAATCCAAATCATTTGCAGAAGCATTATTATTAAAATCTACAGGATTATCTTTAAAAATATTAAATGCAGATTTTGAACCAGAAACTTTATTTTCGCGAGGCGGAACATAATTGTTTTTATAAAATGAATTTTCAGGATGAACTGGTTCTTCTTCTTCAACCCTAATACCTGTAGAATATTTTTGTAATTCTTCTTTTTCATCTAGAAAAACATTTTTATTCTCATCAAAAAATTGACTAAATTGCCTCTCTCTCATCTCTTTCTTCTTTTTTTCTTTTGCTACATATATATCCTTACGATGAATTATTTTTTCTCCTACAAAATATACAATTGGTTTTAAAACTAAAAATGCCATCAATATCAAACCAATTAAATAAATAAATCTAGTTATACTTGTACCCATAAGACTAGAAAATAATGAAAAGAAGAAAAAACCAATTATACCTCCACCAATTTTAGAATTTAAAATAGAAGAATAACTATTTTCAAGCAAAGAGAATCTAGCACCATATTCCTTGAAAACCGATTTAAATTCTATTGCATAATCACTTAAAGCAATTAATCCAAAAAATATTATCAAGATAAAAGCCAAAAGTGTAATATTAAATTTAATTTTTATAAATCTCTTTTTAAATATGAAAATTAATCCTAGCGATAACAATATCAAAAAAATCAATGGATATAACATGCCAAAAAGATAAATAAATATATATGAAAAAATTCTTCCTATATTAATCAATGGTTCCACAAAAACTATTAAAGAAACTAGAACCATTAACAATCCAACTAGGAATGCTCTTGTAGAATCACTAAAGAGTAGTTTATCTTTATTTATCTTGGAATTTATCTTATTGCCTTTTAGCATTCTTATCACCTAATTAATATTATAAAACATTAGAATAAATTAAAAAAGTCAAAACTGACTTTTTTAATGATATTACTATACTTCTACTATAACTGGTAAAACCATCGGATCTTTACCTGTTGCTTTTCTTACAAAGAAATTTACTTTATCTCTTATTTTCACTTTTGTTTCATCAAACTTTATATTCCCAGATTCTAGAGATTCAAGAACTAATGTTTGAAATAGTTGAGTTAATTCCTTTAAAAAATCATCTGCATCTTTCAAAAATATTAACCCTCTCATTTGAACATCAGGACCAGCAATAATCTCTTTCTTTTTAGTATCAACAGTAATTCCTAAAATCAATACTCCGTTATCTGACAACTTTTGACGATCATTTATAGCTTGACTTCCAACATCACCAATTCCTAATCCATCTATCATTACCTCACCAACAGGAACAGAATCAGCAAGCCCTTTATATACACCATCTTCAAATGTAACAACCATTCCATTATCACAAACAAAAACATTTTTATGATTATATCCTTGTTGCATCCCAACAGCAATCTGAGCATTAGCAATTAAATGTCTATATTCCCCCTTAACTGGCATGTAATATTTAGGATGAAAAATACTTAACATCATTTTTATATCTTCTTCATGAGCATGCATTGATGATAATTGTTTTTTCTTAATATTCAAGATATTAGCACCTGTTTTATAAAGTTCATCTATGGCTCTTGTAGAAATCACTTCTAACCCTGGAATTGATGGTGACCCAATGATAAACATATCTGTTGATTTTATCTTTAATCCCACATCACTCTCACCACCAGCAATTTGTTCTAAAGTTCTAAATAAATATTCTCCGATTCCTGAAATAATAATTACAGCATCTTCATTACCGGGACGATTTAATTCATCTTTACTAAGTTGCAATGTAGGTGGTATTGATAAAATACCGAACTTTGAAACTGCTCCTAAAACATGTTTCATCTCTTCATCATATATAACTATTTTTCTTTGATATTTGACTGCTAAATCAATGATTTCTCTAATCCCAAAAAGATTTTGAGTGTAAAATGTTGCAAGTATTCTCCCCTTATGTTCACTAAATATATTTTCAACAATTGGTGTTAATTTATGGTTTGGTGATGTGTGCCCAGGTTTATCGCAATCAACAGATTCAGTAAGTAAAACTAAAACTTTCTTATCCCCTAACTGAGATAACATATTAACATCTGTTCTATATTGTGGTAATGCTCCATAATCTATTATAAAATCACCCGTATAAACAACTAATCCTGATCCAGTATCAATTGCTATTCCTAATGATTCTCCAACAGAATGGGTTGTAGAAAAATAATAAACATCATACTTATCAATTTTTGATTTAGAGTTTGGCGCCGCTATACGAAAATCAAAATTAACATTAAGTTTATAACGCTTTGCAGATGACATTATTAATTCTGCTGTAATACGACTGCAATATATTGGAGCAGGAACATCATTTAAAACATATGGTAAAGCTCCCATAATATCATCGTGACCATGGCTAATAAAATAACCCTTCACTCTTTTTTTATTTTTAATTAAATAACCAACATCAGGAATAATCATATCTATTCCTGGCATTGAACTCTCTGGATATTTTATTCCAGCCTCTAGAACAAAAATATCATCATTTATTTCGACTACATACATATTCTTACCATTTTCGTCTAGCCCACCTAGAGCAAAAATTCTTAATTTATTTGGCATATTATAACCCCCAATTAATCTTAACTAATTTATTATAACCAATTTATAAAAATATCACAACATTTTTACCGTTTATTGATACGAAAATAAAAAGGAAGATTTTTTTACTTCCTTTAAATATAAAGCTAATTAATTATTTTTTGGCTTCATTTCTTCATTTTTCTTTTCTGGCTTAGGAAGTAAATCTTTTCTTGAAACATTCACTTTACCTTTTTCATCTATTCCTGTAACAATTACTTTTATAAAATCGCCTAGTTTGAACAAATCTTTTGGATGATTTACTCTTTCATGAGCTATTTTTGACACATGGCATAATCCCTCGCATCCAGGAAATAATTCAACAAAAACGCCATAAGCTTCTATTCTTGTTATTTTACCTTCATAGATTTCACCAACCTTAGCAACTCTTGCAATATCTTCTATCATTTTTGTTGCTTTTCTTAGTGGGTCATAATCTTGATGATATAAAACAACATGACCGTCTTGTCCAATATCTATTTTTACATTATCACATTTTGCAATAATATCATTAATGACTTTTCCTCCAGGACCAATTACATCTCTTATTTTATCAATTTCAATATCCATTTGATGAATTTTAAGAGCATATTTTCCTACTTCTTTACGAGGTTGTTTAATTGTAGATTCAATAACATCAAGAATTTCCATTCTTGCTTTTTTAGCTTGTTTTAGTGCTTTATCAATTATTTCTTTGTTAATTCCTGTAATTTTTATATCCATTTGTAAAGCACAAATTCCATCCCTAGTACCTGCAACTTTAAAATCCATATCACCTAGATGATCTTCCATTCCTTGAATATCAGTTAAAATCGTATATGGAGCTCCAGAATCAATTGGTCCTTGAGTAATTAACCCCATCGCAATTCCTCCAACTGGTGATTTAATAGGTACTCCAGCAGCCATTAAAGCCATTGTGGAAGCACATATTGAAGCTTGAGAAGATGAACCATTAGATTCAACAACTTCAGAAACAACCCTAATTGTGTATGGAAAATCTCTTTCATTTGGTATTACTTGGAATAAAGCTCTTTCACCTAAAGCTCCATGTCCTATCTCTCTTCTTCCTGGCGAACCCATTCTTCCTGTTTCACCAACAGAAAATGGTGGAAAATTGTAATGATGCATAAAACGTTTATTTTCTTCATCTGTAACATTGTCAATAAGTTGAGCATCTCCTAAAGCACCTAAAGTACAAACAGAAATTACTTGAGTTTCACCTCTAGTAAACATTGCTGATCCATGAACTCTAGGTAGCAAATCTATTTGAGCATCTAATGGTCTAATTTCTTCTATTTTTCTGCCATCAGGACGTACTTTATCTTCAGTAATCAGTCTTCTAACTTCATCTTTTACTATATCATGAAGAGCATCTTTTACTTGCTTTAGTGTTTTAGTTTTAAGTTTTTCATCTTCATAACTTTGTTCTTCAAAATGTTTTATTACTTCTTCATTAATTTCATCTATTTTTCCGTATCTTTCTAGCTTTTCTTTAATTCTTACTGCATTAATTAAACGATCTTTTGCTTGTTTATTAACTTCAGTTTTAATTTCAGAAGATACTTCATATAATTCAATTTTACGTTTTTCTTTGCCGACTTTTTTAATTATTTCTTCTTGAAATTCAATTAATTTCTTAATGTGTTCATGTCCAAACATTATTGCCTCTAGCATTACTTCTTCACTAACTTCATTTGCGCCAGCCTCAACCATATTAATTGCTTGTTTTGTACCAGCAACAGTTAATTGAACGTCAGATTTATCATTTTCTTCAATGCTTGGATTAATAATGAACTTTCCATCTACTCTACCAACTTGTACACCAGCTATTGGTCCATTAAATGGAATATCTGAAATACACAATGCTAAAGAAGAACCCATCATCGCTGCCATTTCAGGAGAAGCATCTTTATTTACCGATAAAAGTGTATTAACTACTTGGACTTCATTTCTAAAACCTTCAGCAAACAAAGGTCTTATTGGTCTATCTATTAAACGAGAAGTTAGTGTTGCGTGTTCACTTGGTCTACCTTCTCTTCTTAAAAAACTTCCTGGAATTTTTCCAACAGCATATAACTTCTCTTCAAAAGAAACTGTCAAAGGGAAAAAATCTATGTCTTTTGCAACATCAGACCCTACTGCTGTTGATAAAACAACTGTATCATCATATCTAACTAAAACAGCCCCGTCGGCTTGTTTGGCAATCTCACCTATTTCAAAAGTTAGTGTGCGCCCACAAAAATCTTTTGAAAATACTTGCTTACCCATTAAATCACCTCTTATTTTTCACTATTTTTAATTTTAACACACAATATCTTTAAAAGATATTATTTTCTATTTGAATCTTTATCAGTATTTATCTCATTATTTACCTTCTTAAGGTGTGGTATTAAAGTTATGAAAAAAATCAAATCTATGAAAACAGATATAGCCAAAGCTATAGCAAATAATGTTGTTCCATAATTTTCTATTTGAAAATCAGATACAATCAATAAAAACCCATTTATTATTGATATTATTTGAGTTCTTTTCCCCATTTTTTCAAATCTTTCATCTTTATCTTTTTTGCTTCTTAGACGTGCTCCAAAAAATAATAATCCCATGACAATTACACCAACTATTATTTTTCTAACTACCTCATTTTCAAACAAATTAGACACCTTCTTTCAATAAAATTGATATAAAAACAAAAAACCAGCAAAGCTGGTCCATTTTACTTTCTAATATTTAGTTCAGTAATTGTTTTTGTATAACGTTCCAAAGAGATTCTCTTCAAATAATCTAGCAAACCTCTTCTTTTACCTACAAGAACCAACAATCCACGACGTGAATGATTATCATTCTTATGAACTTTTAAATGTTCTGTAAGAGTGCTAATTTGCTCTGTCATTATTGCAATTTGAACTTCTGGGGAACCTGTGTCTCCCTCTTTCAATCCAAATTTTGCAACTAATTCAGCTTTTTTATCTTTTGATAATGCCATTTTCTTTTCCTCCTTAAATTCACTTGACTATATCCAAGAATATTGTTGGAGATTCAATATTCATAGAAATAGTTGCATTGACATTTTACATTAATTAGTAACTTTTATCAACTACTTTATTATTCTAGTTCCCAATTTATTTCATCAAGATCTTTTTCTTTTAAAAACTCATTTATTTTCGTAAATGGCTTACTTCCATAAAATCCTTTTGCTGCTGATAAAGGAGATGGATTAGTAGCAGAAATTACTAAATGTATATTTTGATTAATAAGTGGCTCAAATTCTTTTGCATGTTCTCCCCATAAAACAAAAACTTTTGGACTTTCATCTTCATTTAAAACACTGATTATATTATCAGTAAATATTTTCCAATGCTCACAAAGATGATTAGCTGGTTTATCGCTAGGGGAAGTAAGAGCTGAATTTAGCAAGAAAACACCTTGCTTTGCCCAATTTATTAAACTCCCACTAGTAGGTTTAGATATTTTAACATCATCCATTGCTTCGTTTATAATTATTTGAGTTGTTTGATTAATTATTACGCCATTTCTTGTTGAAAATGCTAAACCATCTGCTTGATTTTTTCTATAAAAAGGAATTTTACCTATTATTACTACCTTAATATCTGAAAAATTCGTATATTGAAATGCCCTAAAAATTTCTTCTTTACTTGGATAAACTTTTTTATTATCATATTCACTTTTAATAAAACTAGAAAGAGAAGCAAAATATGGCTTTACCTTTTCAATATTAAATATTTTTTCCCAATCTTTTGGTAAATAAAATCTTAGTTCTTGCCAAAATTCAAATTCAAAAACATCTTGAGTCATATATTTTTCATCATCAATTGTACTTACCTTAATAATCTTTTCTGGATTATCTTCAACAATTTGCTGAATTAATTCCTTCTCTTCTTCTGTAACATCTAGTGATAAATTCTCTTTTGCAGTAATATTATTTTCTTCTTTAAAAAACTCACTACTATCATTTTGAATTTTTCCTTCTTTATTTCCTACTTCTATAACTGGCTTTGGAACTAAATCAGAAAGCTTTGAATTCAATAAACTTTGAATAGGATCTTCACTATTATCTATAGTTAAATCCGCCGTTGGATCTAACTTTTTATCTGTATAAACAATATTTGGTTGAATAGATGCTTTTTTCAACAAATACTCTGCTCTTTCAACATCACTAAAAACTTCGCGGCCAGAATCTCTATTTCTTCTTTTAAATCCTAAATTTATATTTAATGAAGAAACATCATCATATACTCCCACTTCATATCTATATAAAAATATTAAAAAGTATATTATCACGCAAGCAGTAAATATTGCATATGCAAGAAGGAAATAATCATAATTGTTTCCTAGTATTTCTTTGAAAGAATCAACAAAAAAACTAGGTATCATATATATACTAAAACCCAACCATATCACAGAAAATGTTATAACAATTGCTTTCTTCATTGTTTCTTCCCACCTTTAATAAATTATATATTTTTTTGATTATCTATGCAACTAACTGCATTTTTTCTATCTATATCCATTTGATGGATTAATTCATCAATACTAGAAAACTTAACTTCATCTCTCATATAATATAAAAACATTACTTCGATTACTTTTCCATATATATCTTTATCAAAATCAAAAATATTTACTTCTAATAATAATTGTTTAACTTCTGAAACCGTTGGATGGTTACCAATATTTGCCATTCCACCATATATTTTCCCATCTACTATAACTTTAACAGCATATACCCCTTTTTTGGGAATAACATAATCATTAGTATCAATATTTGCTGTAGGATATCCAAATTTCTTGCCATTTCCATAACCTCTGACAACCTTGCCTCTGATTTTATAATCATAACCTAAAAGTCTATTTGCCTGTTCTAGAAATCCATTAATCAACAATTGGGTAATTCTTGTTGTAGAAATTTTTTCTCCTTCTTTAATAACTTCTGGTATCTCTATTACTGAAAATTTTTTTGATTGTAATTTTTTCAAAGTATTAGCATTACCTTCCCCATTTTTTGCAAATCTAAAATCAAAACCAAATATTAATGTTTTTATTCCTAAAGGATAAATAATTTTTGACATAAATTCTTCTATTGAGTAATTTGCAATTATTTCATCAAACTCTAAAATAATCATTTCTTCAATTCCTAGTTTTTCTGCCATTTCTATTTTATCTTCATTTGTTGTTAAATATGCTACTTTTTCTTTTTTTAAAACTTCTTTTGGAGATTTTTCAAAAGTAAAAATAGCTGACTTAGAACTTGTTTTTTTAGAAACTCTAATAGTTTCTTTTATTAATTCTTGATGTCCTAAATGAACACCATCAAAAAAACCAATACACGCAACTTTATTATCGTTTAAATATGGTGATTCATATTTTATCTTAAGAATTTTCATGACTTACTTGTAGCCCCCTTAAACATCTATATTCATTGCCATTATCTTTATAATATATGGCAATTGGATTATCTTTACAATCAACAAGCAATAGCTTAGCAAATTCACTTTCAATGTTCAAACTTTGGCCATTTATTGCTTTTTTTTCTTCTTCTTTTTTTAAAAAATATTTAGGCATGCTACTTAATGCCTCATATATAGAAGTCATTTTGCTATCTTTATTTATTGAATCTAGAACAAGTGCATTTTTAAGATCAAATTCTCCTATTTTTGTTCTTTCAAGTTCAACTAAGTGACCACAAGTATTTAGTTTATTAGCAATATCTTCTCCAAGAGTACGAATATAAGTTCCTTTTGAACATTTGACTAAAAATTTTATACTTTCTTCATCTTTATCAATAAGTTCTAAATTATAAATTTCAATTTTTCTTTTTTTCCTATCAATTTCTATTCCTTTTCTAGCTAAATTATACAACTTTTCACCATTGATTTTTATTGCTGAATACATTGGAGGTATTTGATATGATTCTCCAATAAAGGATTGAAAAACACTTTTAATTTCACTAACACTATAATTTTTAAAACTTTTATTCTCAATTATTGTGCCCATTAAATCACCAGTATCTGTTTTCTCACCAAGTTTTAGTTTTGCAATATATGTTTTTTCTTGTGCCTCAATGAATTGAACAATTTTAGTCGCAGAATTGATTGCTACTATAAGCAAACCTGTAGCAAATGGATCTAAAGTTCCACAATGCCCAACTTTTTTAGTCAAAAATATTTTTTTAATTCTTGATACAACAGCAAAAGAAGTAATTCCAGAAGGTTTTTTTACTAATAATATACCATCCATAATATTCATCCTTTCAACTTTTTTATTATATCATAAAATATATTTCTTAATGAAAAAGATTATTTAAAATAGTATAATATTCCCACTAAAGGATGTGCTTTTTATGTCAATGAGAAAAATTTTGGGTTGTTTAAAACAGGCAGATATTGATTATGACCTTATAAAAGATGGCGATAAAATAGCTGTAGGAATTTCCGGAGGCAAAGATTCTTTTGTTTTACTAGAAGCATTAAATCTTTATAAGTTTTTTTCGAAGAAAAAATATGAAATAGTTGGCATAAATATAATAATGGGATTTCCAAACATGAAGTTTTTTGAAATACGCAAATGGTGTAAAAATAACAACATTGAATTTCATCAAATAAAATCAAAACCATTAATCTATGATGTTTTGAAACTTAACAAGACAAAAGATGGAAAATTGCCGTGCTCAATTTGCTCAAAAATGAAAAAAGCTGCAATTAATCAAGCAGCAAAAAAATATAAATGTAATAAAGTAGCTTTTGCTCACCATAGTGATGATGCAATAGAAACATTATTTTTAAATATGACACACGGAGGAAGAATTGCCACTTTTTCTCCTAAAATGTTTCTAAGTAATGAGAAAATGACTTTTATTAGACCATTAGTATACTGTCATGAGAAAGATATTGCTAAAACCGCTTTACAAAACAAGTTACCATTATGCATCTCAACATGTCCAAATGATAAAAATACCAATCGTGAAGAAATTAAATTATTACTAAAAAAATATTATCATCTTTTCCCACAAGCAAGGAACAATTTCTTAACAATGTTATCTAATACTTCTAAAATTGACATTTGGCAAAAAAAATATCCTGATGACTATTCTTTTATTAAAAACTCCAAAAAACATTTGCTTGAAAATAAATTAAATAATGTAGAGAATATATCTTTTACAAGAGATGATAAATTTGGCAAAAAAATTGCAGGGTTAAATGCAACTATTGAAGATAATATCTTACAAATAAATGATGTATTTGTTTCTCAAGATTTTTATAATAAAAACATTGAAAAAGAATTATATTATGATGTTGAAAAATATGCAAAAACCAAAAATATATCGACAATAATTCTTAATATATATTCTTTTCAAAATCATAAAGCCTTTGAAGAGATGGGATTCATAAAATTTAGTTCATTCAATGGGAAAAACTATAATAAATTATTCTATAAAAAATTAATATAAATAACAAAAAAATAGAACTAAATTACTAGTTCTATTTTTGCTTAATATCTTTTAATATTTTTTCTATTTTTTCGCCTTTTTCATACGAATCATCATACACAAATATAAGCGTTGGAACTTTTCTTATAGTTAATTTTTGTGCAAGCGAGGAACGAATAAACCCTTTTACTCTTTCTAAAGCTTCCATTCTTAAATTAACCTTACTTTTATCAAGAAAAGAAACAAATATTTTGGCATAAGATAAATCATTTGTAACCTCTACACCGGTAACAGTAATAAACCCAATATCCGGACTTTTTACTTCAAATTGCAAAATATCAGAGACGTACTTCAAAATAGAAACGCTAATTTTATCTTGCTTATATGCCATATAAATCTCTCCTAATCCTTTTTAATTTCTTCCATAGTGTAGCCCTCAACAATATCTCCTTCTTTAATATCATTAAAATTATCAATTGTTAGACCACACTCATAACCAAGGTTCACTTCTTTTACATCATTTTTGAATCTTTTTAATGAAGATAATTTCCCTTCATATACTATACTACCATCACGCATCAATCTAATACTACTATTAGCTTTTATAAATCCGCTTGTTACATAACATCCAGCAATTGTTCCAATCTTCGAAACTTTGAATAATTGACGAACTTCTGCTTGACCAGTAACTACTTCTTGATATTCTGGTTTTAGCATTCCTTTCATTGCTGATTCCATTTCTTCGGTTAAAGCATAAATTATTCTATGTAAACGCAAATCAACTTTCTGTTCACTAGCAAGTTGTCTAATGGTTGCATCAGGACGAACATTAAAGCCATAAACTATTGCATTTGAGGCACTCGCCAAAAGTATATCAGATTCAGTAATTTGACCAGCTTGGAAGCGAATTATATTTATTTTCACACCATCAACATTAAGTTTTTCTAAAGCACCTTTTACAGCCTCTGCAGATCCTTGGACATCAGCTTTAATAATAACATTGATAGTAACTACGTCTCCTTTTTTAATTTGATTATATAAATCATCCAAGGACATAGCACTACTTCCTTTACGTTCTTGCTCTTTTTTCTTTATCATCCTTTTTTCTGCAATATCTTTTGCTTGATGTTCATCTTTAAATGCCATAAATTTATCTCCAGCATTAGGAACCTCATTAAGACCAGTAACAGAAACTGGGGTTGATGGAGTTGCAACTTTACATAATCTTCCTAGATCATCATACATTTGTCTAACTCTACCAAAACTAGCTCCAACAACTATGGAATCACCAACTTTTAATGTCCCATTTTGTACTAAAAGAGTAGCAACTGGCCCCTTACCTTTTGTAAGTTCAGCTTCAATTACTGTTCCCATAGCATATCTTTTAGGATTTGCTTTCAATTCTTGCATTTCAGAAACAACAACAATTGTTTCTAATAACTCTTCAATCCCTGTTCCTACTTTTGCCGAAATGTTTCTATATATGGTATCTCCGCCCCACTCTTCTGGCATTAAACCAACATCTGATAAAGCATATTTTATTTTCTCTGGATCTGCACCTTCTTTATCAATTTTATTAACAGCAACAATAATTGGAACATTAGCGGCTTTTGCATGATCTATAGCTTCTCTTGTTTGTGGCATAACTCCATCGTCTGCTGCAACAACAATTATTACTATATCAGTAACCTGTGATCCTCTTGCGCGCATTGCTGTAAAAGCAGCATGTCCTGGTGTATCAAGAAAAGTAATTTTTTTATTATTAACTTCAACTTGATATGCACCTATTGCTTGAGTTATTCCTCCAAATTCTCTTTCCGCTACTTTTGAGCTTCTAATTGAATCAAGAAGTGTTGTTTTACCATGGTCAACATGACCCATTATTGTAACAACTGGTGGGCGCTCTTTGAGTAAAGATGGATCATCATTAATTTCAATGTTTTCAAAATTAACTTCATCAACAACCTTTTCTTTTTTAAAATCATATCCATAGTTCAAACAGACAATGCCTATAAGTTCATCATCTAAAGTTGAATTTATGTTTACCATTTTGCCTTCCATAAATAGAAATTTTACAATCTCTGTTGGGTTTAAATCCAATTTTTCTGCTAAATTCTTTACACTTGTTTCTCCAGAATAAGTGAAAACACCATCATTCAATTTTTCTTTCGGTTGAACTTTTTTCATATTTTTTTGATGAAAGAAATTAGATTGACGCTTATCATCACTTTTCTTTGAATGATTGTTTCTTTTTTTTGGACTAATAATATCTTTTGCCATATATTATTCACCCTCCTTTTCATACTTACTAACTAATACTCTTCAATAATTCTTCATATATTTCATCAGGAATATCTGCCTCTAAAGCTCTCCCTAATGAGTTTTTCTTTTTTGCTATTTCTATAGCCTCAATACTTCTTTTTAAATATGCTCCACGTCCATTTTTTTTGCCAGTTAAATCAATAAAAATTTCTCCTTCATTGTTTTTAACAACTCTAATTAATTCTTTTTTAGGTAATTGTTCTAAAGTTGCAACACATTTTCGCATTGGAATCTTTTTATTCATAATTATTTATCATAGTATTCATCGAATTCATCATAGTCGATGTCATCTTCATACTTGTTCTTTTCTGCTGCTTTCTTTTCGCTTTCTTCAAGCTCGCGAAGTTCTTCATCAGTGTAAACTGGCATATAATTAATTGATTTCTTGTCCTCTTTTTCTTTTTCAGCCTTTTTAATTGCTTTTTTAGAAATAGTATCCTTTTTCGGAGTAGTCTCTTTAGGAGTTACTTCAATTGGTTTTGTTTCTTCTACAACACTTACTCTTGGCATTATTGGAATATCAAACTTTTCAGTTGAAACATATACTTCTTCTTTTACTGGTTCAACTTTTTCTTTTATAACTTCTTTTTTAATTTCTTTTTCCTTTACTTGTTCAATAACCAAATTTTCAGGTTGTACATTGACATCACTTATAGAAGGTTCTACTACTTCTTCAATTTTTTTGTTAATGTTTTCTAATTCAATATTTTCATATTCATTTCTAATATCATTAACAGTTTTGAAAATAACTTTATCTTGCAATGCTGTATCTACTGTTTTAATGTCTATTTTCCATCCTGTTAATTTTACAGCCAAACGGGCATTTTGACCTTTCTTACCGATTGCTAATGATAATTCTTCATTTGGTACGACAACTATTGCACTATGAGTATCTTTATCAATAGCTATACCATATACATTTGCAGGTTTTAATGATTCTGCTATGTATAATTCAGGTATTTCATGATACTCAACAACATCAATCTTTTCATTTGAAAGTTGATTTGTAATTTTTTGAATTCTCATTCCCTTGACACCAATACATGCACCTGTTGGATCAACATTTTTATCCCTACTTGAAACAGCAACTTTTGCTCTTTCTCCAGGATCACGTGCTATTGAGCGAATTTCTACTGTGCCATCATATATTTCAGAAATTTCATTTTCAAATAATCTTTTCAAAAAATTAGGTTCTGTTCTTGAGACTATTACTTGTGCTCCTTGAGAAGCTTTATCAACTTCAACTACATATACTTTTAAATGCTGACCAACATAATACCTTTCATTTGGAATGCTATTACTTGCTGGCATCAAAGCATTTGTTTTACCAATATTAATCAAACTGTAGTTGTTCTCAACCCTTTCAACAATTCCCGTGATTATATCATCTTTCAAATTAATATAAGCATCATAAACATATTGCTTTTCTGCTTCACGAATTTTTTGACGAAGAACCTGCTTCACATAAAGTGCCGCCATTCTATCAAATTGATCAGTATCAACTGCTATTTCAAATATATCTCCTAACTTATAATCTTTATTTATTTCTTGAGCATCATGTAAAGATATTGTTAAAACATCATCAACACATTCTTCAACAACCTCTTTTTGATTAAACATTAATATTTTACCTTTTTTATCGTCAATCTCTACTCTAACTCTTGCTTCCTTGCCATTTTCTTTTTGATAAGCACTTATTAATGCTGATTTTAATAAATCTATTACCATTTCAGGTGAAATGTTTTTGCTATCTTCAAATGCTTTCAAGGCTTTTATAAACTCTTTTGGGTTCACTTTTATAATCCTCCTAAATCTTTACCGTTGTCATTGACTTTTCAACATTTGAAAAATCAATTTCGAGTTTTTTTGCTCTTGTTTTGATTTTCATTTCAATAATAAATGAATCCTCTTTAATTTCAACTAACTTACCTACTACCTGCTTGTAACTATCTTGCTCACTTTTCAAAACTACTAATACTTGTTTATTAATTGCTTTTTGAAATTGTTCTTTAGTTTCTAGAGGCCTTTCCGCACCAGGAGACGATACTTCCAAAATATATTCTTCTCTCAAAAAATCAAGTTCATCGAGTTTATTTGAAATTTCTTCAGAAATACCGACACAAGTATCTAAATCTGTATTACCATTATTTTTTTCAACAAGAACTCTTAATATCCAAGACTCATTTTCAAATACATATTCCAATTTATACAAATAACTATCGTTGGCTTGAATAATAGGAACAATGATATTTTTTATTTTTTCAATTTGTACTTTTTCCATAGCACACCTCATTTCAAAAGTAAGAGTGGGGTTTCCCCCACTCATAAACTTATTGCACGAATATTTTAGCACATTTATCTATTAAAATACAAGTATTTAAATAACTTTGGATATATTTCAGCCAAGTGTATATTTATAAATAATAATTTATGATATAATTTTACATGATTTGGGGTGATTATATGAATCTAGAAATAATAGTGAAAGTAGCCAATGAATTAAGTCTAAATTCTGAAAATGTAAAAAGTGCTATAGAATTACTTTTAGATGGAGCAACCATTCCTTTTATTGCACGCTATCGGAAAGAAAAAACTAAAAATTTAGACGAAGAACAATTAAGAAAAATTCAAAAAAGATATGATTATTTAACAAAACTTGAGGAAAGAAAAATAGAAGTTTTAAAATTAATTGATGAAAAAGGTAAATTAACGGATCAATTAAAAAATGACATAATCGAAGCAGAAACGCTCAATGTTGTTGAAGAGTTGTATTTACCATATAAAGAAAAAAAGAAAACTAGAGCTACTATAGCAATTGCGAAAGGTCTAGAACCACTTGCAAATTTCATGTTGCTTTTTAATGATAAAGATGCAGCCATAGAAGCTCAAAAATATTTATCAAAAGAAGTTGAAACGATTGATGATGCTTTAAAAGGGGCAAAAGATATTCTTGCCGAAAGTTTTTCAGATAATCATATTTATCGTGAATTTTCAAGAAAGTCAATACTTTTCAATGGGAAAATTGAAACTAGCTTAAAAAAAGATGCAAAAGATGATAAGAAAATATATGAACTTTACTATGATCATCAAGAATTGTTAAGATTTGTTCCTAATCATAGAATACTTGCAATAAATCGAGGAGAAAAAGAAGGTTTTTTAAAAGTAAAAATTGTTACTGCTGATGAAGAAATAATAAACTTCATGAAACGAAAAATTATTAAAAAAATAGGATGTATTAGTAATAAATATGTAATTGAAGCAATTGAAGATACTTATAAAAGACTTCTTTTCCCTTCTATTGAAAGAGAGATAAGAAATCTACTAACCAGTAGAGCTGAAGAAAAAGCAATTGAATTATTTACAATAAATCTTGAACAATTGCTCTTGACTCCTCCTTTTAAAAATCTAAATATGTTAGGAGTCGATCCAGCTTTTAGAACCGGTTGTAAACTTGCCGTAATTAATGGTAACGGCGACTTTGTTTATAAAGATGTTATATATCCTCACGAAAAATATATTGGTGAAAATGTTAATGAAAAAAGAATTAAAGATGCAAAAGAAAAAGTTGTGAATCTAATAAAAAAATATGACATAGAATTAATTGCAATAGGAAATGGTACTGCAAGCAGAGAAACCGAATCTTTCATCGCAAAAACTTTAAAAGAATATGAATTAAAAACAAAATATATTATTGTTAGTGAAGCAGGAGCAAGTGTATACTCTGCAAGTGAACTTGCTAAAAAGGAATTTCCTGATTTAGTCGTTGAAGAAAGAAGCGCTATATCAATAGCAAGAAGAGTAATAGATCCTCTTTCAGAATTAATTAAAATTGACCCAAAATCTATTGGAGTCGGTCAATATCAGCATGATGTTAATCAAAACCTTCTTGAAGAAGGACTTGATTTTACCATTACTAAAGTTGTCAATGCTGTTGGAGTAAATCTCAATAGTGCCTCGTCACCACTACTAAGTTATATTTCTGGACTCAATAAAAAGACAGCAGATAATATTATAGATTATCGTCAAAAAAATGGAAATTTCAAAAATCGTCGCCAATTAAAAGAGGTAAAAGGCATCGGGGAAAAATCTTATGAACAGGCAATCGGATTTTTAAAAATTCTTGATAGTTCCAATCCTCTCGATAAAACTTTTATTCATCCTGAAGATTATGAAAAGGTTAATCAGTTAATGGAAGACTATAATCTTAATTATGAAAATATGGGTTCAAACGAATTCTTAGAAAAATTAGTCAATTTAGATAAAAAGAAAAATATTGAAAAATACAATTTAGGAGAATATACATATGATGATATTATTAACGAGTTATCGAGGCCTCTTAGAGATATTCGTGATAACTATCCTGCTCCAATATTAAAAAGTGATATCTTACATCTAGAAGATTTAAAACCAGGAATGATGCTTCAAGGCACAATAAGAAGTATTGTTGACTTTGGAGCTTTTGTAGATATCGGACTTAAAAACGATGGATTAGTTCATAAATCTAAAATGTCTTTAACAAAAGTAAATCATCCTTTAGAAATCGTAAGTGTTGGTCAAGTAGTAAATGTCTATGTACTTGAAGTACTACTAGATAAACAAAGAGTTCAACTTTCATTAATAAAACAAAATTAAAGGAGAGATTATTCTCTCCTTTCTATTTATTATTATTTTTTCTATAACTATCGTATTTTTTTCTTTCTGTAGTATTAAGAATTTTCTTTCTTAATCTAAAACCTTTTGGAGTAATTTCAACTAATTCATCAGTATTAATATAATCTAAAGCAATTTCTAAAGACATTTTTCTTGGTCTTTTTAAAACTACTGTATTATCTTTTCCTGCAGAACGCATATTGCTCAAATTTTTTACTCTTGCAACATTACATGTAAGATCCATATCATATGCATTTTCACCAACTATCATTCCCTCATATACTTGAACACCTGGTTCAATAAATAAAGTCCCTCTTGGCTCTAATTGTTCAATAGCATAATGAGTAGCCATTCCTTGATCTGTTGCTACCATGACTCCTATCTTTCTTTCTCCAACTTGAGCCCCTTTTGTAGGTCTATATTCTTTATATGTATGATTTATTATTCCATATCCTTTAGTCAATGTCATAAAATCAGTCATAAATCCTAACAATCCTCTAGATGGTATTAAATAATTAATTCTTACTTGATTTTCGGTATTTATCATATTTACTAACTCTGCACCTCTTGGTCCTAAAGATTCCATAACATTCCCTAAATATTCCTCAGGAACATCAATTTGCAATTCTTCATATGGTTCACAGTTTTCACCATCTATTTGCTTTATAATTACCTCTGGTTTTGATACTTGAAGTTCATAGCCTTCTCTACGCATATTTTCTATCAAAATGGAAAGATGAAGTTCTCCTCTTCCAGAAACAATCCAAGATTCAGAATTTTCTATTCTTTTTACTTTTAATGAAACGTCTTTTTGCATTTCTTTAAACAAACGTTCTTCTATTTTTCTAGCTGTTACAAATTTACCTTCTTTTCCCGCAAAAGGTGAATTATTTGAAGAAAAAGTCATTTGTAATGTTGGTTCATCAATATGAATAGGCTCTAAAGCTTCTAAGTTATTAGAATCACAAATTGTCTCACCAACACTTATATCTTGTAAACCAGCAATAGCAACAATATCGCCCGCTTGTGCTTCTTCAATTTCAATTCTTTTTAAACCTAAAAAACCAAATAATTTTTGAATTCTAAAACTGACATTTGAACCATCTAAGCGCATGCATACAACATTATCATTTACTTTTACTTTACCTCTTGTAATTCTGCCAATTCCTATTCTTCCTAAATAATCATTGTAATCAAGAAGAGCAGGTTGAAACTGAAAACTTCCATCAATATCTACTTTTGGTTCTGGAATATATTTAATAATTGAATCGAAAATAGGTTCCATTGTATCTTTTTGAGTGGAAATATCGGCAGAATATGAAGAAGTCCCTTTTAATCCTGAAGCATATACAACAGGAAATTCTAGTAATGATTCATCTGCGCCAAGTTCAATAAATAATTCTAATGCTTCATCAACTACTTTTTCTACATCAGCATTAGGTCTATCAACTTTATTTACTATAACAATTGGTTTTACTTTTGCTTCTAATGCTTTTTTTAAAACAAATCTTGTTTGGGGCATCGTTCCTTCAAAAGCATCAATAACCAAAAGAACACCATCAACCATCTTCATTATTCTTTCTACTTCTCCACCAAAATCTGCATGACCTGGGGTATCTAAAATATTTATTCGATAATCTTTATAATAAATTGCTGTTGTTTTAGCTAAAATAGTAATTCCTCTTTCTCTTTCAATGTCATTACTATCTAGTGCTCTTTCAACAACATCTTCATTTGCTCTAAAGGTCCCTGATTTTTTCAGCAATTGGTCAACCAAAGTTGTTTTCCCGTGGTCAACGTGGGCAATAATTGCAATATTTCTAACATTCATAAATAACACCTGCTTTTAACACGAGTATGATTATAGCACGATTTATTTATAATTGTCTAAAATTTTTACTTATAAATTAAAAGTAGATAAGATTTTAAAAATATCTTTATCTACTTATTTAAGTATCTTATTCAACTTTTAGGCATTTTATTCTTTTATTCAATTCATCTTTTAATGCATTAATTAATATCTCTACCATGGGTTCAATATCTAATTCACGATTATACTTTTCAAAAGCCTTAATATATGCTTTTTTATCTTCTGCTTTTATAGCAATTGGAGGATAACCAGCTCTAATTAATTGATAATTTATAATTAAGCGTCCTACTTGCCCATTACCATCTTGGAATGGGTGAATATTTTCAAATTTAATATGAAATAAAGCGATTCTTTCAATAATATCTAACTGCCCCATTTCTTTGTATTCATCAAATAATTTGTTCATAAAATAAGAAATGTGACGAACTGGTGGCAAATTTTGAGCATGTGGGATGGTAATGAAATCACTTCTATATTGACCTTTAAAATCATTACTTGCTCCAACATACAATATGCTATGCAATTCTTTAACAATGCTCTCTGATAAATTGATATCATCATCAATCAACTTATTTACATAATTCATAGCATCATTTAATCCTGCTGTTTCCAATTCCTCACGATTATCCATACTAACAGTCGTAACGCCGTTTTCAATAACATTTTTTACTTGTTCGAACTCCAAACTATTTCTTTCAATAGCATTGCATTCAAACACAAACTCTATTTGACCATTATGATCACACTCTTTTGCACCTTTTGGATTTTGATGGCGAAGAACTTGATATTCACCAAGTAGTCCAAAAAGTTCACTATGTTTTGCCATAATAACTCCCCCCATATCTTTATTTCATATAATAGTATATATATTTATTTAACTTGGATATATTATACCAATAATATTTAATAATTTAAAGCCCTAAAAGATAAATTCACACTCTTTTCATAAAAGCTTCATAAATTACTATTGAAGCTGCAATACTTACATTAAGAGATGTCATTTTACCAATCATTGGTATAAAGACTCTATTATGCTTATAATCGTACCAAGATTTATCAATACCATATCTTTCACTACCAACAACAATTGCTATTTTCCCGTCATATTTATAATACTTATAATTTTTACCATCAATAGGTTCTGCTAAAAAAATGTCAAAACCATTTGATGTTAAAAAATCATTTGCTGATTTAAAATCTGTTTCAATAATATTATTAAAAAACTGCATCCCTCTACTTGCTTGCATTACTTTAGGATTAAATATCCGTGCTCTTGTATTTATAACTAAAATTAAATCCACTCCACAAGCATCACAAGTCCTCATAATAGAACCAACATTGCCTGGAGTTTCTAAGCCATCTAGAACAACAACAAATTTAGCATTTTTAAAATCCCCAATTTCTTTTTTTAAATACTTAAATGTTCCTATTAATCCTTGAGCATTATCTTTAGAAACTAAATTATTATAAGACTTTTTATTAATCTTGTTACAAATTCTACTGTTAATCTTATAATAGCCTACTATTTCTTTTGCTTCATCACTATAAATTAATTCATCACAATAAAAAAAAGTATCACAAAAAAGTTTAAAATCTTTTGTTAATTTAAAAATTGAAAGATCTTCAACAACATAATATGTCTTATTTGAGGTATCATTTTTTAGCTTCTTCATTATATTTATAATCTCTTTGGTGTTATTGGTCATAGTAATTACCTCACTGATTTAATCATATCATAAATTTTAAAATAAAAAAATGGTGCCACATGGCAGAATCGAACTGCCAACGGATCCTTACCATGGATCTGTTTTACCATTAAACTAAAGTGGCACAGCAAAATTATTCTACAATATAAAATATTCAATGTCAATTAAGCATATATCATGGAATATTATATTATTTCTCCAAGCAAATCATAAACATAATAACCTACTATTTTTACTTTTACCTCATCTCCAGAATTTAATTTTCTATCACTATCAAGATATATCCAACCATCTACTTCATCTCCAGCAAATGCATAACTTCTTGCTTTATATTTTTTCATAGAACTATCATAACTTTCAATAAATGCTTTATGAATCTTACCAACTTGTTTTTTAGAATTTTTAATTGCAATTTTTCTTTGGACTTTTAAAAGTTCTTGATACCTTTTATTTTTTGTTTCTTCGTCTATATCACCATGCATCATAGCTGCTGGAGTATCTTCCTCTTTCGAAAACTTAAAAACACCTAATCTATCAAATTTTGCATCCTCAACAAACCCTATCATTTTATCAAAATCTTCATCGGTTTCATAATCAAAACCAACCATCAAAGTTGTTCTAAATATAGCATTGGGAACTTCTTTTTTTATGTAATCAATAAGTTCTAATGCTTTTTCTGTGGTTCCTCTTCTATTCATTAATTTCAACATTCTATTTGAACCATGTTGCATAGGTATATCGAAATAAGGTGCAATATTATCATGATTTTTTACAACTTGAATTAGCTCTTTTGTTACATCATCAGGATATAAGTATAAAAAACGTAAAAGTTTTAAATCTTTAATACTAGATAACTTTTCAAGTAATTCTTCTATAGAAGTGTTGATATCTTTACCATAACGAGTTGTATCTTGAGATATCAAAACTATTTCTTTATATCCGTTTTTCACTAAAGAATCAACTTCTTTATATATATCGTCTAATTGTCTAGATTTATATTTTCCACGAATCAATGGGATTGCACAGTATGAACAATGGTTATCACATCCATCTGCAATTCTAACATATGCCCAGTGATTTGGAGTGCCAATAACGCGTTGATTATATGATAAAAATTTTTGATTATTAGTTTTTGTCCCCATCAATTGTAAAACAATTTCTCCAAAATTATGATATTCATCAATAGCTACAAAACGATCAACTTCAGGTATTTCATTTTCTAAAATATCTTTGTATCTTTGAGAAAGACATCCCATTACCATTATTTTTTTATTTTCTTTTTTATATTTAAGCATGTTAAAAATCATATTTATGGCTTCTTCTTTTGCAGATTGAATAAATCCACATGTATTAATGACAATTAAATCCGCTTTTTCTAAATTATTAGTAATTTGATAACCATCTTTTTTAAAAAGTCCTAATGCCATTTCTGAATCAACTAAATTTTTTGCACAACCTAAAGATATTAAAGCTACTTGCATTTTATCACTCCATTACATTTTAAGAGTATATACAAAAATCAACATTTTTTCAAATAATATAATCAATTATTTTATACTAACAAAAAAGCAATATATGAATTAGTATTCATATTAATTTTTGTTATAGATGCCCAAAAAGGGTATACAAAATAATAATAATTGTGGTAGTATTATAGAGAATAAAATTTAAGGGGAATTATAATGAAATCTTTTTGGAATGGACTTGCAAAATATACGCTATTAGGAGCCTTGATTGGTTCTTTAATTGGTGTTTACCAATTAGTTGCGAGAATTGTTGTAAGATTTTCTAATAAAATTATTTGTTTACCTAATTATGATTGTATAATAGTGGCTATCATTGGTTCCCTTTTTCTTGCCTATTTTGCAAGAGTTCTTACTACAATAGATAAAAACATTGCTGGTGGTGGTGTTCCAATGATTGAACTCGCTATAAAAGGCAAAAACAAATCAATTCACCCCATAAGAAGCATAATATTTATGTTCATAAATTCATTATTTTCATTCATGACAGGTGTAGGTATTGGCAGTGAGGGCCCTTCTGTTTATATGGGAGGATGTGTCGGTGTTGCTGTCAACAAACTTTTTAAAAAAGATGATAAAGATCTAATAGGTATTTCTTGTGGTGCAGGGTTTGGTTGTGCTTTTCTTTCTCCGCTTGCTGGATTTATTTATATATTTGAAGAAGCATTACATAAATTTAATTATAAGTTAATTTTAAAAGCATTATACACTGTCGCTATAGCTTATCTTATAGTTCATTTTATAACTCCAAATAAATTTTTGTCATTTAATATAAACATTGAGCTACCTTTTAAATATTATTATGTATTTATAGGTATAATAATTGTTAATATTATTGTGGGAACTCTATTTACAATATTTGTTGTTAAAATTAAAGATTTCTTTTCAAAAAACAAAAATAATGTCATTGTAAGAAATAGAATATTCATAATGTTTGCAATAGCTGCTGTTGTATCTGTTTTTCTTACTGAATATCGTGGCGCTGGGTCTGCCATTATTAATAACATTATGAATTATGATTCAATAATATTAATATTATTAATCTTGGCATTCAGATTCTTTTATACGATAACAAGTGCTAATTCCAATGCAAGTGGAGGATTTATTGTTCCAATGATTACATTTGGGGCTTTAACTGGTATCCTTGTTTGCAATCTTTCTACAATTTGGTTTAATTTACCAGTAGAGCATTATCCACTAATAATATTAGTATCAACATTTTCTATGATGCCAATAATTACAAGATCTCCACTTACTGGAATAGTTGTTGCAATATCATACGCTGGACTAAGTAATTTCTCTATTGTTGTGATTCCTGTAATAATTGTTCTTGCTATTTCATATTTTGCAGCCAAAAAGTTTACAAAAGTTAATGATATTTATGAAGAATTAATCTCTAGAACACAATTAGTTTAATTAACATCAGAATAATACTAAAAATAAATTAAAAAGAGTTCATAATGAACTCTTTTTTATATAAGTGGTGGCGCAGGCCGGAATCGAACCGGCGACACAAGGATTTTCAGTCCTTTGCTCTACCAACTGAGCTACCGAGCCAATAAAATCAAGTGGCGGTCTCGACGGGA
>JAQUUH010000023.1 GCA_028693955.1 Bacilli bacterium
AGACATTAGAAATTATTGGTTTTGATACAAAAAACAATTTGTATCAAAACCTTTTTCTTTTATCTGAATTTTTTACCTTGAAGCTATAAAAGATAGTAGAGAATTATTAGCACAATTTAACGATTGCTCTAAAAAAATAATAGTTATAACAACAACACAGTTTAGGTAAAAGTTAAAATATACTTGAATAAATAAAACAAAAAATAGATTTCAATTAACTATTATATAATTGCTTATTTTGATTAAAAAAATATATGAGTAACTAAAGTTGATTAAGCAACTAGAATATGATAGAATGTGGCATCAATTGACATTAGTGTCAAGCAGGAGGTTTTGAAATGAAATTTAAAATTATTTGTGATAGTTCATGTGATTTAAATAGCGATTATTTAAAAGAAGAATTTAACGATGATAGTGTTGAACTTGGAATTGTACCATTTATTGTTGCAATTGAAGGTGATGAATATATTGATGGGACTTGTAATGAAGGCATAATATTGGAGTGTGATTCTAAAAAATCAACTAGATCTAGTTGCCCTGCACCAGGAGCGTGTTTAAACGAATGCACAGCTGAATATAATTTTATTATTACAATAAGTTCAAAATTAAGTGGAAGTTATAACAGTGCTTTGTCAATCGTTGATGAATGTGATAAAAAGATTTTTGTCATAGATTCTAAAGGAACTGGAGGAATTGAGCAGTTATTGGTTGATAAATTATATGAGCTAATTAAGGAAGGCAACGATTTCGAGACTATAAAAAAGAAAATAATTCAATATAGAGATAAAAGAGAATTATATTTTTCATTATCATCATTTGATAATCTAGTCAAAAAAGGAAGAATTAAAGCTAGCCTTGCTGCAATATTAAAATCTTTAAAATTAAGTTTTTTATGCATGGCAAATGATGGTGAGATATCTTTACATAAAAAATGTGTATCATTTAGACAATCATTAATTCATATAGCGATATTAATCAAAAATAAAAGGATGCAAATGAAGAAATGTATAATAACATATACAGATAATTATGAGGATGCATTATTTTTGAAAGAAAAACTTGAAAAGAGCATAATCTTTGAAAAAATTGTTTTAGTTAAAGCAAGATTACTAAATTCATTTTATATTTTAAAAAAAGGTATAATCGTTTCTTATTAGTAACTTAAATATTATTTTAATCCGAAAAAATTTAAACTATAGAACAAAATTGATAATATTAAAAAGTCTACATCATATGGAATTATTCCACAGATGTAGACTTATTTTTTTTTGGTAATTTTTGCTCGTACATTTTTTTGTCTATTACTTTTAAAAATGATTCTGGAGTATTACCTATTGAATGATTATAAATTGCATATCCAATACTGAAATTTAACTTATATAACTTGTCATTTTTCGTGTTAAACATCATTAAATTCTCGTTTATTTTGCTAATAACACTTTTGATTTTTTCTAAATCACCACTATTGATAATAACACAAAATTCATCACCGCCATAGCGAGCAATAAAATTAGTAGGTTCTAAAGATGAACGTAATATTTTAACTGCATTAATAAGGGCAGTATCACCTTCAAAATGCCCAAAGTTATTATTAATTGATTTGAAATTGTCTATATCTAACAAAAGGCAGAAAAAGATTTATTCTTCTCGGAATTTTTGATTTTTTTACTCATATAATCATCAAGTGCTTGACGATTAAATACATCGGTTAAATAATCTTTATCGATGTTACGATTCTTGATATTTGTACGAAGTATTAAAGATGAAAATGTAATTCCTAAAAGAGAAAAAGGAAGTCCATATATAAGAAATTGTAAACCCC
This sequence comes from Bacilli bacterium, assembly GCA_028693955.1. Lineage (GTDB taxonomy): Bacteria > Bacillota_I > Bacilli_A > RFN20 > UBA1709 > JAQUUH01. Next base: position 1,823 of record JAQUUH010000023.1, read on the forward strand.
ATCCAATTAGAGGTGCTATAAGGAAAAATAGTAGTGATTTATAATAAACGGGCTCGATTTTTTTCTTGTGGCTAATCAAAAAGATTTCGACCATAATCATCATTACTAACATAATCATCATTGGTATAGCAAAAAGTGGTCCACGATGATAAACTCTTGCTTCATCAAAATAGAATATTTTTCCTGTAAAAATAGTTGAAGCAATTATTGAGGCACACAAAATAGTTAAACTCCAAAGGGCAATTTTCATTCTTTGTTTTAATGTAGCATCAAGATTTATAACTTGATCACAAATATAACAGAAAAACATTGGAATAAGTGTTGCATTTAAAATGAATTCAATATAGTTTCCTGCACTTACAAATGGGAATAGCCAATTTATATTTGTTTGAAGACTGCTAATTATATTAGCTGTAAAAGAAAGCAAAACAATTATATGCATCCATAAAAAATATCTTTTATCTCCAATTCGTACATTTTGGCGATAAGTTCCTGTCCAAACAAGATATCCAAGTTGAAGCATGCAATATATACAAATAGATAAGTAAGTTGGTTAAAACATAATTGCTCCTTTTGAAATTTTAAAAAATACAGTTTATAAATTAAGGTACATTTATAAATTTTATAGTGAAAAAATATGTTCAAAATTGCTTGTAATAAACAAAAACTTTGCAATAATTTATTTCATATCTATTATATTACTTATAGGTAAAATTTTCAGTATATTTTATACTTAATTCCATACCATTAATAAAAACTATTAGTAATTAATGCATTGTGATAAAATCTTTATGGGTGATGTAAATGAAAAAACTGATTATCATTAAAGGAACAATGGGCTCAGGGAAAACAGCCGTTTCTTTAAGTTTGCAAAAAGCACTAATTCCAAGTGTTTTTCTAGATGGTGACTGGTGTTGGAACATGAACCCTTTTGTTGTAAACGATAAGACAAAAATAATGGTAGTAGATAATATTACTTTTTTATTAAATAATTTCATAAAATGTGAGCAATATAAATATATTATCTTTTGTTGGGTTATGCATGAAAAAGCAATTAGTGATTCAATAATTGATAAACTTAATTTATTAAATGTAGAGTTATCAATTATTTCATTAAGAATTAATAAGGATGAACTTACCAAAAGAATAACAAAAGATATTAAGGATAATAAAAGAGATAAAGAATCTTTAAATAGAAGTTTAGATAGATTAAAAGCCTTTGATTATAGTGAATCTAATGTTATTGATGTTGATAATAAGAGTGTAAAAGATATTACAAAAGAAGTAATTAAAATAGTTGATAAAAGTGAGAATGAATAAATGATTGCAATTACTAAAAAAGAAGCGCAAAAATTTATATTAAAAAGTCAAGGATTGATAGGTAATTACAGATATAAAGGAGAAAAAGGAATATTAGACTTTGTAAAAAAAGTTGGTTGTCTACAATTTGATCCTATTGATATTTGTGGTAAAAACGCTGATTTAGTGCTTTTTTCTCGTGTTGAAGATTATGATAAAAAAATGCTAAGCAAGCTTTTATATGAAGATTTTTTGCTTGTTGAACAATGGGATAAAAATATGTCTATTTACTTAGCAAGTGATTGGAATAACATGTTAAGCATTAGAAATCACAATGCCCATAACTATGAGAAAAATCTTGTTGGCTTAGAAAAAATGATTGAAAAGGTAAGAATTATTTTAAATGAAAAAGATTTTCTTGAAGCAAAAGATGTTAACATAAATGAAGAAGCTACTTTTTATACCTGGAGGCATAAAAAGCTAAGCCAAGCTATAATTGATTACTTGTTTTTTAAAGGCGAAGCAATAATTCATCATCGTAGTAATAATAAGAGATTTTTTGCTAAAACAGATAAATACTTAAAAAATTCTACATCTTCTTTTGATGAATGTATTGCTAACGAAGATGAATTTCATCTATTTCAAATGAAAAGAAGAATTGGAGCAACAAGTATTATTAAAGAAGGACCATCTGATGCTTATTTAGGAATATATAACTTAAATGCTCAAAAAAGGAAAGAATATATTAAAAAACTTCTTGAGAAAGATTTAATTGTAGAATGCAAAGTTGAAGATATTAAAGAACCATTTTATATTTTAAAAAGTGAGGAGAATTATTTAAATAATAATGATTTAGAAGTTAAAAGGGTAGAGTTTATTGCCCCTTTAGATAATTTTATTTGGGATAGAAAATTAATAAAGAAAATATTTGATTTTAGTTATACTTGGGAGATTTATACTCCACAAGAAAAAAGGAAATATGGGGCATATGTTCTACCCTTATTATATAAAGATGAATTAATAGGAAGAATAGAAATGTCTGTTGATAGTAAAAACAAAAAATTAGTCATGAAAAATCTTTGGCTTGAAAAAAGTATTGATGATGATTTTTGGAATGTTTTCAACAATAAATTAGAAAAATTTGCTACATTTAACGATTGTAATAAAATTGATAAAAAAAGATTAAAAGTTTATTACGAAAAAGGAGAATAGTTTGGCTATTCTCCTTTTTTATTGTTTCTAAAATATTCTTCTTTTGATAATAAAAGTTCTATTAAATCATCGTATTCACTAATTATTATAAATCCTAAATCCTTATGAAGTTTTAAGGCGGCAATTCTATCTACTTCAAACATATTGTGAACAGCTTTAGCATTATATTTTTCAAACGCTACTTGTAAAAGCATTTCTAAAGCTTTTTTAGAGTAGTTATTACCTCTATAATTATTTTCTATTACTATTCCCATTTCATACCAATCTTTTTCTATGATATAGCGAAGATTAACCTCACCAATAAATTTATCATCTTTTACAATATATGCATAATAATTATTAGGAAGATTATTAATCCATTTTTTATACCAAGATTTCCATTCTTTTAGTGGAAAATCTAAACATCCAGTATCTTTATGATAATACTTATTATCTAAATTATAAGAGGCATTATAACTCATTGTTTCTTTTTGTGATAAAAGATTTTCTCTATATGATAATTCTTCATATTTTGGAATGTGTAAAGATAAATTATTCATAAATGTATACCTCTTCTTTTTTAAATAATAGCATATTTTATTTTTTATTAAAATAAAAAAGCAAAGGACGCATCCTTTGCAGTGTCTTGGGGCCCCAAAAGCATCTCAAGAGAACTTTACTAGTAGTTTAGCATTTTAAGTTATATTTTTCAATAGCAACAAATCATTTTTTAATATCTATCCAATTTGGTGGGAATCCCATAATTTTTAAAATATCATCAATTTTAATTGTAGATAATTTTTTTTCTAATTCTTTAATCAAGGTATCTATGCTATTTATGAAAGCTTTGTAATTTTTTGAAGAAATAAAGTATTTCATAGTAATTATAATGTTAAATAATCCATTTTCTTTGTTTTTTGAGTTAGTAATAAATTGATATTGCAATGGGTATATAGATTTGTTTGGAGTTGGTAATATAATATTTGTACTAAAGTTATATATGCGATTATAGTGTGCACAATAGTTTCTAGCAATTGTTAGCAATTTTAAAATAGTCTCAAAATCATCATCTGCCATCGTATATTTTTTTGCAATTGCTTGGCGATTTTTCCCTATCATACATTGGTAAAACTTGCTTATATTTGTAAATGTCATTTTTGTGCTTAAAACCCATAAAGGGACATATCCATAGTTTATTAGATAATGACTTATGGAATCAGAGTTTTTAAAATAATTTGAAATTATATTTTGCAAATCATTTATTAAATTAAGAGCAAGATTATATTTTATTCTATCATTGTTTCCTAAATTATAGCTTGAAATTTTTAGATAATTGTCTTTATCATTTATTAAATTTCTTTTTGCATCTGTGGTTTTTAAAAATTCATATATAATTTCTGATTTTATGGCATTCTCAATATCAAGTAAAGTTGGGAATAAAAGATTGCGTAATTTGCGATCAAATTCATACAATGCAAAAATTTCTTCAAATGAAGTTCCTTTTATGTACTTGTTTTTTCTGTTATTAAAATAAAAAGGTTCTCGATATCCATTGATTATATTATAAAAAGAATTTTTTTCCAATAATTCTTTGGCCTTTTTTTCATTTTTTATAACAATATTATAGCTTTTGATTCTTTGAATTTGTTCTTTTATTGTAAGAAATTCTTTTTGATTGATAATATCACCCTTTTCTTTAATAAGAAACATGAAAATAAATAAATTTACACTAACATAATAACATATTGTTACATCATTAAAAACATATTATTTAAAGCACTTCTTGCTTGGTAGTAAAAAAACACTATATATCATAATACGCAATTTATCATATAATATTGCTTTTTTTACATAAATTTATTATGCTTATTTATACTTGAAGGTGAGTTATTATGTTAGAAATAAAAGTAAAAAAAGAAGAACAAGGTCAAAAAATAGATAAATATATTAGGAAACAACTTAGTGATGCTCCCTTGAGTTTTATATACCATTTATTTAGAAAAAAAGATGTTAAAGTCAATGGTTTAAGAATAAAAAAGGATTACATTATAAAAGAAAATGATCAAGTTAATATATATGTTAGTGAAGAGCAATTAAAAGATTTCAAAAATAAACCTAAAATATTGGATTTGGATAAGAATTTTAAAATAATATATGAAGATGATAATGTATTGATTGTGGATAAGCCTGTTGGATTAGTAATAAATCCCGATGAAAAAGAGAAAAATAATACTTTAGCAAATCAAGTTCAATCATATTATTACAAAAAAGGTTTATCTGAAGATACACTTATCAATATTGCCCCAGCTCATAGATTAGATAGGAATACTTCGGGGTTAGTAATATTTGGTAAGAGTGTTGAGGCTTTGCAAGAACTAAATTCAATGTTTAAAACCAGAAAAGGTATAAAAAAATATTATCAGGCTTTAACATTTAATAGATGTAAAAAAGAACAGGTTATAGAAGTGCCTTTGCTAAAAGATGAAAAGAAAAAAGAGGTCATTGTAGATACTATAAAAGGTCAAAAAGCTATCAGCATTGTAAGGCCGATATTTGCTAATGATAATTACTCGCTAGTAGAAGTAGAGATATTAACTGGTAGAACTCATCAAATTAGAGTTCATTTATCATATATTGGATTACCAATAGTTGGCGATAATAAATATGGAGATTTTTCTAAGAATAAAGATTTTATAAGTAAATACAAATGGAATTATCAGTTTCTCCATGCATATAAATTAGTATTTGAAGATATTGATGGAAAATTAGGATACTTGTCAAATAGAGTTTTTACAAGTTCATTGCCAGATGATAAAAAAGCTATTATTGATAAAGTATTTGAAAAGTCAAAAAAGTAGCGCAATTCTAGTTCATATTACAAATATATTGTTTTAAATGATATTATTT
>JAQUUH010000024.1 GCA_028693955.1 Bacilli bacterium
CTAGTGGCATTTACAAATGCTGCATTAGCTTCAGTTGAAGTCTTAGCACTAGATATTCCTTCGATACCTTCATTATAATATCCAGTTAAGATTTCATAATTTGAGCTTGTATAACTAGAACTATCGTATTTTTCGTAAACTGTTTGGAGAGAGAGGGTTAATTCTCTTCTTAAGGTTACGGTAATTGTGTCATCTGTAGGATTTTTGACAACAATTGTTGCTGTTGCAATTTTTGTACCCTTGTCTTTTGCGGTAACAGTAATTACAACACTTCCTTCTTTTAGTCCTTCAACAACACCTTGATTGCTTACTATTGCAATACTTGGATCACTTGAGACCCATTCTACTGCTTGATTAGTTGCATTTTTTGGTAACACTATTTCTTTTAGAGCTACTCCACCACCAACCATTATTTCAGCATAATCCTTATCTAGGTATATGTTTGTTACATAAATGTTAGAGTCTTCTATTTCTACTTGATAGGTTGTAGATTTAGTTACACCTTTATAGGTATATCTTAACTCAACATTTTGTTGGCCCAATGTTGCCATATTAACACTGCTATAGTTAACCATATCATCTGACATATCAATAACTTGTTTTGTGTTATTAGTAAATGCCAATTCGATTTGTCCACCAGCGGTATTTATGGTTTCATGAGAATAATACTTTAACTTATAAGGTAGAGTCTTCACACTAATACTACTTAAAGTAGTATCTTCTACTTGAGAAGTGCTTGAACTACTACTTGATGTAGAAGAAGTTGAGGTTCCTCCACATCCTGTTGCTACACTTAACCCTATAATAAGTGCAAACAACATGACAAAGAATTTCTTCATTAGTCATCCTCCTTTTTAACTTTTATCACACATGCAAACCCACCATGCATGCATGCTGTTGAAATAATAATATCATAAACTGAACTTATATGTTATATAAATTAACAATTTTACATTCACATTTTAGTAAAATGCATATCAAAAACATTAGTTAAAAAAAAGACTAAGTATTATACTTAGCCTTTAAATATCTAAACTTTTTTATATCTACTCTACTTCAATTAATCCATATCCACCATTTTTTCTTTTATAAACTACTGCTATTTTTTCTTCCTCATCATCTCTATAAATAAAGAATGAATGTCCAAGTAATTCCATATTAGCAATAGCAGTATCTAAATCCATTGTATCAACAACTATTGATTTTGTTTTTACTGGGATTTCTTCCATTTCTATATCTTCTATTTCACTTAAGACAAATGCTTTACCCAAATTTTCACGATGTCTTCTATCTAATTTTGTTTTAGCTCTTCTTATTTGATCTTCTAATTTATCTACCACTAAGTCAATAGCAGCATATAAATCACGATTAATTACTTCTCCTCTTAAAATTGCGTATTTTGTTTGAATAGTAACCTCTATCTTTTGTCCATCAGGAACAATCGTTATAACCACCCGACATTCCGAATCCTTAACAATTAAGAATTTGTCCAATGTAGAAAGTTTTTTCAATATTTTGCTTTCTATTGCTGGAGTGATTGAAACATTTTTACCTACTATTTGATATTTCATAACGACACATCCTTTCTTGTTTATATTATAACACTATTTTAAATATAACATCAAAATATATACTAAACAAAAAAGTGCAAAATTTTAATTTGCACTTTTTATATCTAATAATTACTCAACATATTTTTTGCCGTGATAATCAAACACTGCTTGAACTATACGAATTATATTATTTGTTGAAACAGTAGCGGCAACATATTTATCAAGAGTATAATCTGTTCTTCCTTCCCCTTCTTGGTAATTACTTATATCAATATCCCAAATATCTGACCAAGCATCAATTTGAGACTTGTTTTTCCCAATTAAATATGGAATAAACTCTTGCTTAATAACCTCATAAGTTATTGGTGAATCTGGTATAGGGTCACTATCTCCCCAAAAGCCACCCAAATATGTTTCATTACCAACATTTACTTCATCAAAAGTTAATTCTCTAATTTTTGAATCGTTAACATCTCCACTGGCAGGAAGACTAAGTTCAAGATAAATAGTTTGCCAAAAATTAACATTTGCCGCTCTACATGTACATGATAGATAAGTTACTTGATATTTAACATATAGCAACTCTTGGTATTGAAATGCTACAAAAGCAAAAAAATCCCACTCATCACCATGTCCATTTATGTGTTTAAATGGAATTATTGAAATTTCATTTCCGTTAAGCATCCCTGTAACTGTTGGATCATTTAAATAAGCATTAATTTCTTCAAGAGTCAAGTTGGAAGCGTCGCATACTCCACTTGAAATATTGCCTGAGGTTGGCTGACTAGTAGATGAGCTAGAACTTGTAGTAGTGCTTGTCCCTCCACAAGCAGTAACAAGGAAAGCAAATAGCAATGCAATAGTAGCACTCGCTGTTTTTTTAAATCTATTATTTAACATTATTTTTCCCCTTTCATATATATATTTATGATATATTTATTTTAACAAATCAAAATATAATAAGCAATGTCTTAAGGTATTTTTGTTAATTCTTCACTTAAAGATAAATCAATTTCAATATCAATATAAGGATTTCCTTGTATGAAATATTTAGGATTTGGATTTACTAATTTCTTATATGCAGAATATATACCATCACTATTAGAAAATCCCCCGACATTATAAAGATTCTTACCATCATAACCTAATTGGATTAATAAATTTATAATATACCCTGATTCAACACCACTTTGAGAAATAAATAGAATTGGCTCATCGCTTGGGAAAAGTTGTTTTATTATTTGAATAGATTCTTGATATATTGGAGAAAAACTTCCTACATCTCCTCCTCTAATTTCTTGACCATCAGGAGTTTTTGAATAATTATAACTGAAAAGAATATTATCAAAATTTGCTGCACTAGCATTTTTAGCAATAAGTTCATAAAAGGGGATAAATCTAAATCCTGCAACATAGCCATCATTTATTATCCATTCATATGGTCTAACATCAACATAATTAACTCCCTCAATAAATAAATATTCATCTAAATTTCTAGTGTTAATTGGAGAATCCGCCATTGAAGAACTTATATTATCTTTTTTTAATAGAGTCTTTGTGTCTTCTTGCTTGGAAGATGTTGAATAATTACACCCTACACAAAAAACAAAAGTCAAAATAATAGTTATTATTTTTTTCATATTTACCTCCTTTTAGTTCACAATTTTAGGCATTCTACAAATTAAACTTGCTACTATAAGTGCCATTAAATATCCTGTAATTATTCCCGAAATTATTAAGAAAACCACATATGTTAACATATATAATGTTTGATATAAAATAGCTACCATTATTACTTGTCCTAATCCATGGAGTATTGCTCCACTTATTGATATACCATATATTGAAGCCTTTGTATATTTTGCCACTAGAATTGTCATGATTGTAGCTAGTAGTGTCCCTGATATTGATATGAAAAAATTGATACCAAATCCTGTCCATAGTATTGCACTTAATAATACTCTTAATATTCCAAACATAGAAAAATATTTAATTCCAAAGTAATACAAAACAATAAGACCAACTGCATTGGCAAGCCCTAGTTTTGCTCCTGGGAATAATATTGGAATTTCAACAAGATATTCTACATAACTTAATATGACAGAAAGTGCAAGCAAAAATCCATAACGAACCATCATTTTAGTTGTCATTAGCTACACCTCCTGGAGTCCAATCAATACCAGTATCTTCATAACCTTCAATTACAACCATCACACTATTGGGAGCACAAATAATGGATGTACCTTTTTGAGATTGATATCCCATTATTGAACAATAATGTTTTGGAGACTCCTCTTCTTTTATTCTTACTCTACCATCTTTTACCTCTATTACCATTTTGTCTAATAATAAAGGAAAAGATTCTTTTTCCATAATGTATTCTTCATCAATGTTTAAATACATTGTATGAATAACATTATTGTTATAATAAACGCTGATAATATTATCGTTTGAATTACTATAAAATAAATTAATTACAACAAAAAATACCACAACTAGTGTTGCAATTATTACAATAAATAAATCAGTCTTATTTTTCTTTAATGAAATGTCCATAAACTACTCCAATATATCTATTTTATTTACAACTGAACTAATAGAATCATCTAACATTAAATTCCAAAATTTTTGATTGGCTACTACGTTGATTCTTTTTTTATCATCAATTATTATTTCTTTTTCAAATAATACCTCAATATCAAGGTAATAAAAATCCTCAACATTTTTTATTATTTCATTAACCAAAGAAAAATCATTAATATTAAATAATGCAGTACTTAATGCATCAATTACTCCAGCATTTCCATTACTTAATAGTGATATTGATCGATAATAATTTTCACTATATCCAGTATTAGGATTCAATATATGATGACGGATGGTAAGACTGCCATCAGGATTTGTTATATAAAAACATTTTTCATAATCTCCTGAGGTTGAAAAAGTTAATTCTCCCTTTATGGAAAGAACCCCTAGATTTATTGCAGTATATGGAGTTAATACACCAAGATTCCAAGTGTCTCTTGCAGGATTAGGATTAATCCCTGTGGCTACTAAACTGCTCCTACCTCCATCTATTAAACTCGGAACATTTTCAACAATATTTTTTGCTTTTTCTATTGCATATCCTTTTGCTATTGCTCCTAAAGATATTATAGCATTACCATTACAATTTTCTATTTTATTAAAAATTACGCTTTTTTTAATTGGATCTAATACTATTACATCGTTAATATTTTCTTTATTCACACTGCATTTTAATGCTTCTTCAATTAGAGTGCTTTCTGGATCACTATTTTCTGTTGGAATTATAAAAAATTTATCACTCCATAAATCAATTAATCTTCCCAATGTTGGATTAAAATATCCATTTGTTAATCTTGTCATTTCTAAAGATAAACTTAACAAATCATATAATTCATTATCCACTATAATCTCTTCATTTTTTCCATAAGAATCATTAATAACCTTTAAATTATTGATTCTTTTCCCGTTTTCATCAATATAATAGTTATATCTATCAAAATATTTATGTAATTTTAATATTTCTTTTTCAAATAAAGGAAAATATTCATTAATATCTTTAGAGTTAAACATTGTTAAAGATATTGTTGTGTTAAATGGAGTAACAACTACTCCTTCTTCACTAATAGCATTAGGAACATATTTTTCTATTACTTGATATTCACTATTAGAACTTGAAACATTACTACAAGAGCTAATAACAAATGACATTATTATAATAATTATAAAATTAGATACTTTTTTATTCATTTTATCATTCCTTCAATAAAAATATTTTAACAAAAAAAAGCAATAAATGAAAGATTAAGCATAAATAAAAAATGGCAATTTTTACTTGTCATTTTTATTAATATCTTCTTTTGTTAATTTATACATCTTGAGAACTTGATTATACCCTAAATATAAAAAACCTAAAATCAAAGGAATAAAAAGTAAGTATAAATGTTTTTGAATTACAATATAATTATAAATAATACCTAAAAATGGAATTTTATGTTTTACTAGCCCTAAAATATCTTTTTTTGTTAAAACCCAGTCATCTGGGCCAGTTATATATAAATTATCTCCTTTTGTAATATAGTTAATTTCTCCATTAATATCTATCACATCATATATTCTATGAGTTACAATGACATCTACATTATTAATATTCATTTTAAAAGATATTACATCATCTTTCACATACTGATTATTGGGTTCAACAATTACTATATCTCCAACTTGTAAAGTAGGTTCCATACTATTTGACTGAACAACCAAAAAATATCTATTAAAAATACTTGGAGTTTCATTATTTACATAACTAATTATTCCAATTAATATCAATAAAAAAGCAGTTAAATACAAAATGGAGACAATTACATTACTAATTATTTTTTTCATATTTGCTGTGCAAAACCTAATGTAAGTTCATTAATTGTTAAAAATAAAGTCTGTAAATCATTAGGAGTTTCTCCAATAACAATAAAATTAAAATATACTTTAGATGTTTCGTTTCGACTAACTGAAATATCATCAAAAACATAGCCATTAGAATTATCTAAAATGTTTTGAATTGTTCCTTTATCAACAAAATTTTCATTGCCATCTTCCACATACTCAATCTTTATATAATCTTTTAAAGACTTATTATTATTAATACTATACTCTAAATCAGCATCCCTAAAATAAAGATATAACAAAATATTTTCATATGAGGTCAAATTTTCCATTTCTAATTTAAAATGCAAAATATCTCCAGGTTTAATATAACTGCTATTTGAAACACCAAAATTAATTGATTCATTAATAAGTGTATATTCAGAATCACTAATTATTCCATCATTATTATAATCTTCACCATAATAAAATGCTGAATTCATTTTATAAGATCCTACCTCGACGACAAACTCACTTATATTTGCTTGTTGAATTTCTGTAAGCCAAGCATAAGTTGAAGAAACAAAAACTATCAGTGCAACAAACAAGATAATCAAAGGTTTAAGCAACTTTTTTATTTTCATACTTTGACCTTCTTTATTTTTTCTAATATTTGTTGATGTATCTTCTCTATGTTTTTGTTATGTTGCGCTTCTTTATTTTCAAGAACTCTGCATTGATTGGCAATTTTATTATTATATTGTTTTATCACCTTTAGATTTTCTATAATATTTTCATACTTATTTCTTTCATTAATGTAATTAGTAATGGTTTCATTTACTTTATCACAAGCATTAATATATCTCTTTTCTTCTTTTTCTAATAATTTTTGCTCTCCTATTCGCAACTTTAATATTTTTAAATCTTTTCTTTTGTTTTTAATTTCTTTAGTTGTTTTTAGTAAATCAAAAGACTTTTCGCTTCTGACAAGATTATACAGTTTAATTTGTCTATCCATTAAAGCATACTCTTTTTCAATCTCTGACATTCCCTCATATTTTTCTTCATTTTCTGAAATCACATCATTTAATAGTTTTTCATTAATATTGAAAAAAGTTCTAAGTATTTTTTGGTATGCTTCTTCTTTAGTTTTACCACTTTTTAAAGATTTAGTAATATCAGATTTCATTTGTCCTTTAGATTTATTAAAATAGTATTCGTTAATTGAATAATCTTCCATTTCGTAATCTGGGAATACTTCAACTTTATCCTCAATTGTTGC
>JAQUUH010000025.1 GCA_028693955.1 Bacilli bacterium
AAAAGAATGGACTGTCATTACTAATTGGAGCATTTTCAACGCCATCAGCAGTCATTCTAGTTTGCGATAGGAGCATATATTGATCACCAGTGTTCTGACCACCTATAGCATACTCATATAGATTAGTTTCGTTATTTTTTTCGCTAGTAAAGGATGACACTTGAATATCATTATAATTACTCGGTTCAAGTGAATAGCCACTAGGAAGCTGAACTATGGCTGCAAGAGAGCCAAGAAAAAGTTTTGATAATAAGAATAAAGGCCTATGCATAAATAGTCATATCTCCAATACATATTCTACATTTTTGATTGTTTGAAACAAAACAAAAGTTCGTATTAGGCTTCTAATGACCCACCATTTGTAAACAGAAGAATTAATACAATTGGTCCTGCTTATATTTCAGTTGTCCTCAATTTGTGGACAACTGAATATAAATATGCAATAGTATTATTATGATAAAACATTCAATTCGGTATTTTAACAATAAAGAAGTTAGAGCGGTTTGGGATAATGATAAATCGATGTGGTGGTACTCTGCCGTTGACTTCATTGATATTTTAGTTGAACCAAATTCCGCAAGAAGATATTGGAATAATGTTAAAGTTAGAAATCCAGAGCTGTCTCCTTTTTGTGGACAACTTAAATTAGTTGCGGGCGATGGTAAAAAGTACCTTTCTGATGTCATTAACGAAAAAGGGGTGAGGCTTTTGCTTACCATAATTCCATCCAAATATAAAAAGCAAATTCAGGATTGGCTTCAGGGAATGCTTAATCCTATAGATGAACAAAGCAAAAAGAAAGCCTATCAACTCTATAAAACCTCATTAATCGCCCATGATGAAATTGGCAAGACAATTGCTCTTCAAAAAATACATGGTTATCTCTTTGAAGGTCTTTATCCCTTTGCGGGGCAAATTCGTACCAAGACAATCTCAAAAGACGGATTTGTTTTTGCTAATGGCGATTTTCTTCCTCATATTTTAAAAGATATCGACAACATGCCTGATTCGTCTTTTGATGAAATCATCGAGAAATATGTCGAAATGAATATTGCCCACCCGTTTATGGAAGGTAATGGGAGAGCAACAAGAATTTGGTTGGATCTCTTATTTATTAATCGATTAGGCAAGTGTATTGATTGGTCAAAAATAGAGAAAAATGACTATTTAGAAGCGATGAAAGAAAGTCCAATCAATTCAAAGAAAATATATAGGTTGCTTAAAAAATCAATGACTGGCGAGATTGAAAATAGAGATTTATTCCTTAAAGGAATTGATTATTCGTATTATTACGAGGAAGAATAATGAGAATAGAAACTGAAAGACTAATTCTTAGATATCTTAAAGAAAACAATTTAGAAAGCATATTTTATAATTACGTTAACGGTGATGAAGTCACCAAATATTTAAAATGGACATTTTAGTGTTTTCAAATGATTATTGCGAAAAGGTGATAATTATTTTACGCTTTTATTGCTTTGCTTAGATCTTTTTTTCCTAACAACGAGAACTATTGTAAGTACAACTGCAGATATTAGCACAAGAGCAATAGCGCCGAAAAAGATAGTGATGCCAATGAATGAATAGAATAAGCCTTTAGCAAATAATCCAAATATATCAAATATATCGTTACTATAATCCGAAATGGCTTTGACATTATTAAATTCGATTTGGGCAGCATCAATTTCATAATTTGTGGCTATTTCGACATTTAGGTATGATTCATTTTCATAAACTGGACTTGTATCTGCAATTAGGCAATAATCAATTTCCTCATAAGTAAGCTCGATTATTAGGTAGTAGTGTATTTTATATCTTTCTGGATAGGATTTCAAACCATTAAACTTAAAGACAAAATCATTTATAAATAAAGGAGAAGATGCCGTGTTAGATACAATATAGGATGCTTTAGGATAGGGTAGGTCATAATCACTTGAAACGTCCTCGACAAACCCCACAGACTCATCAATAGGGCCATAAGCAATAGAGCTCATGTCAATTTGGCTTTGCTCATAATTGCCACTCGTTTCATACTTTAAATTAAAAGCATCGTTTGGTTTTACTACTTCACGGCAAAAGAATGGACCATCATCATATCGAGGAGCAATTTCCTCATCGCCAGTAGTCATTCGAGTTTGCGAAACAAGCATGTACCAATCGCCAATATTTTGGACATCAATGCTATATTCATAAATGTTTGTTTCTTCCTCTTTTTCACGATTAAATGTCGAGATAGAAATCTCATTATAATCGCTTGGACGTAAACCAGAGTAATCTCTTAAAGGAGTTAATCCTGTTAAAGCGACAAGAAACAGTTTGGGTAAAAATAACAAAGTTTTATGCATTAATTGTCATATCTTCAATATATATTCTACATTTTCGATTGTTTGGTATAAAGCAAAAGTTCTTATATGGTCTCTGCTGGCCTGTCATTGAAAAATCAAAGTTGATGTAAACTCGCCAGACATTTTTATTTTTTTATATTAATGCGTTATCTTATTTCTAGTATTTATTTATAATTCATTGATAGTGTCGGCTTTTAATTACAAAGAATGGTGTTATAATGACAATATGAAAAAACGCTTATCTTTTTCTATTTTTCTATTTTTTATTTCGTTGTTAACGGCCTGTGCATATGCACCCGAACTATATTCTTACGAGTATTTAGATTATGAATTGACTAACGAGTCAGCCGTAATAGACCAAGAAGAATCAGTTAAATATATAAAAATTTCTGGCACTTTAAAAAATACTGGTAATGGCATTATTGACTTTAAGGATTCTTCTTTATATTACATTTTTGAACACAAATATTATAATATTATTCCCCAATACAGGCGTGATGGAGTTTTAATCGATGGGATTCTTCCAAATGAAGTTTTTAATTTTGAAAAGAGTTGTATTTATGAAGGAAATGCTTCTTTAGGAGCTGTTGCCAATATTTCTAGGGAACTAATAATTAAGGGATTTCAAAGTAGCGATATTATCAAGACTATAGAAATTTCAAATCAAAGCATAACAAGCACCTACTATAACGGAGATGGTAAATATACCACATTCACATATTCATTTGATTGGAAAAATTCAGGGGAGGTCGCTGCTCAAACTGTCTTCATCTCTTTTTCGATTAATGAAAACCATTGTGTGTATTATGGTTGGAAGCCTTTTAATAAATAAACAACAGGTCATTCCGATTTGAAAATATTCATAGATGGCAATTTTTCTTCCGAAGAACTTGAAAATATCGATTTAACTTTTATTAGCCGTTCCCCAGGATACACAAGAGAACATGATTCCGTATCAGCTGTTTTGCTGTTTGTTTTAATTTATATATCTCTATCTTTTTTAATAACTCCAATTATTCTAATAATAAGTGCCATACGTAAAAAATACGCAATAATAGATTATATGAAGAGACAATAATTTGGATAAGTTAAAAAGATTAATGGATCAGTTCTAATTTTGCTCAATTATTTTTCTTTCGTTTTCTTTCAGCTTAAATAGCCTCCTTCGTATTAGCGAAAACGCGGGACTATGGTTTCATATATCGATTTACTTATATATCTCTTTTGTTCATAAGTCTTTCTAACTTTTTATTCAAGCCTCCAATAACACCAACTATTTATCAGTTCAACATAATGCTATAATATATTCATGAAAAAACATTCGTTATTATCGCTATTAATTCTCCTCGCGCCTTTACTAATGGCCAATTCGCCATCACCGGAATTATTTCCTGATGAATATACTAGTTTTGAACTGACAAATGAGTCAATCATCATCAGTGAAGAAGAATCTACCAAATACATAACCTTTTCTGGTAATCTACAAAATACTGGTGATGGTATCATCAGCTTTAATGATAGTTATTTAGTTTATTATTTTGAAAACAATTATTATGTAAATATTTCCTTTTATAGCGATGACGGAGGACCAAATCACGGGCTTCTTCCTAATCAATCATATTCTTATGAAAAGAAAATAGTTTATACCGGAAGTGCATCTTTAGGATCTATAACATACACCTCTAAGCAAATATATTTTTATGCCTATCAAGGTGAAGACATTATTCAGACCATAGAAATTTCGAATCAAAGCGTAACAAATGTCAATTATAGTGAAAGTAATGATGTAACCACATTCACATATTCCTTTGATTGGACTAATTCAGGCGAACTCTCTGCTCAAACATTCTTTTTCTCTTTTACGATGAATGATAATGACTATGTATATTATGATTGGGAAAGCATTAGCAAAAATGCTGAAGGTCATTCTGATTTATATATAATTTTTTCCGGTGATGTCTCCACCGAGGAATTAGAGAATGTCAGTTTATTTTTTATTCGTCGTTCGTATGAAAGCCATAATTGGGATTTATTTGGTTCATCATTCTTTCAAGGCTTAATTGTTTTTGGCATCATTTTAACTTCGCTTGTTGTGCTTGTGCCCATAATTGTTATTACCATAGTGCTAGTAATTGTTTTTAGAAAAAAATAGCAAACAATTAATTGAATATTAATAAGAAGGATTGCGACTAATTGTTGCCCTTCTTTTTTCTTAGTTTTTTAACAAGATAGAAAAGGATTAATGTGAATTCAACGATGAATACGCTGAGTAGAATAATCAGCATAGCAATTGGAAAAAACGCAAAGAGGCGAAAAAAATTAATGAGTAATCCAATACCTAAACTAATAGAATTTGCCCCTAGAGAAATTAGAAACCCCTTATAGTGAATATTCTTAAACCAGAAGATAATGAAGCCTTCAATTAAAAAGACCAATAATTCCATGATTATCAACGAGGCGACATAATGGTTCTTAAAAACAAAAATAAGAAGTAAATTCATCGTAATATTTAAAACGATATTCATTGAATAGACTGTCAGCAAATAAACTAATGACTTTTTATTAAAAATAAAGTAAAACGGCACTTCAAGGATAAGAGTTAAAAGTAAGGCGAGTAGTATGTTAAAAGAAACTTCCATAAACATTCATAATTCTAACACATTTCATTTTAATATAATTAAAAGGTATAATATAAAATATATTATGTGATCTTAAGGAGATAATAATATGAAATATGAAATAAAAGGTAATAATTTACCATATGTAGAGATCTTTTTAAACAAAGGTGAAATACTTCACACCGAACAAGGCGCGATGAGTTGGATGAGCGATACATTAATTATGAAAACCAACGCTGGTGGTAGTTTTAGCAATGCGTTCTCTCGAGTTTTTAGTGGTGAATCAATGTTCCAAAACACTTATACAGCGACAAGAGATGATGACTTTATTGCTGTTTCATCGTGTTTTCCTGGCGAGATTCTCGCTGTCGATGTTGGCAATAAACCAATCATTGCTCAAAAAAGAGCTTTTCTAGCCCGTGAACAGAGCGTAAATATGAGCATTTTCTTCCAAAGAAAAATCGGCACAGCATTCTTCGGTGGCGAAGGATTCATCATGCAAAAATTTAGTGGAAGCGGAATCGTTTTCTTAGAAATTGATGGATCTCTAGTTGAAAGAGAATTAGATTTCGGAGAATCAATAGTGCTTGATACCGGTTATCTTGCCGCGATGGAGGAAAGCGTGAAGTTCGAAGTTGTTACCATTAAAGGAGTTGGCAATGCCTTATTCGGTGGCGAAGGATTGTTCAATACAAAAGTAACTGGCCCAGGCAAAGTTTGGATTCAGTCGGCACCCCTTAACAAGATGGCAAGCTTATTTATTAATAAATAATAAAAGAAGAGAGATAGAACATGAAAATATACGAACGAATTCCAACTTTTGAAAATGATCACTTTGTAATAAGAGAAGTTTTAGAATCTGATATTAAAGACTTAACAAAAGTATATGGCGATAAGTATGCTTTGCCATTCTTTAACAGTGATAATTGTAAAGGTGATATTTTTTATTATCACACCATAAAAAAGATGAAGGAAGCCTTCAACTTTTGGGAGTATTCGTATCGAAATAGATATTTTGCAAGACTTAGTATTTTTAATAAAAAGGTAAAGAAAGTCATTGGCACGATTGAAATATGCATGCGTGTTTCAAAGGACGAAAGTACTAATGTAATAATATTTCGTCTTGATGTTGCAAGCAAATATGAACAAACTGTAGTGCTGAAAGATATAATTGACTTAATTGTTCCACATATTCCCAATGAAACAGGTCTAAAACAGATTGTCACAAAAGTTCCGCTCTACGCAGTCGAAAGAACGAAAGCCTTCAAAAATTATGGTTTTAAACCAACGGATACCTATTTAGTAGGAGAGGATGGGTATCCATATAAAGATTATTGGATGATAAACACTATCAATTTATCGACATAGTTTATCAACATTATCAAAATTTTGCTGGATTTTTACGAACGCTTGTGAAAGTGGATAACCATCAACAAAACAATGATTAACTGTAATATTTAATTTCATGACAATCCTGCCATTTTCTTCGCGATATCGATCCCAGAGAACGCGAGGGCAAGAAGAAGATTCGTGGTTATTATCTGGTAGTGGATGAGTCATGGTCTCAATCGATAGCCAGGGAAGACAAGTGATGTAATAATCATCATATTCAGGGCTATCATTAAACGTATTTTTGACTCCATCTTGAAGTTTGGCAGTCTCTATCTCAGCAGATGCAGCTTTATAAAACGAAGGATAATCCTGCACCATTCTAAAGCCGCAGTTTTCATATATACCAGTGTTGGTCATAACTGTAAAAGTGGGGTTAATTACATCATATAGACGAATCTCGCCACGAACTTCACGCATCCTCATTTCATCAATTGAATTCAATCCAGTTGTGACTAAATAAAGAGCATTGATAAAAAAGCTTGTTTTCGTTTTTTTTGAAAATTCTACGAGCGATGTGACATCCATTTTTACAGTTAAACCATAACAAGGATTAGAAAATGTGCGAAACCATCCATATTGTTTTCGTTTTGGAAAATTATTCTTATCAAGTATTTTGTACATATTTTATCCTAATTAATTAAAAGTGGTGGGGATTAATTCTCAATAGTTTAACGAGAACCTTTGTCATAAGGAATTCCCTCGGCTTTTGGCGCTCGTGATTTCTTCGAGGTTATTGCAAGAATAATCATCGTTACAATATAAGGAATCATGAGATAAATGTAAACCGATTCTTTGACATTGGTAAAGGATGGGAGGAAGGGAATGCTACCTGACA
>JAQUUH010000026.1 GCA_028693955.1 Bacilli bacterium
CTGATTCTTTTTAAGATAAGAGATCAATTTGCTGTCATTTGTAATGGTGACAAAGTCTCCTTCTTCTCTATAAAAAACATCAGTGTACATGCCGTTGATTAAATCAACAACATAGTCTCCGTCACCATATGGTTCAGGATGCGGGTAAAACTTTTGAATCAAGTTCCTTGGTACTTTAATTTCAATACTTTTCATAAGTATCTCCTTCTGGCACTTGCCATTTTATTTACAGGTCAAGCCTGTATTACCCTTTGCACCAAGGTATTATATTTAATTCATAAATCTTAAAAATTGATTGACTCCTGCATTGATCCATCCTTTTAATAAATATGAGGACTGTCTTCTCTTAGTTAAAAATGAAAGGACTTCTTGATACGTACTACTGTTATAATCTTTTAATAAATTAGCAGTGTTTTCTATCTTAGCAATAGACTCGTTGTCAAATTGAGTTATCTTTAAGTAATCGCAAAGGTATTTAATTGCTAATTTGTATGATCTTGCTTTTCCAGACACTATCTCATTTGTACAATATTCTTCAAAATCGTCTAAAAAGTTATTTGTTTTTTTAGACATCCTTAACTCCCTTTAATTACGATTATTTCCGTAACTTCTTGTTTCAAAAACCTTCTTCCAGTATATTTCTCTATCTTCAATATATTTTTGGTTACCATCACGATTAAAGAAACACTCTAAAATTGTGAATACAAAATTGTCAGCATAATCAAAATTAGATTCAATCAATTTCTTTAACTCAACATTGTCCCCAGTTCCATTAGTTTCAACATATCTAGACCATCTTTGCCAAACACCATTGAATCCGTATGTGCTACCTATATATATCTTTCCGTTAGTTGTATCCGTAATAGAATAGACACAATTGACATTTGATAATAACTCTCTCCAATTATCAACGTTACTATTTATAATAAGCTTTAATTCTTTAAATGGAAGAGTAACATTATTGTAACCATTAAACTTTCTATTTACATTTATATATTTCTTTTCTAATACACTAACAACTTTTATATTCTCTATATTTTTAATTTCAATTTTCGCTTGTGTAGGACCTTGAATTTTTTTATATTCTATAATCAGTCTTTCCGAATAACCACGGAATCTATCTATTATTTTTAAGTCATATGTTTCATGACCATCAGCATGTTTAATAACACCTAAGTTTTCATAAGCTCCAAGAAAAAGCCACTGATCATACTTACCTTCTCTATCAAGTCTTATAAATTGAAGACAATATCTCGTTGATATTACCCTAAAACTACTCTTACCACTAACTCCTTTTTTCCAAGAAATATGTTCTATTAGTCTTGTATGGTTTTCATCAAAAGAATATATTCCTTCTTCATTTGCGTTATTTAAACAAAATGTCCATTCATTAAATTCTTGCTCATTAATTGTGATTAACTCATTCAATAAAATTTTCATAGTATTCTCTCCCTTACTACAATATAATAGTACCGCCACTATTCTTCATCTAAATTATAACACATTTGTAAACTAATGTCACTTTTTGTTTAGACATAATACCATAAAAAAAGGAGGGAAATCCCTCCTTATATATGCACTAATTCAATTTTATTACTTCATTAAATTGTGCAACCTTTTTCAATACTTTATCCTTTATCTCTTTAGGTATCACTTGTTTGACATTTAATAGTTTGTTCGCTAGATAATAGGAGAACGCTATTGCATCAATTTCAGTTGGGCGATTCAAGTATTCTTTTTTTGTCATTTCATTTGGTTGTTTCGGATTATCAAAGTCTTCTTTCAATCATTTAGAACGTCTTGTTTATCTTGATATCTAAAAGGAATTTTAGTTCCATACTCAATTTGCATATACTGATAAGCGTGTCTAGTCTCATGGAACCCAGTAATCATTATCTCTGGTAAAGATGCATTTTCTAAGAATGAATTATTGAAGACTATAATGTATCCTTCTTTTACGAAGACTGCTGATATATCTTTTTCGCTAAAATACTGATGGTCTTTAAAGACTACTTCAAGAGAATTATCAATTCCAAGTATTTTTTCGGTAATTCTCGCAGCAGCAATTGCATTATTTTGTTTTTTATACATACATATACTTTAACCTAACATACTCCAAATCTTATCAGCCAAATTATTAATATTTTCTATACCCAAATATGAGCTAGTAAACTCATAAATTTCACTATGCTCATGAAAAATCTTCAAAATTGATTTAACTTGAGCAGGTTTTGATGCGTGATTTCTTTTTAATGAATCATGACATGTAGGACATAGTTTTACAAGATTTGCAATATTGTCGTATTCATTTCCATTATTATAAGAAATCATATGATGAATTTCAAAATGTTGCCTTCCAGTTTTTTTATTTTCGAATGTTTTTGTAGTATCACATATAGCACATTTATCTTCAGAAATTAGTCTATATAATTCTATTATGCTTGCATTTCGACTTGTCTTAGTAGACTCATTTGTATCAAAGCCTAATGAAATTCGTAACTCTTTAATAGCAGTAGATGTTAGTTCTTTATCATAAATATTATTTGTAAAAAAGTTTAAGTATTTTATAAAAGAAACATCATCATTTCTTGATTTTGGAATTTCTACATCATAATAAGTAATTAAGTTTTCAACTTTTTTTCTATGAAAATGATAAACAGTTTCAAAAATTTTTGCCTTATAATCATTTATAAAACCTATATTTTTAGCATAATAAAAGGCATGTATTCTGAATTGAGTATTTCGCTTATTTTCGCCATTCACATATTGTGGTTGTAGGTTTCTTGGATTAAAATTAGCAAATCTAATCGGCAAATTCATCATATCTGTTAATAATTGAGCTTTTTTAATTTCAATCTTACTATTATAAAAATAGTCTTGTGCTATAAGCTTTGCAGTTGTATCAACGCTACCACGTATTTCTACAAATCCACGCACAAAATCTTTTTTTTCTTCAGTTAATCCGGAATACTGTCTAATTTCGCCACCTAAGGTGTCTAATATTTCCGCCTTTACCTGCCTAAAAAAAACGCCGAGACTGTCTAAATTCCACCGCCGAAGGTGTCTAATCTCACCGCCGTATTCAGGCAAGAGGCGGAACTTGTTCAGTGTCCTCGCGAGATAACTAAAATAAGAAAATTTAAGTTATATTGAAAAAATATATACTTTTCTCAACGCTCGAATGTGAAGGGAAAATATAAAGGTTTAGCAATGAGTCTTCCAAAAAACATTTTAACTTATCTACTAATAATAAAAGAGCCAAACTCTCTAGAATAGTCATAACATATTTCTTCCTCTTCAGGAAAAGCGCTTGCAAAATCAAATAAAACTCCACCAAGTTTTTTGATATCATCAACCTCCTCTTTTGTTTCAACATAAGGAAAAATTAATGAGACTTTATACTCGTCTAGGAAAAGTTTATACAACGAATAAAATGATAAACCTTTGATTTCATCACTCCACATTATCAGACAATGCTCTTTTTCTTGAAACACAAGAGAACCATCATTTAGATTAGGTTCCATAAAGTAGATAAAATCATCTTCTTCATAAATGATCATGTTGGAATTAATTTTATCAATAATTTCGTTATAATTATATTTCATAGTGTCCTCCAATAATATTATTCTTTATTAAATTTTTACAATCTTTTCACATCAATAAATCTAATGTTTTTGACATTTGATAGAATAATCTCCAATAATTGTATATAACACCCTTGTTGAAGAATTAAGATCAAAACTAAATATATCATTTGAAAAAATAATAAAATTTGCTTTTTCTCCAATCGATTCTAAAATATTATTCCTTTTATTACTTAAAAGCCCATACTGATATGCCTTGAATGCTTCTAATAATGTAATTGATTCACTACTTCCGTCATCAAAAACTGCATGTCTAATTCCTAATAATGGATTAAAATCGGCGGTAACAGGGCTATCACTTGAAAAGATGACGTCAATATCGTTTTGTAAAAAGGTATTACATCTATATTCCGATTTTACACGACTACCTAGTCGGAGAAGATTGACTCTTTCGGCATAATTTCCTCTATTAAACCAAAATGGTTGTAAACAAGCAATCGAATTTGAATCTCTCATTTTTACAACGTCATTAATGTCGCATAATTGGATATGTGTAATTATATTTCTTATACCATAGCGATTATTACATATTAAAAAGCTATCTAAAACACATGCCACAGCAGCATCACCAATTGCATGAGCATGAACTGGTAATCCTAATTGATTCGAACACTCACACATTGATGTTAATTCATTTTGTACCCAAATTAGTTTCCCCTTATTATGATAGTCAGAGTAATCCTCCTTTAATGCCGCAGAGTGATTATCTATTACACCATCAATATAAATTTTTACTGAAGTAAAATGGATATGCTGAGTTTCAAATGCTTTATAAGAATGGAAATCACGAATTATTTGCTCTTTACTTTTTTGAGGATAGGCGTCTAAACATAAATTAAAGTTAATTAATATAAGTCCCTCTTTATCCATTTTATACAAAACGTCAAGCATATGTTTTTTGCTCACCCCAATAAACATAAAAGAATAAACTTCACATATTCCATATTTGACCACCTGATCCTGAAACTTTTTTAAAGCGATACGTAGCTCATCATCAGTAAAAGATAATATATCTACCATAAAAACTTTTTGAGCTATGCCTTCATGTAGAATACCTGATGTTTCTGATTGAGGGAAAAATAAGTCAAAATAATCACCATCAATAGAATGTTTTTTAAATATTTCTAAAGCAATAGTATTACACCAACAACTGTGAAAGTCATTTGAAAATAAGATTATTGGCTTAACATTTGAAATAGAATCTAAGAATTGTAGTGGACTTCCCTCTATTTTAGAAAACATTGAAATTAACTCTTCCATCTCCCATCCAAATCCTCTAACCAAGTCATAACGGGAACAACACGATAACAAAACATTACGATATTCTTCAATAGTGTGATATGGCGTCAAATTTGTTCCAAATAAATCATATAGCCAGGTTCCAGGTGCATGAAGGTGATAATCACAAAAAGCGTTAGTCAATAACTTTCCTTGCAAATCTAATTCGTCATCAAAATCCCCAATAATATGAGGTTGTATATTTACAATCTCCCCCTGCATGATTTGAATATCTACAATTCTACTTTCGGTAAACAAATCGTTATATACTTTAGCGTTTCGAATTATTCTGTTCATTATTTATCCTTTCTCGACCTTATACAATTACTATTTTTATTACTCTTTTTAGTCAATTTCTTCTTTGATATATTGTTAACAACTATATATATTATTACACCGAAAAATGTAGCAGCTAACGAAAACCAAAAAGAAATGGCACTATAGGCACTTTTTGTAAAAAGATTAATTATTTCATTTATTGTTTTTATCGCAGAAAACAGAGTAATGATAATCAACAAATTATTCTTTATAGAGTTTTCCTTCTCTTTTACTGTAGAATTATGTCCAATAATCATTCTTTCAAGTATTGTTTTGTTTTGTTCGTATTTATTGGTAATATAATCAATCCCAAATGCTTTAGCTATTTTTTCTGCTGAAACACGAACGGTTGGAAAATAGAACTGCTTATAATCAGCAAAATTAACAGCATATGACATCTCATATAGAAGTTCATCTATTACTTCTTTTGAATTTTTCCTAATTGGATTCTTTCTTTCTTCTACAACTTCTTTTTTTGCCATTACATTTAATCTGCTAACTGCCGCATCTTGCAATAGCAACATTTCTACAAAAAAAATTTCCAATGCTTGTGAATTAATTCTATCAAATATCTCAATTGGCCTGTTCTTTGTAACTTCTACCATTGTTGTTTCAGACGCATAAACACTAGCAGTGTCATACTGAGCTAGATTATTGTGTATGATATCAATAAAATGTTTCCCATTAATAGCTCCCATAGGATTTTCTTCATTAGCAAGAAGATTTAGCAATTGCTCATCGGTAATATTATCGTAACAAAAGACTAAACTTCTTTTAGAACCAAATAAAGAAATGCTTAATTCTCCTAAGTATTCATCTAAATACACACTTCTATTATCTATCATAATTTGCAGAACATTTTCACAATAATGAGACAATAGAGAATGCGAAGAAATAGAAATATATGGTATATATATATCTACTACGCATAGTTTAGTTTCATTGTGAACCATTGCAACAATAGATGCCTGTTGGTGAATGTCCTCATCCTTGTACTTTAGAACACAATTCGATATAACGAATCTTTCATTATCTTTTACAAACTCATCAGCAAACTCCTCATTATTTGCATGTTTTATTTGCGAGTTAAGATATTCACCAATAACTTGTTTTTTCCCGGAAATCAATGAAATATTATTAATGTATCCTGGAATCAAAAGATGAATATCTGCATGTTTCAAACTGTTTGACTTAGACATTCTGTTAAAAAAATCTATAACAGTTTCTTCGCCTACGCATATATTAGGTTCATCATTTGAATGACAATCCGAAACATACAAATAGAAATCATCATTTTTTATGCGTTGGATGCTAAATATTTCTTTCCATTGGTCTAACACCCAGATTTGGTCTTCAGTAAGTTCTATTAGATATCCGGAAATAATTGCGCCTACTTTATATAAAGCAAAAGCCTTACCATTTGCGTTATATGAAACACAATAATCACACAATTTTTTCTCCTCATACAAAGCTAAAGGAAAAGTCTTCTTTATAACATTTTTAGTAAACTCGCCAAATAATAATACTTTCATTAATATTTTCTCCTATTCTAATTAAATATCATAAATTTTTTGCTACTTACTAATCATTCATTTATTTATTATACCATTTTTTAATTCTTTTGTCTATAAAGTATTTTAAACCTATAATCTTATACAT
>JAQUUH010000010.1 GCA_028693955.1 Bacilli bacterium
CAATAATCCCTATTGCTCATAGTATTCCACTAAATATTGTTGGTACTCTTGTTGGAGCTATTATTACTGAAAGAGTTTACGCTGTGCCTGGAATGGGCAAAATGTTAACTGACTCAATTAATAATTATAACAACGCAATGATTGTTGCTCTAACATTTATCTATACAGCATTATCAATATTAGGTTTGCTACTTGGTGATATTTTAATTTCAATGATTGATCCAAGAATTTCATTTGAAGGCGAAGGGGGGAGAAAATAATGGCAGAAAAAAAGAATAAAGATGATTTATTTGTCCTTGCTGACAATAGATCTAGTGACGCTGAAAAAATATATGCTCCAAATTATTCATATTGGCGCTCTGTTGTTCGTTCTTTCTTCTCAAAGAAGACTAACTATGTAGCCTTGGGAGTATTAATAGTAATACTATTATTATCTTTCATAAATCCTTTAGTTTCTGGCTACACTACTGATGCTCCAAATATCAATAATGGTGATTTACACCTATTGCCACCTGGAACAACATTTGATGGAATCTTCTACATATTTGGAACCGACCATCAAGGAGACTCATTATTTGCAGCTATTTGGGCTGGTGCAAGAACATCTCTAGTACTCGCACTTGTTGCTTCTGCAATAAACATGAGTGTTGGTGTTGTTGTTGGTGCTTTCTGGGGTTATTCAAAAGCTGTTGACAAGATTATGACTGAAGTATATAACATTATTTCCAATGTACCATTCATACTATTTGTAACCGTATTTATGTACATAGCTGGTTCTGGCTTCTGGCAGTTGGTTGCTGCTATGACCATTACTGGTTGGATTGGAATCGCGTATTTTATTAGAACTCAAGTAATAATCATTCGTGACCGTGAATATAATCTAGCTTCTAGATGTCTAGGAACTTCTATTCCACGAATGGTTACAAGAAATATTCTCCCTTATTTAACATCTGTTATCGTTACTCTTTTATCAAGAGAAATTCCATCTTATATTTCATATGAAGTCTTCTTATCCTATATTGGGGTTGGTATTGATGCCAGCACTCCATCATTAGGAAGAATGATTCAAATGTATGCAACTTGGATGGATCAAAAACCATATGTATTTTGGATTCCTGTTGCTGTAGCAGCTTGTGTAACTATATCACTTTATGTAGTTGGACAAAATCTTGCAGACAGTTCAGATCCAAAGACACATATGATTTAGATTGGAGGTAATTAAAAATGGAAAGAAAAAAATTACTTACAATTCGTCACTTAGATGTTAAATTTAACGTTCGTGCTAGAATACTATCCGCAATAAGAGATATTACAATGGAAATATATGAGGGAGAAAATATTGCTATTGTTGGAGAATCTGGTAGTGGAAAATCAGTCTTAACAAAAACATTTACTGGTATGCTTGAATCTAATGGGGTAATTTCTCATGGTAAAATTATTTATCATAATAAAGAACTTGAAGACACAAGTGTTCATGTTGATCCACTAGATGTCTATTTCTATAAACAAATTAAAAAAGAACTACTAGAAGCCTTAAAATCATGTACAAGCGAAGAAGCAAAGAACTTGAACACTCCTGAAAGACTTAATACTCTTGCAGTAGATTTAATGTGTTCAATAGATAGATTCCCATTCTTTAAAAAGTTTGGTGCTTTCTTCAAATTAAAAAAGATTTTCTCTGGAGCTATAAAGGATAACATATTATTAACAGATAAAAAAATTGATCGTTTAATTGCTAAGGTTACTTTCAAAGTATCTCCTGTTGATAAAAATTACGTTTTACCAGTTAAAGGGGATAATATTAAGGCCGTTTGTACAATTGATTTAGCAAAAATTAAACTAAATAAAGATTGGCAAAAAATAAGAGGCGTAAGAATTGCTACTGTATTCCAAGATCCAATGACATCCTTAAATCCTATTAGATCTATTGGTTCACAAATTACAGAAGTAATCATTAAACATAGAGGATTATCAAATGAAGAAGCTAAAAAAGAAGCTATAAGTTTGATGGAAAAAGTTGGAATTATTGATGCTGCTAAAAGATTTAATGAATACTCATTTCAATATTCTGGAGGAATGAGACAAAGAATAGTTATCGCTATTGCATTAGCATGTAGGCCTCAAATATTAATTTGTGATGAACCTACAACTGCTCTTGATGTTACAATACAAGCTCAAATTATCCAATTAATTAAAGATTTACAAAAAGAATTTGGATTTACAACTATCTATATTACACATGATTTAGGAGTTGTTGCTTCTGTTGCAGATCGTGTTGCAGTTATTTATGCTGGTCAAATAGTAGAAATTGGTAAAGTAGAAGAAATATATTATGAACCAAAACACCCATATACTTGGGCTCTTCTATCTTCATTGCCACAACTTTCAGAAAAAGGATCTGAATTATTCTCAATAAAAGGAACTCCGCCTTCATTATACAATGAAGTAAAAGGCGATGCTTTTGCACCAAGAAATCCATATGCACTAAAGATTGATTTTGTTGAAGAACCTCCAATGTTTGAAGTAACTCCAACACACTTTGCAAAAACTTGGCTATTAGACCCAAGAGCTCCAAAAGTTGAATCACCAAAAATAATTCATGATCTTCATATCAAAATGGCCGCAAAAGCTAATTTGGAAGGAGTGATGGATGATGCCAAATAATAAAGAAGTAGTTTTGTCACTTAAAAATATTAATATAGTATTTAAACAAGGAAAGAAAAAATTTCATGCAGTTCATGATTGTAGTTTTGATATTTATAAAGGTGAAACATTTTCTCTAGTTGGTGAATCTGGTAGTGGAAAGACCACAATCGGAAGAGCAATTGTACGTATAAATCAATTAGAAAGTGGCGAAATAATTTATAAAGGAAAAAAGATTTCTGGACAAATTCCGAAAGAAGAAGACCGTCAAGTAATTAGAAACATTCAAATGATATTCCAAGACCCAGCCTCTTCATTAAATGAAAGAGCGACTGTTGATTATATAGTTAGTGAAGGTTTATACAACTTTCATTTATATAAAAGTGAAGAAGATCGTTTGAATAAGGTAACTAAAGCTATGGAAAGTGTTGGATTATTGCCAGAACACATAACTCGTTACCCACATGAATTTTCTGGTGGTCAAAGACAAAGAATAGGTATAGCCCGTTCAATTGTTATGGAACCAGAATTTATCGTTGCTGATGAACCAATATCAGCACTTGATGTTTCTATAAGAGCTCAAGTTTTAAATCTTTTAAAACAATTCCAAGTTGAAAGAGGTCTAACATATTTATTCATTGCTCATGACCTATCTGTTGTAAGATTTATTTCTGATAGAATTGCCGTTATTCATAAAGGAAGGATAGTAGAATTGGCAGAGTCTGAGGAATTATTTAACTTCCCTCTCCACCCTTATACTCATTCCTTAATGTCAGCAATCCCTATCCCTGACCCAATACTTGAAAAGAAAAAGAAATTATTTACATACGATGGAAGTGAACATGATTATTCTGTTGACAAGCCTTCCTGGGTAGAAATTAAACCTGGCCATTTCATTTTTGCAAATGAAAAGGAAAAGGAAATTTATAAAAAGAAGATTCAGGAAAGAAAAATTCACAACGAGGAATTCGAAAAAAAATAAACTTGAAAATCTCTGAATAGATAAAAGAAGGACCATTAAGGTCCTTCTTTTAATTTATTTTATTCTAATCTATTATTTCAACATCTATTTCAGAATCTGTAAAATAAATATATTCTTGAACTTCTTTACTAATTATTGCTTTTATATCATCATACCCAACATTTAATGTAGCATTATAAACTCCTAAAATGTATGTTGAAGATGATGATAATTCGGAGATTTTTTGCTTAGTCAAGTCAAAAGGAGAATTCATCATTAATAAAGCATTATACAATGTATCTTGAAATGAATTTGAAGAAGTGATAATCTGAATTGCTCTAAAATTATTTATTGGATATCCTGTAGTTGCATCATAATATAAATATCTTATAGCATCATTATCTTCTTTATGAATACCATAATTACCAGAACTTAAATAATCTCCTATTGTAACAACATTGATGTTTCCTAAAACATAGGTATTACTAAAAGAATTACTAGCTCCTGTTTTTATATTATTAGGATCTGCTAAAGATATATCCCATGTTGAAGATACAGGATGATTACCTAAAGTTTTTACATTACCCTCACCAGTATAAATGTATCCTTTTATATAATTTTGTTCAATTAAATCATCATATAAATCATTAATAGCATATATTGAAGAAAAAAATTGAGTATTCAAACTGATACTATTGCTACATTCTGAAGAAACATTATAAATTATACTCATTTTACTGTCATCAAATATTAAGGAATCTTCTTTTTCTAGTTGAGATAATGAACAACTAACAATATTTTCAACTTTTAACTTATTTACTTCATCATAAATTGGATCTGTAAAAGTGGGATCACCAGAAAGAATTTGATCTTGCCAATAACTATATAACTCTCCAGCAAAAACATTAAATACTCCCGATGAATCAATAGAATACTGATATAATTCTTTAAGGGTATCATAAAGAAATGGTTCAACAATAATCTCTTCGCCAGGATGTTCATTAATATATTTTAAATTTATAACATCAGCATAATTATTATTTGTATCTAACAACATAAAAGTTTTTCCTAAAGATGAATTGTATATGCCTTCTAAAACTTCATTGTTAGTTAACATACTTTGTCTATCTTCATCAAAATAATAATTTATTTTTATGTCTCCATAATATGGATACAACTCTTCACCATCTTTTGTCGTTATTTTTTCAAGTTCTATATTACTCCATCCAGGTTTCTTACTAAATAAATCAACAATTCCTTTTGTTATAAAAAATACTGCAACACCAAGAAATATTATCAATAATACTACTCTAATAACAATATTTAATTTTCTTTTCTTATCCTGCACAATATCACCATTCTTTACTGACTTACATTTTATAATAATTTGCGCCATTTTTCCACTTTATTATGTATTTAAAAAAGGAGTTTCCTCCTTTTTTAAATATTTATTACCATTTTGACATGTTTTTTAAACGATTATATCTTTTTTCAGCATACTTTCTTGATAAATCTATTAACTCATCTGCATGATTAGGATTAATTATTGGCAATTGACTAAACCTGATTTCTGTAGCTACAAAATCTTTAAATTTTTCAAAATTTGGTTCTGCACAATCAATAACTAATGGATTCTTCCCTTGATCTTCTAATCTTGGATCATATCTATATATTGGGAAATATCCACATTCTACAGCTTTTTTCTCTGTTTGCTGATGATTCATCAACCCACCTTTAATTCCATGTTCAATACATGGAGAATAGGCAATAATTATTGATGGTCCATCATAACTTTCTGCTTCTTGTAATGCTTTTATTACTTGATTTGGATTAGCCCCCATAGCAACTTGAGCAACATAAACATTTTGGTATGCCATTGCTATTGCAGCTAAATCTTTTTTAGCTGTTTTCTTACCAGCTGCAGCAAATTTTGCAATAGATCCGGTTTGAGATGACTTGGAGGATTGTCCACCAGTATTTGAATAAACTTCTGTATCTAAAACAAGAATATTAACATTTTCTTGACTTGCTAATACATGATCAAGTCCACCATAACCAATATCATATGCCCAACCATCTCCACCAATAATCCAAACAGATTTATTTATAATATCATCTTCATATTTTAATAATTCTTTGATACCACTAGATTTTGATTTATTAACTAAATCTATAATCTTTTCCTTATAATCACGTCCATTTTTAATAGACTTTTGTTCTTCAAGATATTTCTTTAGAAGTTCTTGTAATTCCTTTTCACATTTATCGATATTATTTTCAATAATATTTCTAATTGTTTCTAATTTATAGTTTAAAGCAACTCTCATTCCATAACCATATTCTGCATTGTCCTCAAATAATGAATTTGCCCAAGCAGGCCCTTCGTGATTTTCATCTGTTGCAAATGGAGTTGATGGAACTGCTCCACTATAAATTGAAGAACATCCTGTGGCATTAGCAATCAACATATCTTTGCCAAATAGTTGTGTAACTAGACGGTAATATGGTGTTTCACCACATCCAGCACATGCACCGGAAACCTCAAAATAAGGCCTTAGCAATGATGCTCCTTTAACATTATTAATTGGGAAATACTGAGATTTATATTCTATCTTTTTATACAAATAATCGGCTGCTTCTCCTTGTGCCAATTGTGTTTTTACATCTACCATTTTTAGAGCTTTATTTTCTGGCTTTGTTGGACATTCAACAACACATAGTCCACAACCAACACAGTTTTCTGGAGACACTTGAATTCTATATTTCAACCCTTTAACATTTGGTCCACCCATAACAGGTAGCAAATCATTTTTAACAATATCAGGAGCATTTTCAACTTCTTTATCATTTAATATAAATGCTCTAATTGTTGCGTGTGGACAAACAAATGCACATCTACCACATTGAATACATGCTGAACTATTCCACATTGGAACTTCTGAAGCAATTGTTCGCTTTTCTTGATAAGTAATATCATTTTTCATTGTACCATCCATTATATTATTTTTAGTAAAAACTGATACAGGAATGTCATTACCATCTAATTCAGCAATTTTCTTAACATATTGACTAAAATATTCATCATCATTTTTATGTTCAATTACTTTTATTACTAGATCTTTCCACTTTGGATCAACAATAATCTCTTTGATTGCTGTCCCTCCAAGTTCTATTGCTTTGAAATTTAACTCTACTATTTCTTTACCCTTTTTGCTATAGGCTTTTACTACTGCTTCTTTCATATACTTTTGAGCATCTTCATATGACATGATTGAAGGATTAAGTTTAAAAAACGCTGATTGTAAAATTGTGTTTGTTCTTCTACCCATTCCAATACTTTCTGCAATATGAGTAGCATCAATTATATAAAATTTTGCATTTTTTTCGGCTAATTGCTTTTTAAGTTTATTTGGCAATTTTTGTACTATTTCTTGTTCATTAAAAGTTGTGTTCAATAAGAATGCCCCGCCTTTTTTCAAATTGCATAACATATCATATTTAAACAAATATGTATCTAAAGAACAAGAAATAAAATCTGCATTTTTAACATAATATGTAGATCTTATTGGACTTTTACCAAATCTCAAATTGCTTCTTGTGGCTCCACCAGCCTTTTTAGAATCATAAGCAAAATATGCTTGAGAATATAAATTTGTATGATCACCAATTATTTTAATTGAGTTCTTATTTGCAGAAACTGTTCCATCTGAACCTAACCCATAAAACAAACAAGAAGTATAATCATTTTCAACATAAAAATCTTTATCCTCTTTTAATGATTTAAAAGTTACATCATCATTAATACCTATTGTGAAGCTATGGAAAGGATCTTTAGAAATTAAATGATCGTATACAGCTTTTATTTGACGAGGTTGGACATCTTTACTAGATAATCCATATCTACCTCCAATAATTAATTCAATACCTTTGAAATTATTTGTTAATGCATTATAAACATCAAGGTATAGTGGTTCTCCTAAAGAGCCAACTTCTTTTGTTCTATCAAGAACTGCTACCCTTTTTACTGATGTAGGCAATACTTTTATTAAGTGTTCTATTGAGAATGGCCTATATAGATGAACTTTGATTAGACCTACTTTTCTACCTTTTCTAACTAGTTCATCTATTACTTCAGAAATTGTCTCACTAACAGAACCCATTGCAACTATTACATCTGTAGCATCTTTATCACCATAATAAACAAATGGTGCATAATCACGCCCTGTTAATTTAGATATCTTTCTAAAATAATCATCAGCGATTTCAATGACTTTTTCATAGTGCTTATTTTGAGCTTCTCTTCCTTGAAAATAAATATCATCATTTTCATTTCCCCCTCTAGTAACAGGGTTTGTATGGGGATTTAAAGCCTTTTTACGAAATTCTTCTAAAGCTTTATTATCAAGAAGTTTTTCTAAATCGTCATAATTTTGAAGTTCAACTTTCTGAATCTCATGTGAAGTTCTAAATCCATCAAAAAAATGAAGTACTGGGGCCATTGCTTTTATTGCTACTAAATGAGCAAGCGGAGCTAAATCAGCCACCTCTTGAACTGAATGTGAACAAATCATTGTTACTCCAGTTTGTCTAACAGCATAAATATCTTGATGATCACCAAAAATTGATAGTGATCTTGTCGCTAAAGATCTTGATGAAACATGTAGTACTGCTGGCAATAATTCACCAACCCATTTGTAAATATTAGGAATCATCAATAATAACCCTTGAGATGCAGTGTATGTAGTTGCAAGTGAGCCTGCTTGTAATGCTCCATGAACAGCTCCTGAAGCACCAGCTTCGGATTGCATCTCTACAACTTTAACAAGACTTCCAAAAATATTTTTCTTACCTTTTGCAGACCAAGCATCAACGTGTTCTGCCATTGGAGATGAAGGAGTTATAGGATAAATACCCGCCACCTCAGTAAAAGCATATGAACCATATGCTGCTGCCTCATTTCCATCCATTGAAACAAAATTCTTCTTAGTTACCATTTTATTCCTCCTCATTAATTTTTCTTAAATAATTTTTTGCTTCTTTACCAATATCTTCTCGTGTTAAAGCAAAATCTATTATCGCCTTAAAATAACCAAATCTATCACCAACATCATATCTTTTGCCTTCAAAATCATAGGCATATATTGATTCTTTTTCAAGAAGCGAGAAAATAGAATCTGTTAGTTGAATTTCCCCACCAAATCCAGGCTTTTGTTTTTCAAGATATGCAAAGATTGAGTTTGTTAGAATATATCTTCCAAGTATTGCAACATTGCTAGGTGCGGCCTCAAAATTTGGCTTTTCTACCATTCCTATAACTTTATATTCTCTTCCTTGAAAATTACTATAACTAATTATCCCATATTTATTTACATCTGCGGCTTCAACAGTTTGTACTCCAAGTATAGTACAGTTATATTTATTATATAAATCAATCAACTGCTTAGTTGCTCCATTATCTTTATTAACTACAATGTCATCTCCTAATAAAACAGCAAAATCTTCGCCATCAACAAAATCTTTTGCCATTAAAATAGCGTGTCCTAAACCCTTTTGTTCATTTTGATATGTAAAAGTTATATTACACATTTTTTCGCTTTCACGTAACTTAACTAATAAATTATCTTTTCCTTTATCCAGTAAAAATTTTTCAAATTTTTTATTACAAGAAAAATAATTGATTATATCTTTTTTATCTTCATTAACTATTATTAGAATTTCACTAATCCCAGCTTCTATTGCTTCTTCAACAATAATTTGAATAGTTGGAATGTCCACTATTGGTAGCATTTCTTTGGAAATTGCTTTTGTTATTGGCAAAAACCTTGTTCCAAATCCAGCTGCAGGTATTACAGCTTTTTTTATCTTTTTATCCATGATTTATCACCTATTTTTCATTTGTCTCAATTCTTCATTTATTAATTTTTTTAGATCCTTTAATTGCTTCTCATTTAAAATTGCATTCCTATTAATAATACCTCCTGGTATAGTCATATTTTTATAAACAAAATCTCCAATACCTTCATATATAGTTTTTACTTTGCTTTTTTTAATATGTTTTTTAGAGGGAGATTTAGTATTTATAAGTTTTTCTAAAGGATTAATTAAAGTAGCTACATTATACTTCTCATCCAAACGAATAATTGGATCAAAATAAGCTAAATCTTCTCTAATAACACTATCTCTTATACCTATACTCATTGCAATATCATTTATTGTGATATTCTTTTTTTTAAGTTTTTGTATTATTATTAAATATTTTCTTGCTTTAACTTTAGTGAGTTTTGCCATATAGACTATTATCCCCCCTCAAAAATAAATAAACTACACTAATATTTTAGCATATGCAACTAATAAAATAAACCACACAAAAGGTGAAAAAAATGATACTTATTTCAAGACATAAAAAAAACAATATATTAAATGATAATTATGAAAGCGATTACATTATTCTAACGCATTGCATGCCATTAATAATATTGGTAAAATTAGGTGAAATTGAAATGAGGGTGAAGAAATGTGGTTGAAGAAAAATTCATAATTAAAGCACAAAATGGACTAGGTTCTCGCCCAAGTGCATCTTTAGTTTTTGAGGCAAATAAATTTAATTGTACATTAAAATTAAAATATGCTGATGATATTGCCAATATGAAATCTATTATGAGTATTATGGCTTTAGTAATTAGAAAAGGCGAAGAATTTGAAGTCATATGTGAAGGTGAAGATGAAGTAGATGCTTTAAAACATATAAAAGAATATATGGAGAAGATTGAATTAGTGTAAAAAAAATGAGACCTCTTGGTCTCATTTTTCTTTATTCTTTTTTAAAATTATTCAACTAATTTAATATCATCTGCTCCACCAAGGAAAGTAACTCTTGGAACATTTGGATTATATGTTGTATAGTAAATTACATCAATGTTTACGGTTTTTCCATTAAATGCTTTTAAAGCATCTGTAGAAGAGGCTGGAGAAGCATAAATTTGAATCGTGCCTGTTCCATCTACTGTTTTTGCATTAACATAACTTCCAGCATCGATAACTAAATCGACATTATAAACTTTTCCATGAATTGTTGGATCAGTATTACCATCTAAAGCAACTAAGTCTTCTGAAGATATTTTTGTAACTTCATTTTCAAAGGCAACATTACGTTGTAAAATATCAACTGTTGCTTTATTTGGGAATTGATATGTTGATTTATATTTACTAAATGCTCCTGAGACTTGAATCTTATCTCCAAGTTGAATCTTATCAATATCAGGTGATTTGTAAACTAACATGTTATTAGTTCCATCAGTAATCCAATAACTTCCAGAAATAACATTATTTACTATGCCAACAAAAGATATTTCATCACCAAGTGCTAATGTTTCTGCTTCAACATCATCAAGCATTTTTTGAATTGTTGGATATGCAATTATTTCTGTAGCATATGGCATAATATAACCACTAATTTCTTTAGAAGCTGTCTTGCCATTATGTTCTACTGTACCTGTAAGAGAATAGGCAACTGCTTCTGCTCCTACATCTGGACGTGTAAAGACAATTTTCTTTGTATTTTCATCAAAATCTAATATCTCAACACTATCACTATCTTCTGTCCAGTTAATTTCTAATTTTTCGCCATCTTTTGTAACATATTTAGGGGCTGTTAGGTTACTAGATACTTGTGTATAGCCACTAATAACAATAGCACCGGCTGCAGAATCTACTAATTCTTGATCAACATCAACTTTACTTCCACAACCAACCAAAACTGTTGATAATAAAGCTGTTGACATAACCATGAATGAGACTTTTTTAATAAACTTCATTTATTATTTCACTCCTTTTATTCAATTTTTTGTGCATCTTTATATTCTAATCCATCGTTATTTCCTAAAAGTATTTGATATTCATCATAATACTTGACTAATCCACCAGTGATTTTATAGTTTTCACCAACTATGAAATAATCGTTTTGATATTTAGGATTAACTTCCGAATTAATTCTAATATTCAGTGTTTTACTAGTTCCCATTATTTTCCCATAAATAGTATAGTTACTATTATCATCTTTTTCGCCAATACTTGTAATTTCTATATTAGATTGAACGAGTTTCCCAAAATATTTTTCTAACTCTGTATTAGAGTCAATAATCTCTGGTTCAAAAATATTATCTTTAGATATTATTTCTAATTTTTCTTTACCTATTTGTGATGTTTTTAAATCTGATAATTGCATAGAACCATTAAATGTTGTTGCCCTACAATAAAATTTAATAATATATCCTGGTTTAACGCTTGAAGCAAGTCCACTAGAATATCCTGCATATGCATATATACCACCATATTCATAGTCTCCTGTGACCTCATTTAAAGAAGGATAAACATCTCTTACAAATAAAGAATCTCCTATCAATCTAACTACCATCACTTCAAGTCTCAACTTATATCCACTAGAATCAGACCCTGCAACAGATCCATAATAAGAGAAATTATTTATTAATTCATAAATACTTATCTCTTTTGCTTCCCCAGAGTAATCATAATCTGGGTCATTTTCGCCATATACTCTCCTATATGAATATCTAGCATTCTCTTCAGCTGCTCTAAAATATGATAAATATTTACTAGCAGTGAATAAATTGTTTTTTGTATATGCTTCTTCAAGTAATTCTAAATTTAGCAATCTATACTTATCTGAAAAATCATTTTTATACCATACCCAGGAAAGATATCGACCACCTGAACTATCAAATTTTCCAAAAATATCAATTTCACTTTCAAGAACAATACTTGAAGCACTTGTTAACATATTACATGTGAAATTGCTCGCTGGTTTTCCCCAAGGATCTATTTTGCCAGTTGATTCTGGAGTATCAATCCCAAGAAATCTAACTCTTATATTGTCATTACCAACATAAAACCCAGCAGTATCTCCATCAATACAAGAACTTAACCTAACTTCACCTATTCCATCATATATAAAATTTTTATTTGAAAAATCTGTATCTAAATCTAGTAAATCTGTCTGATTAGTATTCAAATATGTTTGCTCATGAGAACTACTAGAATTACTATTTGAACTTGTAGATGTACTTGTTCCTCCACAAGAAGAAATCAGTAAAACTATTATTAATATTGATATATTTCGATAAAACACTTTCATTTTAATAATCCGTCTTTACTTATTTATAATTTGGTAATTGTGCTACAGCTTCAGCAATTGCTTGATCAACGGTTTTTTCACCCTCTGTAACTGCAGGAATAACATTACCAATTACTGTTCTTACATCACTTGAACCAATAAATGCAGAATCAGTAAATGCAGTAAACTTTACACTACCTTCAAAATATGATGGAGCAACTTTCTTAGAAGCAATTTTTACTAAGTCTGAAGCATTTGTGATTCCTGTTGAATCCATTAATGCTTGATAAGCAGCAGATTCTGTACCTGATTTTCTAACTGGTAAGTAACCAGAATCGATAGCAAATTGAGTATTTCCTTCTGTGCTTGTCAAATATTTAATTAATAACCAAGAAGCTAATTTTTGATTATCTGTACCGTTTGCTAGCATTGCAATATTTGTTCCTTGTTGAATAACAGCAGCTTTATCTGCTTCATAATAAGGAATCTTTGCAACTCCAACTTCAAATAAATCTCCGCTAGGGACATTGTATGTAACACCTGCTGATGATCCAACACTCATCATTGTTCCTAAAACAACAAATACGTTAGATGCATAATCTTGCTCCCATGTTGCTGGAGTAGCAAATAGATGATCTTCATACATATCTTTGAAGAATTGAACGGCTTCTTTTGTCTTGTCATTGTCAAATAATATCTTACCTTTTTCAAATGTCTCACCAACTGAAGTGTATTCTCCACCCCATTGACGAGTAATTGTGATAAGCATATTTGCTGCAGAATCGTATGATGCTGGATAGAAAGTATCAAGTGTTACACCACTAAAATCCAATCCTGATGCAGCATCAATTTTTGTTGCACTATTTAAAACGTCTTCAACAATAGTAAGAATTTGTTCAGATACTGAACGGTATTCTGCCCATGTTTCAGGAACTTCTAAATTATGTGCATCAAAGAATGTCTTATTATAAGTCAAAACTTCTGTCGATTTGTTGAATGGTAAACCAAATGTATACCCTTCATAAAATTGTTGGTTTTCAACCATATAGTTGGCATAAATATCGTCGAAATCATCTAAGCCAATTTCTGAATCTTTTGCTTCAATAAAATCATTTAGTGGTACTAAAACTTCACCTGCTAAATATTCTGCAAAATGATCAGGATAGCCTAGAACAACATTTGGAGTATTTCCTGTTGGAATTTCCAAAGTTACAGCTTGTTTCAAATTGTCATATCCACCTTTTGTCTCTAATTCAACATCAATATAAGGATATGCCGTTTCGAAATCAGCAACAACATTTTGAAGAGCAGCTTCTGTGCTTGAACCAAATGGATGCCAGAATTTAATTGTTGTTGTTGTTGCTTCTAAAGTATCTAAAGAAACAATGTTAACTTCTGGCAAGTTGTAATCATCTCCGCCATTACCACCACAACCAACAAGTGCAGTGGCAGATAATACAGAAACAAGTACTAATGTAGATAATGTTTTTTTCATTTCATCTTCCCCTTTTCTTAATAATTTATATAAACATCACGCACAAGTGATGAGTATACCTATCTAACCTTTTATACCGCTTCTTGATACACCTCTCATTATGTATTTTCTAAATGCTATAAAGAAAACAATAAGTGGTGTAGTAACAATAGTTGATGCGGCAAGTTGCATATTCTGCTGAGTTCTAAAATCATCTGTAAAAACTGTCATAAGACCATTAGCAATCATTCTGTGAGGACCTGCATTGGCAACAAGTTGTGGCCATATATAAGCATTCCAAGCACCCATTAGACTTAAAATAATTATTGTAACTATTGAAGAAATAGCAATTGGAATCATTACTTTAAATAAGTATTTAAAATCTCCAACACCATCAACTTTTGCTGCTAAATATAATTCATTAGGAATTTGTTTAAATGATTGTCTTAAAAAGAATATATAGAATACACTAACACTAAATGGGAAAATAAGAGCTCTATAAGTCTCCATCCATCCCAAAACTGATATTGTCATGTAATTTGTTATTATCATCATTTCTCCTGGTATCATCATTGTAACTAAAAGCACTGCAAATAAAGCATCTCTTCCTTTAAAATTTAATCTTGAAAAAGCAAAAGCTGCTCCTACAGTAGTAATTACAACTAAAGTAGTTGTACAAATAGAAACAAATAATGTATTTAAAAAATATTTACCAAATAAAGATACTTGACTAAAAACATAAATATAATTCTCCCAAGCAATATATTTTGGGAATAATGTTGGTTTTAACAAATCTGCTTCTGCTGTTGTTTTTAATGATGTAACCAACATCCAATAAAAAGGAATTAAAATAAATATAGCTACTAACACCAAAAAAGAATACAAGAGAAATTGACTTAAAAATCTTTTTCTTTTATATGAACGAAGAGCTTTTTCATTGGCAAAATACATTTCTTTTTCCATAATTACCCCTCCTTAATAATGTACCCTTTTTTTACTTACATAAAGTTGGATACCAGTAAAGGCTAAAATAATTAATAGCAATATAACAGATCCTGCAGAGGCCTTCGATAAATTACCAGGTGTCATTAAACTTGGTAACAATTTATAAACATAACCTACAACAGTTATCCACATATTAGTATCTCCTGCTGGACCAAAAATATATGAACCTCTTCCAAAAACAGCAATTACAGATTCATATGCCTTAAACGCTCCAATAAATGAAGTTATCGTAATATATGCAATCATTGGTGAAAGTAATGGAACTGTAATTTTCCAAAATACTCTTGCCCTAGATGCTCCATCAATTCTTGCAGCCTCATAGTATTGTTTATCAATGCTTTGTAAACCTGACAAAAATACTAGTATTTTAAAAGCTAATCCTGACCAAACAGTATAGCAAGTTATTACAAAAAGAGCAGACCAATAACCTTTTGTTGTAGCATCTGTAAGCCAAGCTATTTTATCTCCACCAAAAGTTTCAACTATTAAATTTATTAATCCATTATTTGTAGAAAACATAACCTTAAATACCATACCTAAGGCTATTGTGTTTGTTACATATGGCAAGAAGAATATTGTTTGAAAAATATTTTGTAGTCTTTTAATATTATTCAAACATACAGATACAAGTAATCCAAGAATTACTGATATTGGAACAGATATTACTACCATTACCATAGTATTTTTTAAAGCTGTCAAAAATATAGGATCTCTTAAGACATTAATATATTCTTGAAATCCAATACCCTGATAACGATGACTTATGGCAAATATTCCTGCATTTGCTCTAAATTGGAACCCTTCCATAAATGACATTATTGTTGTGTTTACTAGTGGAAAAAACATAAACACGACTAGAAATATCATCGCGGGGGCTAAAGCTATCGCCGCTTTCCAACCATCTTTTTTATCTTCTAGCATTATTTAATCCTCTCCCCTGTCTCTTCAAATATATACATTCTTTTT
Source organism: Bacilli bacterium (assembly GCA_028693955.1). Classification (GTDB taxonomy): domain Bacteria; phylum Bacillota_I; class Bacilli_A; order RFN20; family UBA1709; genus JAQUUH01. The sequence goes on from JAQUUH010000010.1 coordinate 16,180, forward strand.
GGAGTGAATCCTAATCTGCTTTTATCGAAAACATCATTATAGTGGTCACTTGGAATTATTATTCTTACTTTACTATCATTTTGATTTTCAACATTACCAACGACAGTGATATCTCTTCCAATATGTTCTACAAATTCTACATTTATCTCTATTTTACCTTTATTATCTAAATAGAAAGCTTCTGGTCTTACACCAACAACAACATTTCTATCTTCTCCTTTAAATCCTTTATCCAATTCCACTCCATTTACTGACAAAACACCAGTTTTAATCTGTCCATGGAAAATATTAATGGCTGGATTTCCTAAAAACTTTGCTACAAACAAATTGGCTGGTTCATCGTATACTTTTTGAGGATGATCCATTTGTTGAAAGACTCCAGCATTTATTAATATTATTTCATCAGAAATAGACATTGCTTCTTCTTGGTCATGAGTAACAAATATTGTAGTAATACCAGTTTCTCTTTGAATTTTCTTTATTTCTTCTCTAGTTTGCAATCTTAATCTTGCATCAAGATTACTTAATGGTTCATCAAGAAGCAAAACACGAGGCTTTTTAACTAACGCTCTAGCAATAGCAACTCTTTGTTGTTGACCTCCAGATAATTCTTTTGGTTTACGGTCCATCAATTTTCCAATATCAACTAAATCCGCCATCTCTTGAGCTATTTTAATAGCCTCATCTTTAGGCATTTTCATGTTTTCTAGAGGAAACATTATATTTTGTCTAACCGTTAGATGTGGATATAAAGCATAGTTTTGAAAAACTAAGCCAATTCCTCTTTTTTCGGGTGGAACATTAGTGACATCACTGTCACCAAAAAATATCTGACCTTGTGTTGGCTTGTGAAGACCAGCAATCAAATAAAGAGTTGTTGATTTTCCACATCCCGAAGGACCTAGAAGACCAATCAATTTTCCTGAAGGAATTGTAACATCTAAATCATTAAGTGCTTTAGCAACATTACCCTTCCGATCAGTAAAGTGTTTAGATAAGCTTTTTAATACTACTTCCATATTCAATTCTCCCATTTATGCATATTAATATAACATCGATAACAACCAAAAAATACAAATCATATATTGTCAATTAAATGATAACACAAAATGCATTAAACTTGTTTAGCATATTAGTATTTTTGTTTATTATAACTACATTATAGTTAAAAAATGCTACTATGTCTATTTAGGTTTTTAATTTATATATACTTTTTTACATTCTAGGCACTAATGACTTTAGGTTCCGCCTCTTTTTTCTTAGTTTTTTCATACTCTTCTATTGCTGCACTTTTTTCTTCAAAGGTCTCAAAGATAATAGTTTTATCAATATCAATAACCCTTGTTCCTGCAATCAAATCATGTAGTGCTGTTTTCTTTTTAGTAAAAATTGCAATTATAAAAGAAAGTATTAAAGGTATTGGCGAAAATGTTAAAACAGATATAATTGATTCTACTGCATATATTCCTATTATAAATCTCGCAAAAACTGCCCAATTGGCAACTTTTAATCCTTTTGAATTAACAAGTCCTAATCTCATTAATTTTTTGCCTAGAGTTTGACCATTTTTAAAGACTAATGGTAAAACAAAAAAAACTAAAATTTCTGAAATAAAAAGATCAAAAGATATTTGAATTATCTGTAAAGTCGTAATGTCTTGTGCTAAAGACATAACACTTTCATCATTTTTAAAAGCATCCAGAATAGATTCATCAACATCTTCTATATAAATTAGATTATCTTCTTCATCTTTATATGCTATACCATAATCTATTTGGTAGCTTTCATATTGAGATATTTTGGCATCATACTGCCATAGATTATTTGCTACATTTTTTGTAATTAATATGTCTATTGTTACAAAAATACACAAAACTATTATTAAATCTACAATTAAAGCGGCAACTCTACTAAACATTTTGCCATTATATACTTCATACATATAAAAAACCACTACCTTTCATAAAATTCTTTTCTAGATTTATTTAAAGCTATATACCCATCATAGTTATTAACATCTTCTTTGTTATAGACATATTTTTCAGAATTTGGTTTACTAAAAACTCCTCCTGCTTCGCTAACTAATAAATCACAAGGGGCTATATCCCATTCTTTAGAACCTGGCGCAAGTTTTAATTGAACATCAATCTCTCCTTTAGCAAGTAGGCAACTTTTATATGAACTACCACACTTTTTAACCTCTTTAATTAAATTTTTATTTTGAGATATAAACTCTAAATCTTTTTTAGAAACATGTTCTCTACTAATTGCAAGGATTAAATTATCTTTTTTATTTGAGACTTTAATTTTTAAATTTTCTCCTTTGTTATTTAAAATGTAACTTCCTTTACCTTTTATTGCATAATATAACTCATTAATAACTGGAACCATTATTAAACCCAAAACGATTTCTCCATTTTTTGCTAAAGCAATATTAATTGCGAACTCATCATCATGCTTTATAAAATCTTTTGTGCCATCTAAAGGATCAATTATCCAAATATATTCTTTTTCCAAACGACTTTTATCATCATTTGTTTCCTCACTTAAAATACCATAACTAGGAAATGCATCTTTTAATTGATCAACAATTATTTTATTTGAAATGTAGTCTGCTCTAGTAACAGGTGAATTATCGTTTTTAATCTCAATATCTAAACTTTTTGATGATTCATAAACATCCATTACAGCAGCACTTGCTTTAATAATTGCTTCTTTAGCAATGGCAAACTCTTTAGAATATAGCTTCATAGTGTTCTGCAGATTCCTTACATAAATCATCTAAATCCTTTAGCAATTGTTCTGCTATCTCCCAAGAAGGAACAATAGCTCCTGAAGCTAATTTATGACCTCCGCCTCCGTATTTAGTGGCAATTATATTTACTGGTAAAGCTTTTGATCTAAGTTCAACTTTAACTTTCCCATCTTCTTTTTCAGAAAAGAAAACATGGATATTTACTCCCTCAATGTTTGACAAAACATTGACTGACCCTGCTCCATAATTTTCATTAATATTAAATTGTTTTCGCAATTCACTAGTAATAAACATATAGGCTACTCCATGCTCTGTTGTTTTGTAATTCAATTGGCAATACCCTTTGAATCTTACTTCTTTTTCTGTATTTTCATAAATAAAAGAATATAAATTATTTATATCTACACCCTTATCAATTAATTTAGCAGCATATATTAATGTTTGAGCTGTTGTATTTGAAAATAAAAATCTACCTGAATCGGTAATAATGCCACAATATAAATTCGTTGCAGCCTTTGAATTAATCTTTGCATTATTATCGAAAGCCATTTTAGTAATCATTTCACAAGTTGCCATACTTGAAGTGTCAACCCATTCAATACCACCGAATTCTTCAACAAAAATATGATGATCTATTTTAATTATCTTTGAAGAAAATAAAAATCTTTGATCATCTATTCTCGCTTTATTTGCAACATCTAAAATTATCACAAGTGATTGCTTTATTATCTCATCACTCAAATCAGTGTCTGTATCTCCCATTATTTTTGACCAGTGTGATGATATTTCTCCAGCACAATAAACTTTTTTGGTTGGAAAATTAAAAGTAATTAATTCTTTTAATCCCATTTGTGCTCCATATGCATCTCCATCTGGCTTTATATGTCTAAATATAACAATACTTTCTGCTTTTCTTATCTCTTGCCAAATCTTTTTTGTAATCATTTTATCACTCATTTCTGCTTTTAATTTTAATTGATAATAATCATTTTTACAACTATAAAGACTTCTCTGCCATCTTCTCAATTATTTTTTCTAACTCTTTAACTTTGCTATCAACATCATTGCTATTAATTGCATCTTTTACACAATGTTCTAGATGGGATTTTAATATTTCTGTATTTACTTTACTTAAAATCGCATAAGTAGCTAGTATTTGGTTAGAAATATCTATACAATACCTATCTTCTTCAACCATTTTCAATATTCCTTCTACTTGACCTCTTGCAGTTTTCAACAAATTGTTAACCTTATTTTTATCAGCTTTCATTATTTTATCTCCTTAACATCATATCCAGCACCAGAAATTGCCTTGCTTATTTGTTCATCACTAACTTCCTTATTTAGATTTACAAGAGCTAGCCCTGTTTTTAAAACCACTTCCACACTAGTTATACCATCTATTTTTCTTAATGCTTCTTCAACTTTTTTTTTGCAATGTTCACACATCATTCCCTCAATATAAACTTCTTTCTTCATAACTTTTCCCTCCTTTTTATTAATTTTAAAACTTTTTAATCTAAGAGCATTTAAAACTACACACACCGAACTAAAACTCATTGCCAAAGCACTTATCATTGGATTAAGTTTTAATGAAAATGCTTGATAGAAAATACCTGTTGCAATTGGAATACCTATTATATTATAAATAAATGCCCAAAAAAGGCTTAGCTTTATATTGTTTATAGTTTTACGACTTAATTCTATTGCACCATAGACATCTAATAAATCATTCCTTACAAGTACTATATCGGCAGATTCTACAGCAATATCTGTACCACTTCCAATTGCAATGCCTACATCAGCCATCATCAATGATGGGGCATCATTTATTCCGTCTCCACACATTGCAACTTTCAAACCTTTGCTTTGAATATCTTTAATAACTTTGCTTTTTTGTTCTGGTGTCATTTCACTATATACTTTATTAATATTTACTTTTTCTGCTATTGATTTAGCACTTTCTTTGTTATCACCAGTTATCATAATAACTTCAATTCCTTTTTCAATAATGCCTTTTATAGCCTCTGCACTGCTACTTTTTAAAACATCACTGACTCCAATAAAACCAATAAATTTATTGTTTTTTGCTATATATAAATTAGTCATCCCTTGTTGAAATTCTTTTTCATAATCATCAATTTTAACATTATTTTCTTCTAAATAACTCTTATTACCAACTAAATATTTATCATCATTAATAACGCCAAAAACACCACGACCTGAAATTGCTTCAAATTCTTCAATATCATAAATGTCATCAACATTATTATCTTTTGCATATTTAATTATAGCCTCGGCTAATGGATGCTCTGATTTTTTTTCTATTGAAGAAACTATACCTAATAATTCTATTTCATTAATCAAACTAAAAACACTAACTACTCTTGGTTCTCCTTTTGTTATAGTTCCTGTTTTATCAATTGCAAGTACATCAATATTATTAAGCATTTCTAATGCTTCAGCTTTTTTAATTAAAATTCCATTTTCTGCTCCCTTGCCTGTTGCTACCATAATTGCTACAGGGGTTGCTAAGCCCAAAGCACAAGGACAAGATATTACCAATACTGATATTGCCATTGATAAAGAAAATTCAAAATCTTTTCCTAAAAATAACCAAATTGCCAAAGTAATAAGTGATATTGCTATTACTATAGGAACAAATATCCCACTTATTTTGTCAGCCAATCTTGAAATTGGAGCTTTTGAATTACTAGCTTCTTCAACAAGAGAAATTATTCTAGATAAAGTAGTATCTTCACCAATCAATTCAACCTTATAAATAAAATATCCACTTTTATTTATGGTTCCTGCAAGAACTTTGCTGCCTTTTCCTACTTCAATAGGAAGACTTTCTCCGCTTATTAAAGATTGATCAATACTAGAACTTCCTTCAACAATAATACCATCAACAGGCAAAGACATTCCTGGCTTTATAATTACTAAATCACCAACCACTATATCACTTACCAAAACTTCTAATTCTTTCTCTTCTTTTTTTATAATTGCAGTTTTAGGAGCTAAATTTATTAGCTTAGTAATGGAATCACTTGTTTTTCCTTTAGAAACCTCTTCAAGATATTTTCCAAGTGTTACTAATGTCAATATTGTACCTGTTGCTTCAAAATATAAATCAGCATGCATTATATCAACAAAATGTCCTCCATTATTTATGTTACTAATAATCATAAAAATCATAGAAATTATTCCATATAAAAATGCTGAAGCTGATCCTATTGCTATTAATGAATCCATATTAGGATCTAATTTAAATAATCTTTTAAATCCCACCTTAAAATAATTAAAATTTAGTATTATTATTGGCAAAACCAACAATATTTGCAAACAAGAAAACCATATATAATTTTCTGATTTTGTTAAAAATAAAGGCATAGGTAACATTAACATGCTACCCATTGAGACATACATTAATGGAATTAAAAAAACTATTGAAAGCAAAAGTCTTCTCTTCATATTTTTAACTGAAGTGTCTTTATTTGCCTCAATATTTTCACTAACATCATAGCCTGCACTTTTTATTGCAATAAATATTTTACTTTTACTTATTACTTTTTCATCATAATCAACAAACATTATATTGGTCATTAAATTTACATCAACACTTCTTATACCACTTAATTTTTTAACGGATCTTTCAACACTATTTTTACAAGCAGCACAAGTCATACCGATTATTCTATATTTCTCTTTCATTTTACCACCCCCATAGGGTGTCTATATATTACAACTACTACTCAAAAATGTCAAAACTATTTTACAAGAACCTTCATTATTTCCTCATCTGTTTTGCTCATTCCATCTCTTCCAATATTAGAAACAATAGAAATAGTTTCATCAACATTATCTTTTAAAATTCCTTCGTCATTGGCATAACATAAATTATTCATTGCTAAATGGTGTGCCATTATGGCCGAATCAAGTGATGCTGCAATTTTAGCCGCACATGATGCCTTTGCACCATCACATATAATACCTGGTACAGTTGCCAAGTGATTTTTTAAAGTTTTTATTACTTGTTCTTTGCTTCCACCAGCAAGATAAGTAATCGCTGCTCCCGAACTACCACAACTTGAAACAACACCACAAAAAGCACTCAAAGATCCTATCTTATTTTTTTGCGCTATTGTAAGTAAGTTAGCAAGTAAAAGAGCCCTATACATTTTTTCAGTATCTATATTATTTTCCATGGCATAAATAATTACTGGCAACGAAGAAGATAACCCTTGATTTCCGCTACCAGAATTTATTACAACACTCATATTACAACCACACATTCTAGCTTCACTTGCACTTGAAGTATATGCCTTAATTTTTCCAAAAACACTTTTATCATTATTTAATATTATTTTACCAATATTTAATCCAAAATTAGGATGATCTATCGAATATTTTGCTATTTCTAAATTATGTTTATACTGAGGTTCTAAAATAGAAACAACTTTTTCTATATCAATACTTTCAATAAATTCATATATTTTATTAAAAGTCAATATTCCACTATAATTATCTAAATTATTATTATCTTTATATTTTTTATTTTCATAAATTATATTACTATTTTTCTTTATTTTTACAACATTAAGATGATAATCTTTTATTTCTACAAAAATATTGTCTTTAGAACCCTTTAAATCTATTTCTAAATGTAGTTTACAATTAGTTTTAAGGTTTTCTAATTTTATTTTTTTATTATTCACAAACTCTTGTGCAAGTTTTTTTTCTTTATCTGTAATTTTTGAAATGCAATCAAACCCTAGTTTGGAATCTCCTCCAAATATTCCTAATGCACAACTAGCATAAACTCCATAAAATCCTTCACATCCTGGAACCATGGCGCATCTTGCATTTTTTATTATATTACTGGAACAATATAGGATTGCTTCTACAGGATCTTCTTCCAAAAAACTTCTTGCAACAGAAGATAAATAGGCAATTGCCAAAGGTTCTGTGCACCCTTTGGCCTCAACAAGTTCTTTTCTAAGCAATTTAATATATAGTTCTTGTTCCATGTTTTTAATCTCCTAAAGTGATTTTTTATATGCTCTTTTAGAAAATATGTAAGATAATATGACATCTAGCAAAAGAATAACTACTAACAAAATCATACAATTTATGCCACTTAAGAAAAACAAACTACCAATTAGAATAATCAAACCACTTATTAACATAATATAACATCCATATAATTGACTTATTTGCCAAGATTTTTCATTTTTCATACTATACGATGTTCTTAACCCAAAAATAGAATTTAATTTTGCTTTTTTCATTAATGGGGCAATTATTATCAATACTATACCTAGCATTGAACTCATAATTTTATAAATATCAAAATTGAAATTATATGTAGTATTAGAAGTTATTAAATATGCCTTCACATTGAAAACTATTGTCATTACCAAAAAAACTATAAGCATTACAATTCCACTTATTAAAAGTATTTTTACATTTTGTTTTTCTTTAGTAATTTTAATCATTAACAAGAAAAAACCATACATTACTAAAGAAGCTATTGGTATAATTATCATCTCATATTTACTTCCCCATCTATCTATTTCTCCTAAAGCATTGTAATGAGCTGGAATAGAATCAGGAAGAAAAAACAAAAATACAATAGTTACTAAAAATGGTAAAATCATTGTTATCAAAAATATTATTTTGTATTTTTTCATAACTCTCCCCCTTTTTAAAAATTATATCACAAGTAAAATAAACCTTTAAAGTCATTATTAATATAAAATATATTTTATTTACACCAAAATGATTTATATGTATAAACAAAATACTTACATTATAATTTTTCTTAAACTCACAAATATTTTTTATCTTAATACAACTTCTTAATAACATTATTGTTACTACTTTTCTCTTGACATCTTTACTCTATCTTCTATATTAGGAATAGAAGAAGTAGATGCAACCAACTTTTTGGGATTAAGTTCCCGAAGCGGGGAGTCTATTTCTTTTTTTATGTACATTTGTCCGCCAATTTTAACAATTTTGTCTTTCTAGTCTACTTGACCTTGATTGTATTTTATTTCTTATACAAGTACTGAAAAAGAAACAATCAATTATATTGACAATTTATAGAATTCATACATTTTTCGTACATTTTAACAAAAACTTAAATAAGCAAAATAAAAAATCCCCTATTAATAAAGGACTTTCTTTTTTTATAAAATTTAAATGGTGGACCATGAGGGATTCGAACCCGCGACCCACTGATTAAGAGTCAGTTGCTCTACCAAGCTGAGCTAATGGTCCAAATAAACTGCGCCTTATTATATTATCGCAATTTATCAATTTTTTCAATAACTTTATTAGTTTTTTAAGTATTTATTAATACTATCACTTATTTTCTCTTCATATGCTTTACTATCAACCCTGTAGGCTAATGTATGTGCTGCTTTATCAATAATCAATATATCTTTAGAAGAAGGACAAATATTGTAAAGTTCATAAGCAAATTTTACAGGAACAAATGTATCATCATTCCCATGAATAAACAACATTGGATATCTTGAATTTTTTACATGATCTATTGGGTCACATTCTTTTAAATAAAAACCCATTTTCATTTTACAAAACAAAGATACAAGAGGATAAAGTATCCATGCTGGTATAAATATTTCTTGTTTCATCTTATAGAAAAACTCTTCTTGTGCTGAAGCAAACCCGCAATCTTCAACAATTAGTGATAGATTTTGTAACTTCAAATCTGATATAGACATAATTGTTGCAGACCCCATAGAAAAACCATGCAAAATTATCTTACTATCACCTTTAAGATTTAAATAATTTATCCAGCCAAGCAAGTCTTTACTATCTACAGCTCCCATCCCAATATATTTACCTTCACTTAATCCATGTGCTCTTAAGTCTATAAGAAGCACATCACAACTAAATTTTTCATAATACATTTGAGCAAGCTCTAGCATCCTGTTACTATTTGATCTATATCCATGTACTAAAATTACTGTTTTGTTATTATACGGTCTATTTTTTATATATCTAGCGCAAAGTTTTAAGCCATCAAAAGAAGCAATACTAACATTTTCTATTTCTTGCTTATCTAACCATTTAATTGTTTTTTCATAGTTATTTATTTTAAATCTTGCCCTTAAATATTCTTCATCAAAATATTTTCTTCTCTTTCTAACATAAAAAACTTTCATAAAAACAAAATAACTAAGCAATATTATGATTATGACTATAGCAAAAAATATAATTATATACTCCATAAAATTCACCCCAGATAGTCATATAATAGCATAAATTAGTTAAAAAAAAGTATTGTTTTAATCACAATACTTAAAATAAATTATCTAGTATCCTTATCTTTCTATACGTACATCAACTGGTTTATTTTCCTCATCAGTTATTTTATTTTCTTCCTTTTTAGCAAATTCAACCAATATTTCTTCGTCTTCAACAACTACGGTATTAACTAGAAGATCATGAATTGCTTGATGGTATTGGTTAACAAGTGAGAACAAAAGAGATATTGCAAATGGAATAAAAACTGCAAATAAAGAGAAAACATACTCTACTCCCCATATTCCAATAATAAATCTTGTGAAAATTTTCAAATTTGTTAACTTAGAACCATTTTTATTGACTACTTTTATTTTTAATAGTTTTTTTCCTAATGTTTTTCCGTTTTTAAAATACATTGGAACAAAAAAGTAAACAAGTAAACCTGCAACAAGACCAGATATTGCATTTATTAAATATCCAAATCTCAATGTTGATTCTTCAACATTATATATTGCCTCCATTTTATCTGGCCCCAAAATTAATTCTAATAAAGGTCTAACTCCCATATTCAACAACAATATCAACCCTATAAAAATTGCAACGTCAATTAGAAACGCTAAAGTCCTAGGTCCCCATCCAGCAACCACAAACCTATATTTTTTGTTTTCAACACTATTATCCATTGTCATTCTCCTTATTTATAAAACATTTACTAATTCAAATAGTATTCTAGTGATTTTTTCACTAGAAACTTTAACACTATCTTCAAAAGATAGTACTTGATTGTCTTGACCTATAATATCACTTATAGTCCTTAAAACTAAACACTTTGTATTAAACATAAAGCATACTTGTGCTATTGCTGCACTCTCCATATCTACTGCCCCTATTTTAATATCAAAAAAATATTTACTAATTAAACTATCTATTAAATCTCTTTTTGTAGTAAAAGAATCATTTGATATAATAGTTCCAACAAAGTAAGGATAATTTAATTTTTCACATACTTCAATAGTTTTTTCAATTAATTTTGCATCTGGAGAAAAACTTTTAGGGCATTTAGCCATTTGTCCATATGAATAACCAAATGCCATTAAATCTACATCACCATATACTTCACTTGTTGAAATGAAAATATCTAATGGCTTCATTTCTTTATTGATTCCTCCACATGTTCCAACATTAATTACTTGGTCTACTTTGTAATTTGAAAGTAACAATGTTGCTGTAATTGCAGAAGCAACTTTGCCAATTCCCGATTTTACAAGAACTATTGGAATATTATTTAGTTTCCCTTCAAAAAACACAAAATGTTCTACAGCATTTACTTTTTGTATAATCATTTGTTCTTTTATTTTGGCTATTTCTTCATCCATAGCTCCAATTATACCAATCATAATTAACCTCCTATAAAATCTAACATTGCACTAAAACATATTTTATCATCAACGCTACCATGAATTTTAAGTTTATCATTCACTAATGACCATTCAAGTTTTACTAATTCTCCAATTTTTATTTCCTTAACATAATTAATTTGTACTGACTTTGCAAAATGAGTTTTTAAAAATATTGGATCAATAATATTAAATATCCAATCAAAATACTTAGTATTATTAACATGCTGATTTAAGTCAATATCACAATATACACTCTTATAATATGTTTGTTTATCTAAATTATCCATATTTAATGATGCAGGTAAAGTCAATGGAATTAAAGCATTTTCATCTGTTTTAAAATAGTTGATTTTGCCTTCGGGAGCAAGTATTACTTGGTGAGTTTTTACATCTATTATACTCCACAATTCTACTGCTTTACCTATTTCTATACCTTCTTCATCTTCAAATAATGTATAGCGTGGGTATATAAACTTTATTGGCGTACTAACCCAAGTTTTAACAGTTATTTGTTCTTCTGAAGATGGTATTCTAGCCATCTCAACTTTTGCTCTTGCAATAACCCAAGCCAAATTTGCTTTTATTAACTCTGAATTATCGCTTTTAATTGTTGACATATGATGTGAACTAATCTCTTGTATAACATCTAGTATAGAAGAATATTTCCACCTATCATGCATATCAACATCACTATTTTTTACATATATCTTTTCTACAAATACATTACTCATAACTTTGCCTCCTACTAAATAAGTAAATTTAACATTTTAAGAACATTTATAACAAGACCCATCAAAATAATTGAAGTTGGTCCTATTGCTATTTGTTGAACATATTTTTTTTGAGAGTTACGATTTATAAACCAAAAAGCAAACACCCATATAAATCCAACACCAGGGTAAATATTGTTAGCAACAAGCATTGAGCCAACAAGTAAAGAAAAATCTAAAACTACCATTGATGATACTCTCATATTTTCCCCCATAACTCTCATCGATTGTCTTTTATCTAAAAAATTAGCAACGACTTTAAAACTTGTAGCTTCAAGATATGCAAAACATAACCCCAATATTATAGCAACAACCAAACCCAAAGTGCCATTAATATAAGTAGCAAAATAACCAATCATTATCGAAAATCCATATCCTATGGGATTAAAAGCTCCACTTTCGCTTGAACTATTGAAAACTTTTGGTATAACTGAAAGCGTTATAAATAGCATCACAAATCCTGCTTGTACTCCACTTCCAACCGATAAAAGAATTTGGGCCAATACATCTGTAGAAACAATAAAATAATATGAACCTGCAGCTAAAATTCCACCCATTATTGTTAAAAACCATTTATTTTTTCTAATTATTTCAATATTATCTTTAAATTGTATTATTTGTTCATTATTAAATTCCACTTTTTTCTTATTTTTAATAGAAAGAAGTAAATATATTAAGGTCCCCACAAAAAAAGCAGTACCTACAGCAAGATTTGGTAAAAATCTCAATGTCAAAATATATATTAATAATGTTATAAAACACGCAGATAAAGATTTTTTAGGACCATGTTCAATTCCTATAGCCACAGCAGGAATAAGAGCAAAACACATTAATATTGGGCCAAAAATTCCGCCAAGTTGACTCATAAAATCTATTGTAAATATAGTTGGGAAATATTGCATAAATAAATCAAATATAATACTTAATGATCCAGCAACGATTGCTCCTGTTAAACAGCTCAAAAAAGTCCCTTTAATAGTCTTTTCAAAATATAACCCGATAATATCACTAATAACAAAAATTATATAAAAAGATAGCAAATTAGTTGCAATAGAAATCGGCAACATTGCCCCTAAAATAAAAGGAACTCCAAGTTTTATTGCATGTTTATATAATTCTTTTCTATTTATATCATTATAACGATATTCTCCATATGAGGAACGTAATTGGTGATTAAAAATGGCAATCCCCCTATTGGCTAGAAAAGAAGAATAACCACCAATAATAGTAAAGAAAAAAAGTTTAAGAAAATTAATCACTATTTAATCATCCTTTTAATATATTATTTTATCATATTAGCAAATAATAAACTATATGATTTATAACTAACTCCCGTATTCATCAAACAAATTCAAATCATCAATTCCAATATCAATATTTTTTTCATCAATTTTAATATCTAATTTTTTTATAGTATCATATAAAATAACTGTACCCCATGAATCTATTTTACAATAAGCCAACAATGCTTTAATAAAATCATCATGCTCTTGTTTTTTTAACTTTTTTGAAGCATTTTTTCTTAATAATGTTTGATACACATCTAAAGCTACTCCACCATTATGAACTTGACCTTGTTTATAATCTAATGTTGATTGTAAATCATAACTTAATCCTTGATACCACGAATAAATTTTTTCATCTTTGATAATATTTGGTTGTGTAACCTTTAAAGAATTTCGACCATTAAAATCTTTTCTATACCACCAGCCATATTGAAAGAAATCCAATAAATCTACAATTCTTTCTACACTAATAGCACATAACTCACCAAACTGTGGATACTTTTCTCCCATTCTTTTAAATTGAGTTGTTTCAAAACTTTTGTTATAAACTATCAATGTAAATTTACCATTCTTATAATCCACATTTTCTTTTTCTAATTGGTTTTTAAATGTTAATAGTAGATCTTGTTCAGGATTTTTATAACCATCTTCAAAAGGATGCCCAATAAACTCATAATGAGAAATGCCTCCCCCTTTACCAATTACAAAATTGTGTTTATCTAAATCATAATTTTCTTCAACAACATGCATGGAATATTGACAACATATCTGTTCCCAAGGTCTTTGGTTTTCAACAAGAGGAATGGGATAAGAAAAAGTCTCAAAATCAAAAAATATTAATGGATAAATAGTATAATCTTTGTCAAGAAGTTCTTTTAAATATTTCTTTTCAATAAAATTTATACCACTATAATGGTTTTTTGCACATTCTATTTGCATTCTAGCAATAGATTTATATTTTAAACCATCAGAATTTCTTTTTTTAATTAAAGGATATTTCTCTTGTACTATTTCATGAGGAATTTCGTTTATTTTATAAACTCCATTTTCAATTAATCTTTGGGTTGTTGCATAATTTCCGCCATTTTTCATGTTATTAGTTAATGTAAATATATGATTATCATCTATTTTGGGATGACATATACTTTTCATTATACATCCCTGATTTTTACGACATTCATACATTAAATATGTTGGCGGTTCTTTTTTACTGTATGCTGCTTCTTCAACTTTTATTTTTAATTCTTCTAAATCCGGATAATCTCTATTACCTTTTTGGTTTACATACATCTTGTTTTCAAAATATTCCAAGAAAGTATATTCTTCTTTTTTTGATGAAAGGTAGACTTTGTCATATATAACAAATAATTTATCTAGATACTCTTTATCTATTGGATAAGACATTTCTTCTTTTTTAAGTTTAAAATTAGGATTTAAACAAATAAAATTAAGACCTGAAATCTTTAAACCACAACTTTTATATACATCATATTGAAATGCCAAATCGTATAAATATTGCCTTTTTGGCTCTCCAACTACAACCATTACCTCTCCGTTATTTTTTTTAACTTTAGATCTATAAATTTTGTTAGTACCTTTTACTTCATATATTTGTAAACCAACTGGAGTTTTAATAGCAATATCCCATCTTGCTAAATATTTATCATTACTAACTTGTCCTTCTAAGATAATTTTAACTTTAGGATTATTTAATAATTTTTGGGTGTTATCTTCAATTTTTTTGGAAGAGGTCTCCTCAATCCCATCAACACTACCATCAACAGTATCTGCCCTATAGGCAATATCTTGAAAAAATTCAATAGCATACAATCTTGATAAATTGGAAACTTCTTGAAAGTTTTTCATTTCATTTATAAAATTCGTGACATAATCATCACTAGAACTCTTACTAATTTCTTTTTTTACTTCACTATATAAATTAGGAAAACTTCTTATCAATTCATATATTGTATCAATATTCTCTTGTTTAATATCTTCATCATCAACTTCAATTTTTTCAAGAATGTCTTCATCGTTTATATTACTTTCAACCATTGATTTAATGATTTTTAAAACTCCAGACTCATTACACATTAGATAGGCGAGCTTAGGACATTTTCTAATCGAATACATTTTAATTGCTTCTTTATTTATCATATTCTTCGCCTCCTAATAATATTTTAGTTTTTTAAATACTTTTATTCAAGTTAATAAAAAAGAAGGCTTGTTAAACCCTCCTTTTAAAATAATTACTTAACTATTTCTCCATATACTGTTCCAGAAAATGCACCAGCATTTGCCTCATCAGTATCAACATGCATTGCTAATGCATAACTTGGACTAACCCTTACAACAACATCTCCCAAAATAAGACTTCTTTCTGGAGAATCTACTTTTACTTTCACTATATCTTTATCTTTTACTCCAAGTTCTTCTG
>JAQUUH010000027.1 GCA_028693955.1 Bacilli bacterium
CCCTGTCACGGAGAAGACCGCGGGTTCGATTCCCGTCGAGACCGCCATGCAAGTGTAGTTCAGTGGTAGAACATCAGCCTTCCAAGCTGATTATGCGGGTTCGATTCCCGTCACTTGCTCCATTATGAAAGATGTCCTATTTATTTTGAATTAGTAATTCCAATAAATAGGATTTTTATTTGTAAATTTAAATATACCCTTGAATATATTATATATAGATGATAACTTATAACTATGAATTATTAACTAGATGTTCAAAAAGGTGTTTCTTTTGTTTAGTGATAAATGAGATTAAAAAACAAAAGAAGTCACCGTCGCGACTTCTTATATAATGACCCAATGGTCGCCCTTACAGGCATTGTAGGAAACCCTTATTTGAACTTCCTAATGTTATTTTGTATTTTTATTTTATCATAATAAATGAAAAGGAGCAAGATTAAAATGGAAAACAGAAATGTAGGTAAATATTTTATAGGACTAGATATTGGTACAAACTCGGTAGGATGGGCAGCTACAAATGATAATTATTCTTTGTTAAGGTTGAAGGGCAAAGATGCTTGGGGTTCTTCTCTTTTTCAAGAAGGATCAACAGCAGCAGAAAGAAGAATGTTTCGAGCATCAAAAAGACGCGTTGAAAGGCGGAAATATCGCCTAAAATTATTGCAAGAAATTTTTAAAGATGAAATGCAAAAAAAAGATAGCTCATTTTTCATTCGATTAAATGAATCAATGTTACATTTAGAAGATCGTCCAAGTGAAATGACATATAAGAGTACATTATTTTTAGATAATTTTAAAGAAAAAGAGTATTACAAACAATACCCTACAATTTGGCACTTAAGAAAAGCTCTTATAGATGGCAATAGCAAAGCTTATAGTGATATTCGTTACTTGTATCTTGCGATTCATCATATAATCAAATATCGTGGAAACTTTTTGAAAGAAGGACAAGCATTTAATGATTCATTTGATGAAAAAACTATAGAAAATATAAACAAGTTTTTTATAGATAGAGAAGATACTGAAGAAGATGTTTTAGATGTAAAGGATAAAAAGAAACTTGAGAAAATATTATTAGATGAAAAAACAAATAAAAAAGAAAAAATTAAGAAAATTAAAGAAATAATTTTTGTCAATGATAAAGATATTCAAAATATAATTTCATCTCTTATTGTTGGAGGGACTTGTAATTTTAAAAAAATAATTAATAGTGAAGAAGATATTAAAATAAATTTTTCTGAAAATAGTGATGAAAAATTATTGCAACTCTATTCTGAAATTGGAGACTATTCAGATTTGGTCTCAGAGCTGAAGGAGATTTATGACGCTTCAGTATTGCAAAAGCTTTTAAAAGATTATAAGTATATATCTGAATCAATGATATCAATTTATGAAAATCACAAGAAACAATTAAAAGATTTAAAGGAAAAGATAATTAAAACCGATAAAAAATTAAGTCTTGATGGTAATAGTAGATACTATTACAAGATATTCAAAGATAAATCTTCAGAATCTAACTATTGTTGTTTTACACATAATGGTAGTAATAAAAAAAGGTGTAAAATCGATGAATTTAATAAATTTATGATAGAGCAAATAACAGAAATCAAAAAAGTAGTAAATGATATTAATTGGGAAAATATTTTAAATGAATGTGAAGAAAACAAATATATGTCAATAATTGCATTAAATTCCACAAGCATTATTCCCTATCAATTACACGAGATGGAGCTTAAAAAAATAATTGAGAATGCAAAGAATTTTTATCCAAATATTGATTATAGTAAAATTCATAAATTATTACTTTTTAGAGTTCCTTACTATGTTGGTCCACTTAATGACAAGTCCAATCATGCTTGGTTAGTAAGAAATTCTAACGAGAAAATAACTCCTTGGGATTTTGAAAGAATTGTTGATATTAAGAAAACACGTGTTAACTTTATTAATAATTTGACTAACAAATGTTTATATTTAATTGGAGAAGATGTTCTTCCAAAATCTTCTTTATTGTACCAAAAATATATGGTTTTAGATAAAATAAATTGTATAAAAATAAATGGAGAAAAAATAAGTCAAGAAAACAAAGAATTAATTTATGATTTATGTAAAAAAACAAAAAAAGTTACAAAAAAGAAAATAATTGAATGTTTAAAGGAAAACAATAGAATTGAAATTGATGAAAAAGTTATTATAGAAGGAATAGATGATGAACTAACCAGTGGTCTTGATTCATATATTGATTTTTTGAAAGTTGGGTTCATAATTGAAAAACCAGAGAATGGGAAGATTGATGTAAAGAACAACCAAATAAAAGTGATTGAAGAAATTATTAAATTAAGTACAATTTATACTGATAATAAAGATTCAATAAAAGAGATAATTTTAGAAAAATATCCTTCTCTAGATGAAAATAAACTAAAGAAAGCCTTACAAATTAAAGTTGGAGGGTATGGAGCATTTTCATATGCTTTTTTAAATAAAATATTTTGTTTTGATGAAAATGGAGAAGCAAAAACAATTATTAAGTTATTAGAAGACACAACTGAAAATTTGCAACAAATTCTTTTTAATCCTAAATATAATTTTAAACAAATTATTCTGGATTATAATAAAGGGAAATCATTATCTGATAATGAAATTATTGAAGAGAAAAAAATGGCATTATCACCTATGTCACGTAAATCTGTTAATCAAGGATTAAAAATAATTGATGAGATAATAAAAATAAAAAAAACTGTTCCTGAAAAAATATTTATAGAAACAATGCGTCATGAAGGCAAGAAAGAAAGAACAAAATCAAAAAAGAACGCTATAAAAGCATTTATAAATTCAATATTAAGTGATAAAAAGATTCTTGATAATGATTTTAAGGAAAGTGTTGAGGAATGTAAAAAAGAATTAGAAAAAGAATCTATTACAAACGAACGCTTAAATGGTAAGGCATTATATTTATACTTTATACAAATGGGTTATGATTTGTATACTAGTAAAAAAATCAATATTGAGGATGTTATAGACTCCACAAAATATGATGTTGATCATTTAATCCCTCAAAGCAAAATTAAAGATGATTCTATGGATAATCTGATTTTAACATGTAGAACGATAAATCAAAAAGATAAGGGAGATATCTATCCTTTAAGTCTAGTAATAAAAGAAGAAACTTATAAAAAATGCGAGAGAATTTGGGGAATGTTATATAAATATAAATTAATTAGTTCAAAAAAATATGCTAATTTGACTAGGAAAACAGAATTGACAGAAGAAGAACTAAATGATTTTGTTAATAGACAATTGGTATCTGTAAACTATTCAAATAAAGTACTAAAAGATATTTTAGAAATAAAATATAAAAATTCAAAAATTATATTTTCTAAAGCTAGTTTTGTGTCCGATTTTAGAAAAGATAACAATATATATAAAATTAGAGAATTAAATGATTTACATCATGCTGTAGATGCTTACTTAAATATTGTTGTAGGTAATGTAATATGGAGAGAATATACATCAAATATAAGAAAAAGAGTAAAAGAAATGGTAGATAATCCATCTTCTAATTATTCTTTAAATTTTATGAGAGTATTTTCTCGAAATACACAAAATTTATGGAATGAAGAAATAAAAGAAAAAGTTTTGAAAATTGCTAAATCAAATTCACAATTATTGGTATATAAGCCAGAAAATGATAAATACAATTTATATAAACAAACTTTATATTCAGCAAATTCATCAAGTAATTTATTACCTATTCATACTTCAAGTAAAGATGAGCGTTTAGTAAAAATGAGTGATGTTAGTAAGTATGGGGGATATAATAGTTTAAGTTTTTCGCATCTATGCGTTATAAAAGGATGTAAAGGAGGAAAAGAGATAAAATATCTATATCCAGTATCATTGGTTGATAGTATTAGAGCTGAATCTACAGGAGAATCTTTAGCAAAAATAATCGAAGAAAAAGAAGGGTTAACTGATGTGGTTATTACTAAAGGTATGGAAAGAATTTTATTTTATTCTGAGTTTCGAATTGGTAAATCAAATTTTCTAATTACTGGAAGAAGCAACAACACACTTTTACAATGCAAATTTAATCCACTTATTATTAAACAAAAATCCATAGAAATCATGAAAACAAATCAAAGGTTCAAAAAAATGGTAATTAACATTGATGCTAAAATTGATAGCATTAGTTTTAATGTGAATAAAGATGGTGGTATTAAAGAATTATCAAAAAGTAATAATCTCAATGTTTTTGATGAAATAGTTTCTAAATCAAATTCACCAATTTACTTTGCATATCAAAATATACTGTCAACTCTTTCAAATGTTAAAGATAGGAGAGGTTTTTTTGAAGAACAATCAATTTATAATCAAATAGTGATACTTGAAAAATTACTTATTCTTTTATCTAATACAAGTGCAAAATCAGATTTAACTCTTCTTAATAAAGAAGGGGAGCACACTATGAAAGGATTTTCTGGAGGGATATCCTTGGATATTAATATAAGTAATATAGATATTTACTGGGTTCAAAAGTCAGTAACAGGCTTGTTTGAAAAAGAGGTTAAGCTCTAAAAATGGCATTTAGGACTTTAGTAATTTCGACATCATCCAAGTTGGAGTTGAAACTGAATTATTTAATATTTAGGACCAAAGATGATATCAAACGTATTTTCTTGGATGAAGTTCATACTGTCATTGTTCAATCAACTGCTGTTGCTGTTACCTCAGCTTTGCTTTGTGAACTATGTTCTAGAGGAATAAAAGTAGTTTTTTGTGATTCAAAAAATAATCCCTGCAGTGAATTAGTTTCATATTATAATCACCATAACTCACCTAAAATAATTAAAGATCAAATGGAATGGAATTTAAAATATACACCATATATATGGAAAAATATTATTGAAAACAAAATATATAACCAAATGAGAGTTTTGAAAAAACATGATAAGGAAGAATATCTTTTATTAGAAGAATATTTTAAGGATGTAAAAAATGATGATATTACAAACCGCGAAGGACATGCAGCAAAAGTATATTTTAATTGTCTTTTTTATGAAGGCTTTACTAGAAGTGACGATTGCTATATTAATATGGCGTTAAATTACGGATATGCAATACTTTTATCTCAAATCAATAGAGAGATTGTAAGTTATGGTTATCTTACTCAATTAGGAATTCATCATAAAAACGAGTATAATTTCTTTAATTTATCTTGTGATTTAATGGAACCATTTAGACCAATTATAGATGATAAAGTAAAAGAATTATCTGACACTTCAGATATAAAAAAAGAAATGCAGGATTTATTTAATATTACTGTTATAATTGATAATTCTAAACAAACATTCGTAAATGCAATAAAAATATATGTTCTATCAGTACTAAGAGCAATTGGTGAAGAAAATGTTAAATTGATAAAGAATTATACAAATTATGAGATATAGGTTTATGAGAGTAATTATGTTTTTTGATTTACCATCGACCTCAAAAGCTGAAGTTCGCGAATATAGTTTGTTTGTCAAATTCATTAAGAAGCACGGCTTTTCAATGATGCAAGAATCTGTTTATACAAAATTAGCTCTTAATCAAGCTGTTGTTGATAAAACAATGGCTGAATTAAGAAAAAACGTTCCTAAAGAAGGAATAATAAGCATTCTAGTATTAACTGAGATTCAGTTTAATAGTATTGAAAATATATTAGGAGAAATAAAATCAGATGTTATATCATCAGATAAGAAGGTAGTGATATTATGAAAAAAATGTGTTTGCAACATATGAATGATTCAATTTCATTAGAAGGTGGTGAATTT
>JAQUUH010000028.1 GCA_028693955.1 Bacilli bacterium
GAGTAAAACCAGCCTTTTCACAATTACTAATAAAAATATGGTTAGTTGTGTAAGTTTTAGTTAAAGTAGTAAAAACTTCGTTTTTCAACATTTCAAATGTGACTTTATCATATTTAGCAAGAGGATTATCTTTATGAACTACAATTACATATTTATTTGGTATGGTGTTATGAACATCAAATTTTACTTTAGATGTTGGCATAATGACTGCTGCACAATCTAATTCTCCTTTATCAACCATGTCAGCAACTATATCTCCGCCCTCTTCAATAATTTGAAAATTAATTTTAGGATATTCTTGTTTGAATCTCCCCATAATATCAGCCATATATACTGATCCAATAACAACAGGAACTCCAAGTTTTATTGTTCCTATATCCTTACTGCTTAAATCTTGCATTCCAACAATTAAAGCATTATAATCAATTAATAATTTTCTAGAATTATTATAAAACTCTCTACCTATATCAGTTAAAAATAATTTTTTATTACTGTAAAAGAATAATTTTGCTTCCAATTCTTCTTCTAATTTTTTTATTGAAGTACTAAGAGCTGGCTGAGAAATTTTCAATTTTTTTGCTGCCAACGAATAACTCCCATGATTGACAACCTCAACAAAATAACTAATTTGCTTTATATCCATATAATATGCACCTCACATTTTGACATTTACTATTATACAATATTTTTTTGAAATTTTACAGGGTTTTATAAAAAATGTTTATATGTACCATAAAAAATAGTAAAGTATCTATGAGATTTTAACCATGAAATAATTCTTTTTACCTCTACGAACAATAAAGACACTATTTTCAATTGCATTTTGCTTATCAAAAACATAGTTTATGTCCATAATTTTGTCGCCATTTATTGAATATGTTCCTTTTTCAAGCAATTCTCTAGCTTCTCTTTTACTTGATGCTGCTTTTACTTCAACAAGGACATCAACAATATTTTTAGGTTCACTTATAAAAATATTTGGAACTCCATTAAAGCAAACATTAATTTGTTTTAATGATAAATCTTTGACATTTCCTCCAAAAAGGACATCACACATCTTTTGAACCTCTTCCATAGCTTGCTCACCATGCAACATGATAACAAGTGATTTTGCCAATGCTTTTTGAGCTTGTCTTAATTCTGGAGATTCTTTAACTTTATTTTCAAATTCTTCAATTTCATCTTTATTATAAAAAGTAAAAACTTTTAAATAATGGACAACATCTTGATCAGATGTATTTAAAAAGTATTGATATATACTATATGGAGATGTCATCTCTGCATCAAGCCAAAAGGAACCACCACTAGATTTACCAAATTTTGTACCATCGGATTTTGTTATAAGAGGCATTGTGATACCAACAACATTGCTATCGCCTTCAATTCTTCTTATGAGTTCAGTCCCACTTGTTATATTGCCCCATTGGTCACTTCCACCCAATTGAATTCTGCAATTTTCTTTTTTATACAAATTATAAAAATCAATTGACTGGACAATCATATAAGAAAATTCAGTAAATGATATTCCGCTTTCTAAACGCGAAGCAACCGTATCTTTTGCAAGCATGTAATTAATTGGAAAATTTTTACCATAATCTCGTAAAAAAGTTATCACATCAATTTTACTTAACCAATCATAGTTGTTAAGCATTATTGTTTTTTTAGAATCACTGAAATCTAAAAACCTAGATAACTGTTCTTTTATTAAGTCGGCATTTTCTAAAGATTGTTTTAATGTTAATAATTTACGTTCACTATTTCTTCCAGAAGGGTCACCAATAAGACCTGTGCCTCCCCCAACTAATGCAATTATTCGATGCCCAAAACTTTGAAAACGTTTCAATGTTAAAACTGGCACAAGATGTCCAATATGTAATGATGATGCTGTTGGATCAAATCCACAATACAAAGTTGCCTTTTTATTAATTAATTCTTTCAAAATATCTTTGTTTGTCGTGTCTTTAATAAGACCTCTCCATTCCAATTCTTCTAATAAATCCATACTTTTTTCTCCTTTTAAATAAAAAACGCCTTTAGATTTACTCCAAGGACGTAAAATAACGCGGTACCACCTTAGTTTATAGATAATTATTATCATCTATACTCTTATTTATATCATTAACGCTGATTAACGTCTATTGCTCCAAGGTGTATCAAACATCCATGAATAACTAACTCTCACCTAACATTAGTTCTCTAAATATTCATTAGTATTTTTTTCCTCTTCATTGCAGAACAACTAAATTATACAATAATTTAATTTACTATCCAATACTTAAAATTTTGTTGTCTCTTTTTTAATATAATTAGTAGTAAAAATAAATTCTTTTTTATTGACAATACTGGTCAACATTTTTGTAAGCATACGCATAGCAATAGAACCAACTTCATATAAATCAACATTAATTGAAGACATTTGAGGTCTGCTCATAATACTATTTTTTGTGCTAATAATTCCCATAACTTCATAGTCCATTGGAACACTATATCCTAAATCTAACCCAGCATTAACAACTGCGGTTCCAAGAGAATCTCTTGTTGCTATATATAATTCATGATTAGGCTTTTGATTACTAAATTTTTCTTTAAAATAATCATAAATGACATTGTAAGAATCTGCAATTTCAATTATATGTAGATTTATTTTTGATTTTTCTACACAAGATACAATTGCTTCTTCATACCCATTTGTCATATGCCAATCTTTTTTAGGATCTTTCAAGAAGTAAATATCTTTGATGCCACCTTTAATCTCTTCATTTATGAATCTTTTGAGTTCTGATACATAATCAACATCTACTAACCCATTTTTTATTGATAATTTGTCTTTGCCAATAATTACAACAGGCAATGAAATCTTAGTAAATTTTGCAACATCTGAACTAGTAAGTTGAGAATTAAAAACAACAATTCCTTCAACTCTTGAAGCAAGTACACTATCAACTGCCCTTGCTGCGTCCTCAACATCTTCAAAAGTAAAAATTAATGGAGAATATCCATATATTTTACATACATCCATCATACCTGCCATTATATTATTGATATATACATAATTTGGTGAAGGAAGTACAATTCCAATATTAGTTGTATAACTTGTTGCTAAGCCTCGCGCAAGAACACTAGGAATATAACCTAATTTATCAATTGCATCCCGAACAAGTTTTGCAGTTTCTTCATTTACATTACCTTTTCCATTTATAACGCGTGAAACAGTAGCTAAGGAAACATTTGCTTCTTTAGCAACTTGATATATTGTTGTGCGATTCTTCTTATCTGCCATAAATACACCCCGTTTCATCATCATAAATACGTATATACATAAACAAAACTATGCAAAATACTGCACTTTATTTAATTTTATTGCAAATCACTAACTATGTCAAATAAATATCAATAGTTTTAATTGTCTTTTTCAAAACTATTAATTTTTTCTATATGAATAAACCCCCAAATGAATGGGGGTTATAATACTTGTAGATTTTTAAAAGTAAACACTTCGTAGATATATCAAAACTCAACTATTTAACATTTTTGACGATAAGAGTGGCACCCATACCTCCACCAACACATAGTGAAGCTATACCATATTCGCCATTTCTTCTCTTCAATTCATGAATTAATGTTACAGTGATACGTGAACCACTTGAACCAACAGCGTGACCTAGAGCAATTGCTCCGCCGTTAACATTGCATCTTTCCATGATCCATTCTTTAGATACTCCGTGTTCTTTAGCTAGATCTCTAATACATGCAATTGATTGAGCTGCAAACGCTTCATTTAATTCAATTAAATCCATTTGTTTTAGTTCCATTTTTGCTCTTTTTAGAGCATCTCTAATTGCTGGAACTGGACCTAATCCCATAACACTTGGATCTACACCGGCTTGACCAAAGGCAATAACTTCAACTAATGGTTTGCAATTATATTTTTTGCAAGCTTCTTCACTCATCAAAATAACTCCGGAAGCTCCATCGTTAATTGATGATGAACTTGCTGCAGTGATTGTACCATCTTTTGAGAAAGCTGCTCTCAAGGTACCCATTTTTTCAAGTGAAGTTGTTCTGTTAGCTGTTTCATCACGACTAAATAGTATCTCACCTTTTCTTGTTTTTACAGGAATAGGTACTATTTCTGCATCAAAGACACCAGAATCTATTGCTTTAATAGCTTTTACTGTAGAATTCCAAGCAAATTCATCTTGTTCCTGGCGAGTAATACCGTATTGTTTTGCAATATTTTCAGCAGTTACTCCCATATGATAGTTGTAGAAAATATCAACTAAGCCATCATACAACATGTGATCTTGAACTTTCCAGTCGCCCATTTTAATACCTGAACGTGCTTTAACACCTGGAATTAAATATGGAGCTTGTGTCATTGACTCTTGTCCGCCAGCAACTACTACATCGCGGAACCCTGCTTTAATATATGTAAAACCATGGATAATGGCCTTCATACCTGAAGCACATAGCATATTAACAGCTGAAGCAGTTATTTCATTTGGAATTCCTGCATAAATTGCTGTTTGTCTTGCTGGTCCGCCACCAACACCTGCTGTAAATATTTCACCAAAGAATACTTCATCAACATTCTTAGGATCCAATTTTACATCAGTTAGCATTTGCTTTACAACAGCTGCTCCTAATAAAGGGGCTTTAACATCTTTTAATGTGCCAAGTTGAACTCCAGTTGCAGTTCTTTTGGCGGCGACAATATAAACTTTACTCATATAAACACATCTCCGTTCTTTATGTTTTTTTTGTTAATTTCGTTATTAGTCTCTAACGAAATTGACGTTAGAGACTAATTGTAATATTTGTTTTTTTAAAAGTTCTTCTTATCTCTATGGAATTAACATACCAATGATAATAATAATACCTAATGCTAACAAAGCAATGATACAGTAACCCATAATGTCTCTAGCTTGTAATTTAGCAACAGCTAATAGAGGTAGAGCCCAGAATGGTTGAATTAAGTTAGTCCAGCAGTCGCCCCATGCGATTGCCATAGCGGCTTTACCTTCAGTAACTCTATCAAATGTTAATGCAGTTGGCATAACAATTGGTCCTTGAACTGCCCATTGTCCACCACCTGATGGAACAAAGAAGTTAACAATACCAGCACTTAACATGACAAATATTGGATATGTAACATTATTAGAAATATTAATAAAGAAATTTGATAAGATAGCGGCTAGAGAAGTTCCTGTTGAACCTCCAGCATATGTCATCATACCAGCAATACCACCATAGAATGGGAATTGCAACATAACACCAGCTGCTCCTGAAGCAACATTATTAACAGCATGAACAGTTCTAATAGGTGTTTTATATAATGCCATAGATACGATTAAGAATATGAAGTTAACCATATTTAGATCTAGTGAGAATGAAGCTTTTCTTACTCCTAGCATATCATAGAAGTACCAAACTATAGCAATTAA
>JAQUUH010000011.1 GCA_028693955.1 Bacilli bacterium
TACAAAAACAGTGTCTCCATTCATATTAATACCTCTATGCAATCTCTAGAGCAATTTCCATCATTTGTAAAAACTTTTTTTCTCTTTCTTCTGGAGTAGTAACTTGATGATTAACTAAAGAATCAGACACAGTTAAAATTGTTAGTGCTTGTTTATTTAAAAATGCAGCATTAGCAAATAATGCATATGATTCCATCTCTACTGCTAAAACTCCTAATCTTTGCCAGTTTTTCCAAAACTCAGAATCAGCTCCATAAAAAACATCACTTGATAAAACATTGCCAACATGGACTTTCATATCTTTCTTTTTAGCATATTCATAGGCTTTGTTTAATAATTCAAAAGAAGAAACAGCACTATAAGTATTACCTTTCAAATCATATTGACTAGCCCAATTTGAATCTGTACATGCTCCTTGAGCAATAACAACATCATAAACATTAATATAATCTTGAAAAGCTCCACAAGTACCTACCCTAATTATTTTTTCAACTTCATAAAAATTATATAATTCATATGAATATATACCAATTGATGGCATACCCATACCAGACCCCATAACACTTACTTTTTTACCTTTATACATACCTGTATAACCAAACATGTTTCTAACAGCATTAAACTGTTTTACATCACTAAGAAAAGTATCAGCAATAAACTTTGCTCTTAATGGATCTCCAGGCATTAAAACTGTTTTTGCTATTTCTCCTATTTTCGCACTATTATGCGGTGTTGACATAAATATACCTCCTTATTTTATTGTTCTTGTGTCATTTTATCTATTACTATTGTTTTTCCCAAAATATCATGGATACCACAATTATCTTTGCGATATAGCATTATTATAAAAGATACTATAAATCCTAATCCCATTGTAGTTAGTGTAAGAGCTAATCTTCCTAGCATTTCTCTAATAAACATATTCATAAAAGTAACATTGCTACCATCTTCTTGAACAACTCTTATTTTAAATAAAAAGTAGCCCAAAGTTTGCCCCTTAGTATATAAAGGAATAATTACACTATACACAACTAAGTATGTTGTAATCAGCATTCCAACTTGAATTAATTTTAACAATATAAAGATATTAATTACTGATGTTCCACCATATAATATTGATATTAAGGAAGATGAAGATGTAAAAAGCAATATTAAAATAATCACAATCGCGTTAATAATTGTGTCAGCAATATAAGCAAAAATTCGATATTTAATGCTCGCAATTTTCATAACTTTCCTCCTATATCAATCTAAATATTTGTGTTGCTAAGAAAAAGTATACCATTAATGATACAGCATCTACAATAGTTGTAACAAGTGGTCCAGCCATCAAAGCCGGGTCAAAACCTATCTTTTTAGCAATAATTGGTAATGTTGAACCAATAGATTTTGCCAAAAATATAGTAATAAATAAAGTTAGAGCTACTAACAAGGCTACTAAATATGGGGAAACAGAAGAAGTAATTTTTATTATCCCTACTGCATTTTCAAATAAAATCCAACAAAAGTCAAAAGCCGCTAAACTTCCGCCAGCTATTAATGCAACCCCCATCTCTTTGCTTAAAACCTTACCATAATCTTTGGTTGTAATTTGTCCTAACGCTAGTCCTCTTATAACTAGAGTACTTGTTTGTCCTCCAGAGTTTCCTCCAGTATCCATAAGCATTGGAATAAATATTGTTAAAGCTGGTAGATGCATTAAAACATCTTCAAATCTATTAATAATTAAACCAGTAAATGTTGCAGAAAACATTAATACCATTAGCCAAACTATTCTTTTTTTAGCAAGTGTAAATACTGGTATTTTTAAATACTCTTCTTGTAATGGTTGCATAGCTGCCATCTTTTGAATATCTTCTGTTGCCTCTTCATCAATAACATCAATGATATCATCAACAGTAATAATACCTACCAATCTACCATCTTGAGTTGTTACAGGAATAGCATTTAAGTCATAACGTTTGAATATACTTGCAACAACTTCTTGGTCATCTGTTGTCATTACATTTACAAAATCAGTTTCCATAATATCGCCAATTTTGCTATTTTCAGCAGCAAAAATCAAATCACGAAGTCTCAATGTTCCTACTAGTTTTCTTGAATTATCTATTACAAACAAATAAGAGATTGTTTCTGCTTCTTTACCAGTTTTACGTATCTTATCCATTGCCTCTTTAATAGTATCTTCTTCTTTTAGTTCAATTAATTCAGTTGTCATAATTGAACCAGCAGAGTTTTCGCTATAATCAAGCAAATGGTTTATTTCTTGTCTTGTTTCTTTACTTGCAGAGCGCAAAATTTTCATCATTAAATTAGAAGGCATTTCCTCTATAAAGTCAACAATATCATCAGTATAAACATTATCTAGAATTGCACTTATTTGCTCGCTAGTTAATATATTAATTAAGTTTTCCTGAACATCTTTATCTAAATATGTAAAAACTTCTCCTGTATAGTTAGCAGGTACTGTTTTAAAGATAAACAAAAGATCTGCAGGATTTTCAATGGTATTTAAAACCTCAGCAATATCTATAAGATTATAATCTTCAAAAATTTTTCTAACCTCTGGGACATTGCGCTTTGTAATCGCTTCAATTAATTGTTTAGGATTGAAATCAACATTTTCCATATTGATATGCCCCCTTCCCTGTCATTTTATTATACAATATTATATTACCAAAAAAAAGCATTAAAATCTCATTCAACGCATGTTTTTTGCTGTTTTTTTTTACTATAGATACATTAGCAAGTTTAATGCAACTAATCGCTTGTTGGGGTTTAATATTTTCATAAAATGGGGTATTATATATTAGAGTTAATTTGCTAAGGAGGAAGAAGCCATGGTAGATACATCTATAGAGATAGAAATAAACAATGAAAAACTAAGATATTTAAAATTACTATCCAATTCTTTTCCAAACATTCAAAGAACATCAACAGAAATAATTAATTTACAAGCTATACTAGAATTACCAAAAGGAACGGAACACTTTGTTAGTGATCCCCATGGGGAAGCTGAAGCTTTTTTACATATCCTCAATAATTGTTCAGGCAATATTCATAATAAGTTAAATATTCTTTTTAAAAATAAATTAACTGAAGAAGAAATAGCTAATCTTTCAACATTAATTTATTATCCTGAAAGAAAAATGAAAAAAGTTCTAAAAGAGGTCTATGATAAAGACCAATGGTTCCAAGATACATTATTAAAATTAATAGATTTGTGCAAAATGTGTGCAAGTAAATATACCCGTTCTAAGGTAAGAAAAGCTTTACCAAAGGATTTTGAATATATTATTGATGAATTATTGCATGCTGATTTAAATCAAAAAGATAAAAAACTTTATTATCAAAAAATTATTCAATCAATTATTGATGTTGATAGAGCTCCTGCATTTATAATAGCAATTTGTGACTTAATAAAAAGACTTGTGATGGATTCTTTACATGTTGTTGGTGACCTTTTTGATAGAGGTGCTCACCCAGATGTAATCATTGATAGACTAATGACACATCACTCTGTAGATATTCAATGGGGAAACCATGATTGTTTATGGATGGGAGCAGCAAGTGGAAGTGGAGCATGTATTGCAAATGTTCTTAATAATGCTATGAAATATAATATTTTAGATGTTATTGAAGATTCATATGGTATTAATTTATTACCTCTTGCTATATTTGCTCAAGAAACATATAATGTTAATCCAATTTACTATCCTAAATCAGATGAAAATAATGATTTTTCACTCAAAAGAGCTAAATTAATTTCTCAAATGAGAAAAGCCATTAATGTCATCATGTTTAAAATGGAAGGTAAAATAATTAAAAGAAGACCAGAGTTCCAAATGGAAGATCGCTTACTTTTAGAAAAAATAGATTATAAAAACAAAACAATAGAAATTGATGATAAAATTTATCCTTTAAAAGATACTGATTTTCCTACAATAAACCCAGATGATCCTTATACTTTAAGCACCGAAGAAGGACTAGTAATGGAGCAATTAATGCATTCTTTCACCAACTCTGTTAAATTACAAGATCATATAAAGTTTATATATTCTAAAGGTAGTATCTATAAAGTTGTTAATGGCAACTTATTATTCCATGGGAATATTCCTTTAAATGATGATGGTTCTTTCCAAAGATTTGTTTTTGATTCTATCGAATATTATGGGAAAAATCTTTTAGATTATTGCGATATGATTGCTCGTCAAGGATATTATGGAATAGTAAATACTGAAGAAAAAAAATATGGAGAAGATTTTTTGTGGTGGCTATGGGGAGGAAAAGATTCTCCAACTTGTGGCAGAAAAAAAATAACAACTTTTGAAAGAGTGCTAATTGAAGATGAACAAACTCACAAAGAACCTAAAAATTCATATTATAAATATCAATATGATGAAGATACTTGTAACAAAATATTTGAGGAGTTTGGATTTACTGATTTTAAATATTCTCACATCATAAATGGCCATATGCCTGTTGCTGTTAAAAAAGGCGAATCTCCTATTAGAGCTAATGGCAAGTTAATAGCCATTGATGGTGGATTTTGTAAAGCATATCATCACTCTACTGGCATAGCTGGTTACACAATGTTTTTCAATTCTTGGGGAATTCGTCTTGCAGAACATGAACCTTTCCAAGGAATTGAATATGTTATAAAAGAGAATAAAGATATTATATCTACAACTGTTGTCTATGAAAGCACTCATAAACGTCTTACTGTTGGGGATACTGATATTGGAAAAGAGTTAAGAAATCAAATAGATGATCTGATGCTCTTACTTAAAGCATATCGTTCTGGACTTATAGTAGAAAGAAAATAATTGATTTGTTATCAATAAATAGTTATTATAGTAGTACATGTGAAAGAAAGAGGATTTTTATACATGAAGAAAATTGCAATTTACCCTGGTAGTTTTGATCCTTTGACCATAGGTCATGTTGAAATAATGGAAAAAGCTGCTAAGATATTTGATGAAGTGTATGTAGTGGTTTGTGTAAATCCTAGTAAACCACCTGCTACTTTTAGCGTTGAAGAAAGACTTGAGATGATAAAAAAATCTGCAAAAAATATAGATAATATTAAAATGGACAAGCATTTTGGTAGAGCTTTGGATTATGCTGAAAGAGTTGGAGCTGTCGCTATGATAAGAGGAGTTAGAAATACTCGTGATCTAGAAAATGAAATAACTCAATATCATTTTAATCATCAAATGAATCGCGATATTGAAACAGTAATAATATTCCCAAATGCTGAAAGTTTATACATTTCTAGTTCTTCAATAAAAGAATTAGCCCAAATTAAAAGTGATTTCAAAAAATATGTACCAAAAGGTGCATACGAAATAATTAAAAAAAGATTATGTAAAGAAAAAGTGGAACGATAATTCCACTTTTTTTATCTTCTTCTTATAATTCCATATTTTTTTATTGGAAATTCAGTCTTGATATATAAAATATCCATAGCATGATTCGCTATTTCTATTTTATTCATGTATTCATCATATATTTCTAGAACGCTCATATTAACATCTTCTAAAAATGGTTGCATTACTGATATTTTTTCACCAGTTTTAAAATGATTTCTTTGTTGAATTTTTGCGAGCTTTTCTTGATTATCATAATCTATTACTATTCCTAGAAAATCTTGCGATGGTTGCTCACTTTCAATTTCAAATAAGCCATCTTCATGAGTTATATCTTTATTTAGAAATCCTTTTGTTGTTGCCCTGTTTTCAGCTCTAAATAGCATATTCAGATAATATGATGAATCTTTTAACTTACCATCTAGATAATCATCAATTAATTTACGATAAGCTTGAACAACACATGCAATATAATGTAGAGATTTCATTCTTCCTTCAATTTTGAAACTATCTACTTTTAAATCAATTAGTTTATCAATCATTGTAGCAGCACATAAATCTTTTGATCCTAATCGAAAACTTTCTTTATCATTATTTAATCTCTTATTATCTTCATAAATATCATAAAACCAACGACAAGAGTGAGCACAGCCTCCTCTATTGGCATCTCTTAGTGTCATATTATTTGATAATGTGCATCTTCCAGAAAAAGATGAACATAACCCTCCGTGAATGAAGACTTCTAATGGTAAAGTGGTCTCACCTTTTAACTTTTCAATATCATTTATGCTTAATTCACGTGCAAGAACTATTCTATTTGCTCCTAGATTTTCCCAAAAAGTCATTGCTTCATAATTTGCAGTTGACTGTTGGGTACTTATATGAATCTCAAACTTACAACCAAGTTCTCTTGCCCTTTTTACAATATAGGGTGAAGATACAATAATTGCATCAACATTTATTTTATCAAGCTCTAAAAGATATTCATCTAGTCCTTCAAGATCTTCACTATGAGGATAGACATTTACTGTTATATGTACTCTTGAATTATTTTCATGAGCAAAAATCACTGCTTCTTTTATATCTTCCAATTCAAAATTAGACGCTTTCGCTCTTAAAGAAAATTTCTTGCCACCGATAAATACTGCATCAGCACCATATATTATGGCAATCTTAAGTTTTTCTAAATCTCCAGCTGGAGCAAGTAATTCAGGTTTATATATTTTTTGCATACTTCTCACTCCTAACTTGTTATTCCTATTTTTTTAAAATAAAAAGCTGCGCCATATTTTTTAAAGGGATATTTATTTTTAATTAATGTGCTATATTTGGAATTAGGATTTTTAAGAGCTAAGACAAAATATTCAAGAATACTTTGCATATAATCTTCTTCTTCAAATATGCCATCAATAATAAACATTTTTATTCCCTTATCAATAAAACTATTTATATAATCTATTCCTAAAAGTATTTCATCATTAAAAATATTAGTACCATTTTCATCTTGAAATATTGGATATAACTCTTGTCTAGTTTTTTCTTTTATAGTTATCTTTTTATTAGAAATATATTTAGAATAATCTTTTTGATAATTTAAAAAATAGTTTCTAATAAGTTTTCTTTTAGAATAGAACATATGGTAATAGCCATATATATTAACGCCAAGACTTCCTTTTTTAACTTTGGCAGCAAAAGTATAAATATTATCTAGTGTTACTTCTTTTGATATTATTACTCCTTTTATTTTCAAATCAATTAATGTATTAGCGTCCATATAATTTACCATTTGTGTTTCACTATAATATACCAATCTATCAAGAATTTCTAAATCTTTTGCTATAGTAAAAACAGCAAAATCACTAAAGAAAATAGCATCAACATTTATTGATTTTAAAAAAACCATATAATCTTTTAAATCTCTTATTTCATTTTCCAAAAATATCTTATTTACATTAATATATATTTTTTTATTTAAACTGTGGGCATGCTTTACTGCTTCACAAATTTCATTACTAGTAAAAGATTTTGCTAGACGAACTGCAAACTTTTCATTTCCAATTAAAAAACTGTCAGCATCTTTATAAACATCTATATTATTTAAAGAATTTATTGTTATAATTAAATCTTTCATACGACACCTCTTTTACCCCAAATATTCTATCATTTTTGTGCTATTAAATCAAAAAATATAAATATATTTTCTGATTTGCAAACACTAATACTTTATGATATATTTACTTGTGAATAAAGGTGGGTATATTAATGAAAATATATTTTAAGTGGCCAAATAATGCCTCTGGTAAAAGTTTCTATATTAAAACAGACTCTATTTTAGGAGTAAGAGAAGTAAAAGTTAATGATATTGATGCTACAAAAGTTAGCAATAATGTCTATGAGTATTATGATGAAGGTGTTGAAAAACCAAGAAGAATTGAGATAATAAATCAAATGCTAGATAATCCAATAGTATCAATAAATGGCAAAAAGGTTCCTCTTTTTGAACCAACTCCTATTGTAATTCAAGCAATGATGATGTTACCTTTAATTGCTTGGTTATTTGCTAATTGGCCTGGAATAATAACTGGTTTGATTGCAGTTTTTATTAACACAAAACTTAATGCATCGTTAAAAAATAATTTTGTTAAAGTTATCTTATATTGTATTTTAATAGTTCTTGCAATAGTTGGAGGAATATTCTTACACGATTTAATTTATCCAGCAACTACAACTGCTTAAAATATTTATTAAATAAAAAAGCGCATTGCGCTTTTTATTTTAGTTTTGGTTTATAAAATGTTCTTTCTTCTAAAGAAAATATTCTTGGAGTAAACTCACCTTCATTAATTAAATTAATTGCTTTATCTATCATATTTATTCTAGCATCCAAATTATCTATTATTCCTAAAACCTCAGCCTCTTTAATTAATGGAAGCACAGGTGATCCAAACTCATGTTCGCCATGATGTGAAAGAATCATATGTTGTAAGATCATTGAGATTTCTTCATCAATTTTTAATTTTTTTGCAGTTTCCTTAACTTTTGCTTGCATTATTGATATATGACCAATAAGTCTTCCTTCCACTGTATATTTAGGAATTATTGGTCCACTTAATTCATCAAGTTTTCCCATATCGTGCAAAATTACACCTGCAATTAACAAATCGCTATTTAATGTTTGATAAACTTTTACAATAGCATCACTTGCATCTAGCATACTCACAGTATGATGTAACAATCCAGAAGCATATTCATGATGATTTCTACTTGCTGCTGGATAAATTAAAAGACCTGGCAAGTTCTCTTTTACTAGTGTATCAACTATCTTTTTTATATCTGCATTTTTTATTTGTTCAATATAATTAAATAGTTTTCTTTGGAGTAGTTCTCTAGGCACTGGTGAACTTGCAACAAAAAGCGTGACATCTAACTTATTTGGATCTAGCTTTTCTCCTTTTAATACCTTTAATTGAAGGGAATTTCTATAAGAAATCACATCTGCACTAACTTCAACAAAATTACCAACTTCAAATATACTTGAATCATTTTCTATTAACTCCCATTTTCTTGCTTCTATTTGGCCTGAAGAGTCTTGCAAAGTAATGTTTAAATATGGTGTCCCTGTATTTGTTACACCCTTAACAGAATTTACAATTAGAAAAGGTAAAGTAATTCTTTCTTGTGCTTTTAGGTTTTTAATCATATTATCCACCTCTTTTTTCTAGATTATACCACACATTAAAAAACATGACTAATAATATGTGAGATTATTCTTTTTAAAAATTTGTTCTATTATATGCTCTTGATAACCTAGTCCATATAAATATCGGTATAACTTTTGCTTTAATTTTTCAGAACTTACATTTTGGTATTTAGCCATGTACTTTTTAGCCAATGATTCTGCATTGGCAATTTCTATATCAATATACTTTTCAAATAAAGATTCGTCGACTTTTTCAAATCCTTCATTTAATAATTCCATTTTAATTCTTGAAGTACCATATTTTTTACTTATTTTTTTTTCAATATAATTACTTATATATTCATCATCATTTAGGTAACCCTTTTTAGTAAATTCTTTAATTACTTTTTTAATATCTTTTTCATTATTATATTTTTTAGAAAGAACTTTCAACAATTTATAAGAAGAATATTCATATTTTCCAATTAATAAAAAAGCATAATTTTTTAATTTTAAATATTCTTCTTTTCTTTTAAATTCTTCAATTACTTTTAAAGAGATTTCTTGACTTATAACTAAAGGATTATCAAGATAGTTTTCAAGACTTATTTTTAACTCAGATTGTTTAACATTATCACTATAGGTTACTATTACTTCTTTATCAAAATAAATAACATTATTAACTTTATACATCTTCATCTTTCTTCACCTTTTTTTCTTCATTTACTTCATCTATTATAGATTCATCTATAGAAGAAATGTTTGTTGGTATTTTTTTATCTTGTAATGTCTCTTCGACAAGCTTTGTGTTCCTTCTTCTATTGAATGACATTGTAGCAATAAAACCAATTAGTAATCCAACATAAAAAGTAATAAACCTCCAAATTAGCAATGAAGAAGTAACATTAGCCGAGGTTTTAAAGAAATTTCTAAAAATTACTGCATAGAAAAGTTCACTACCCCCACTTGCTCCTGGTATTGGAATATAAGTAATTATTAGATGCAAAAATGATGATAATATTATTGCACTACCAAGTTCTACAAAACTTAACTTCATATTAAGAGTTAAAGCAACAAAAAATGGAATAGAAAAAGATATAGTATATTTAATTATATGAAGCAATAACATTGGTAAAAATATTTTGAAGTTACCTTTAATATCTTTTAGTTCATCTCTAAAAAAATTTATTTTCTTTTCTATTTTGCCATTTACAATGGCATATTCTTTATCTTTTAAAATATGCATTTTATTTAACATTTTTACTACCCAAAAAGCAAATCTATTAACCCAAGGAGAATATGACAATAATATTATTCCTGTAATACCAATAATGTGTATAGCAAATCCAATTAAACTCAAGATAATAAAATTGAAATCAAAGCCAAAAAGTTCAATATGATGAATTGTATTAAAATTGAAAATATAACTTATAGTAATTGTTACTGCACAATACATAATTATTGATAATTCATATGCTATAAAATTTAATACTAGCATATTTGCTGATTTTTCAACTTTAATATCTTGTTTTCTAAGTATATAGGCTTGAGCAAATTGCCCTCCTGTTGCACTTGGTGTTATTGCAGAAAAGAAAGCTCCTATTAAGCTAACATTTATTCCTTCAAAAAGCTTATATGATGAGCTGTATTTCCTAGCAGATATCCATATTATTAATCCATCCACTAAATAGGTAAGCAAAAAAATCGCCAATGTAATAATTAGCATTAAAATATTTGCTGTTTTCATTATTTGCACAATTTCATCAAAATCTTTTTGTACAAAAAGAAATATAACTACAAAGGAAAATGCAAACAAAACGAATACATTAATAAAAGCTCTTTTTGTCTTTTTTGACACACCATTTTCCTCCTATCATAAAAAACCTCAAAACTAGAACTAGTATATCATATTTTTTTTTATTTTAACAGGCAATTTTGGTTGTCACCAAAGGTGCAATAAAACTAATAATATTGAAATTACTTGATTAATTTAATATAATGAAAGCGAATACAATTGCTTCTTAGCAAAAGGAAAGGAAAAGTTATTATATATAAATAACCAGGTGATAAAATGAGTAAAAAATATGTATACTTTTTTGGAGAATTTGCACCAAATGATGGTTCAATTAGAGATCTACTTGGGGGAAAAGGTGCAGGATTAACAGAGATGACAAAAGCTGGCATGCCTGTCCCTCAAGGATTTACAATTACAACAGAAGCTTGTAATAAATACTATGATGATAACAAAAAGATTACTCCTAATATTATTGAGCAAATATATCAAAATGTGGATAAACTCGAAAAAATTTCTAATAAGAGGTTTGGAGATGCAAAAAATCCTTTACTTGTTTCTGTTCGTTCTGGTGCAAAATTTTCCATGCCAGGAATGATGGATACAGTCTTAAATTTAGGAATAAATGATGAAGTATGTGAAGGACTTGCAAAACTTACTAGTAACGAAAGATTTGCTTACGATTCTTATCGTCGCTTTATTCAAATGTATGCCGATGTTGTAGAAAGCCTTGGAAAAGATTCTTTTGAAAAAATTCTTGAAGAACAAAAAATCAAAAAAGGCGCTAAAAACGATACTGAATTAACTGCAAGCGACTTAAAAGAAATTGTTGAATTATACAAAAAGAAATATTTTGAACTAAAAGGGGAAAGTTTTCCTGTAGATCCAAAAGAACAACTACTTGCAGCAGTCACCGCTGTTTTCCGTTCTTGGAATAACCCTAGAGCCATTTATTATCGTAAAATGAATGATATTTCTCATGACATTGGTACAGCAGTAAATGTGCAAATGATGGTCTTTGGAAATATGGGTAATGACTCAGGAACAGGTGTTGCTTTTTCTAGAAATCCTGCTAATGGTGAAGACCATATTTATGGTGAATTCTTAATGAACGCTCAAGGAGAGGATGTTGTTGCTGGAATACGCACTCCTCTTGACATTGAAGAGTTAAAAAAGATTAACCCAAAAGTGTATGATGAATTTTGTAAGACTGCAAAAATACTAGAAAGATTTTATAAAAATATGCAAGACATGGAGTTTACAATTGAAAAAGGTAAACTATATATGTTACAAACAAGAAATGGAAAAAGAACTGCCCAAGCAGCTTTAAAGGTTGCTTGTGATTTATACGATGAAGGTTTAATTAATGAAAAAGAAGCTGTTCTTCTTGTAGAGCCTAGCCAACTAGATTCTCTTCTTCATCCAACATTTGATACAAAAGCTCTTAAAGCTGCAAAGCCTATAGGTAACGCTCTTCCTGCCTCTCCTGGTGCTGCTAGTGGCCATGTTGTTTTTACTGCAGAAGATGCTGTTATTTGGTCAAAAGATAAAAAACCTGTAATTCTTGTTAGAGTTGAAACATCACCTGAAGATATTGAAGGTATGTATTATGCTAAAGGTATTCTTACTGCAAGAGGCGGCATGACTTCTCACGCTGCTGTTGTTGCAAGAGGTATTGGAACTTGTTGTGTAGCAGGATGTACTGCCCTTACTATAAATGAAAAAGAAAAATTCTTCATGCTTAATGGAAGCAAAGTAAAAGAAGGAGATATAATTTCTCTTGATGGTTCAACAGGAAATATTTATGTAGGTCAAATACCTACTGTTAATGCAACTATATCAGGTAACTTTGGTAGAGTTATGGCTTGGGCCGATGAAATTAGAAGTCTAAAAGTTCGTGCTAATGCTGATACACCAAAAGATGCAAAAACAGCTGTCGGATTTGGAGCACAAGGCATTGGTCTTACACGTACAGAACACATGTTTTTTGAAGAAACTAGAATCGAAGCAGTTCGTGAAATGATTGTTTCTAAAACCAAAGAGCAAAGAGTAAAAGCTCTAGAAAAAATATTACCTATGCAAAGAGCAGATTTTGAAGGTATTTATGAAGAAATGAAAGAATTGCCTGTTACAATTCGTTATTTAGATCCACCATTACATGAATTCCTTCCTACAGAAGAAAAAGATATTAAAGAAATTGCTAAAATTTTAAATATTACTACTGAAGAATTAAAAGATGTAATAGTAAAATTACATGAATTTAATCCTATGATGGGACATCGAGGATGTCGATTAGCTGTTTCCTTCCCTGAAATTGCCGAAATGCAAACAAGAGCAGTTATTGAAGCAGCAATAAATGTATCTAGACGTCATAAAGATTGGAAAATTACTCCAGAAATCATGATTCCACTTGTAGGTGAACTAAAAGAATTAAAGTTTGTTAAAGATATTGTTGTTAAAACTGCTGATGAAATAATTAGTAAGTCAGATATAAAACTAGAGTATAGCGTTGGTACTATGATTGAAATACCACGTGCTGCCTTACTTGCTGATGATATTGCCAAAGAAGCTGAATTTTTCAGTTTTGGAACAAATGATTTAACCCAAATGACTTTCGGTTTTAGTCGTGATGATGCTGGTAAATTCTTAGATTCTTATTATGATAATAAAATTTACCAAAATGATCCTTTTGCAAAAATTGATCAAGTTGGTGTTGGAAAACTAGTAGAAATGGCTACAATTCTTGGCAGAAAAACTAAACCAAATCTTAAAGTTGGAGTATGTGGCGAACATGGAGGAGATCCTAGTTCTGTTGAATTCTTCCATAAGGTAGGACTAACTTACGTTTCTTGCTCTCCTTATAGAGTTCCTGTAGCGCGTTTAGCTGCAGCTCATGCACAAATAAAATATCCTAGAAAAATTAAATAGAGTAATATTAAAAAGCCCTCACATGAGGGCTTTTTTATTGTTTCTTCTTTTTAGTTTTAACAATCAATCTAACTATTACAAACATTATTGGTATTGGACATATTGCCGCCAAAACCAAAGCAATAAAACTTGGTAATTGCAATGCTGTTTCAAATATATACAAAAATAATTGATTTAAAGCATAATTTGGTATTTGTGAAAAAGGATATATTAAATATCTTTTAAATACCAAATCGCTTTTAAAAACAAATTTTGCTTGAATTATATATGCAAAACTAAACCAAATTAAATAACCCAAAGTCAAAGGAATATCAATACTTATACTTAAAAATGTGAAAGTTGGATTAGCAATAATTTGTTTAAAAATATAAGGAATAATTATTCCTCCAACTAAAGTATTTATTCCCCCTGCAATTAGGAATCGAAACATTTCCATTCCTAATAATTTTTTAATAAATTTTTTCATGAAATCACCATTGATATATTAACACTTTCTAATACACTTTAATATATATTTTAAAAAAGCTTCTAATTTCTAGAAGCTTACTTTAACATTTTCTTTTTCTTCTCCTTCTACTTTAAAGAAGTTTTCTGATTTAAAGTTAAACATGTTAGCAATTACTACTGTTGGAAATACTTCACGCATGTTGTTATATTGTAAAACAACATCATTATAAAATTGTCTTGCATAAGCAATTTTTCCTTCAGTATCTTTTAGTGTATCCATCATTTCACTAAAATGCTTATCTGCTTTTAATTCTGGATATTGCTCTTTTACAGCATTTACCATAATATTCAAGGCCTTACTTAATCTAGCATCTGCTTCTGCCATGCCTTCTATTGAGCCTTCTTCACTGGCTCTAACATAACTTTTTCTTGCATCTGCAAAAGACTGTAGAATATCTTTTTCGTGTTTTGCATAACCTTTAATAGTTTCAACCAAATTTGGTATTAAATCAAATCTTCTTTTAAGTTGAACATCAATTTGTGACCAGGAATTTCTAACTTTATTCCTTTGTTTTACAAGTTTATTATAAACACTAATTACAAATAAAACTAATATTACTATTACAACTACGACTATTAAAACAGGAATCCACCACATAATCTTTCCTCCTTATAAATGATGATAACATAATAAATCTAAAATATAAATATATATATACTATCTTCCGCGAAATCCTCCGCCGCCGCCACCAAACGAACGGCCACCACCAAATCCACCAAGTCCACCTTTCCCTGCTGCTCTACCAACGGCTTGAGCTCTTGCAGTATTTATTGTAGTTGTTGCTATTGTGAAACTCCTCATCATTCTCATCCCTATATAATAATTAAACATTGGATATCTAAATAATGGAACACTATTTACTGTTTCATCATTCAAATTCATTTGCTTAAACTTCATTCTCATTTGCTTTTCTACTAAATCTGCTATACCAAATGAAGTAGCATAAACTAAATAATGTTCCCATACTGCAATAGATGGCATGGAATAATCTTCAAATTTCCCAAATTCCTTCAAGAAATTTTTAAATGCATTCCAACGAACATATTCTTCATTGCCTTGTTTACTTCTTCTTTTGATATTTGCAAAATAAGATATCATAACTATCGCAATTGCTAAAGAAACAGCAAAGGAAAAAGGTAAAAATCTCAAAGGTAAAGATTGACTCATACTCAAAAATAAAGCAATAAATCCATAAGCTATTAATAATAGTGGAATAAAGAAATATTTATGTAAAACTTTCTCAGAAATTCTATCAAAAAAATCATGTTTAGATCCTTCACTTTTAGCATAAGAAATCCAGCGATTATTATATGACATATAAGCCTCAGCATTTGATGTTTTCTTTGGAAATTGTTCTATTTCTTTCAATGACAATGTTTTTTTATCCTTAGATATTAAATTGAAAAACCATTCAATTAAAAATTTCTCGTGTCTAAGTAATGAAGATTTGTCTTTACTAGTATCAAGGATAAGTTTATAATTGGCTTTTTTACTTATAGTAGACTCTCCTTCATAATCAATAATAATATATTTGCGACGAACAAGATCTAACAAAGTCGCCGTTAAATCATTTTTAGTGACATCTCTAAAATTATATAAATAACTCATTTCTGCTGGAGTATATTCAGCCGGTAACTCTCGATAATATTCGCTATAAAAATCAGATTTATATTCTTTATCATATTTTTTATAAATAAAAATAAAAATTAGGCTAGATATAATGACTATTAAAAGAGTAATTACAATTACAATAATATTAGTATTGTAATAAAAAATATCTTCTTTTTCTATTGTTGCCTCTTTTTGTAATGCCTCTTCTAAATAATTCCTATCAATAGTATTATTGCTAGAAACACTCGGAAATATATTAGAAGGTAAAACCAATCTTGCCTCTAGTACTTCTCCTGGTTTTATTATTGAAGTTGAAAAATTCACTTTACTAGTAGTAATATTATCAACTTTTGCATTTGTCGAACCATGACCATAAAATAAAACATCATCAATATTACTAGTATTAGGGAAATTTAAAGTCACATCTATATTTTTAATTTTTATTCCCATATCATCAACAAAAATCCAGTTTAATTCACTAACATCATTAAATTTTGTAACAGCACCCTTTAAAGTATATGAATACTCATATGTTGTATATGGGTAGGTACCATCAAGTACTCGCGTAAAAATAGATTCACATTCTCCTTGATAACTTGCAGGACACCTTATCAGTTCTCCTAGTTCATCTTTGTCATTTTCCCAAGAAAAACCAACTTGAACTCCACTATATAAATTACTATTTGCATAATCATAAATTAAAACATCATTTTCATCATATACTTTAACATTTACATCATTTTGTTGAAATGAGGCCTTATTGGTGAAACTACCAAGATTATCTTTGTTATAGGCAATATCTCTAAAAACAACTGTCATTCCTTGCTCTGATTTCATTTTAATTTTTTCAACAATAT
This sequence comes from Bacilli bacterium, assembly GCA_028693955.1. Lineage (GTDB taxonomy): Bacteria > Bacillota_I > Bacilli_A > RFN20 > UBA1709 > JAQUUH01. The sequence continues at coordinate 16,745 of JAQUUH010000011.1, forward strand.
TTAAATCACCACTATCTGTCAAAGTGGCTTCAATTTTATAATATTCTCCTTGCAATGATGAATCATCATAAACTAACTCTGAAAACAATGTAAAACCAAAAGTAATGCCTAGCAAAGCTACAGCAATTATTATAGCTATAATATTTTTCTTAAAGAAATATTTCATCATTAATCACCCTTTATTTAATGATACACTGCAATATTAAGAATATAAAGCAAAATATTATAATTAGTCCGTTTTTTACTTGCTTTTTTTAAGATAAAACCAAAAGTCACTACCCTGACCTTTTTCAGAATCAACACCATATTTAGTCTTATGAAGAATCATAATAGATTTAACAATAGATAAACCAATTCCACTACCACTAAAAGAACGCTTGTGGTTTTTATCTACCTTATAATATCTATCCCAAATCTTTGATAAATCCTCTTTATCAATTCCTTCTCCTTTATCAATAACATCAATTTTTACTTCATCAGTTAAATCTTTTTGCTTAACAATTATTTCTTTATCATCATGAGAATAATTAATAGCATTTATTAATAAATTATAGAAAACTTGAGAAATTTTACTTTCATCAGCATTAACATAAACTTCATTATCATATTCAAATAGTATTGAATAGCCTCCACTTTTTACTAATTCAGATATTCTTTTGATTGAACTATCTAATAATTTAGTTAAGTTAAACTCTTCAATATCTAATTCTACCACCCCGGATTGCAATTTTGAGATATCTAGAGCATCACTAACTAGTGCTGATAATCTATTTGCCTCTTCTAAAATTATTTGAGCATTTTCAAAGTTGTTCTCATTTGGCAAATCTCTCATAGCTTCAGCATATCCAGCAATTAACGTAAGTGGCGTTCTTAAATCGTGTGATATATTAGCAATAAGTTCTCTTCTAAGAGATTCAACTTTTGATAATTCAGTAGCTGTATAAGATAATGTTTCTGATAATTCATTTATTTCTTTATAACCTTTAGAATCAAACTTCACATCATAATTACCTTTTGAAAGAACTTTTGCTGAAGAATTAATTGACTCAATAGGTTTTGATACCTTTTTAGATATTATAAAGGCTAAAAGAGCCGACAATACAACCATTATTATTGTAATATATATTAATTGTATTCTTAATGTTGATATTGTTGCATTAACAGGAGTTGTAAATGAACTAATAAATAAAGTAATTTGTTCACCATTATCTTTCAATATGTTTTTTACATATATTAAGGTCTGAGGTGTCTCTATAGAAACTACATAATTACCATCATTATTAAAAGGATAGTTGGGATCTATTATGTTACCAAATTTTAATTCATTTTTATCATAATATCCAATCAACTCACCACCATTATCATTAGCCTTTGAAATAAGATATTCAATCTGTATTAAAGAAATATCATTAAGCATACAATTTCTATAAGAACTATATTCATAAGTTGCTTCACTATTTTTATCTACAATAACTATGCAAGAATCACTAGACATTGATATGTCTTTTATTAAATCTACTAAATTATCATTATCAATATTTTTAGATATCGTTGTAGCATTTGATTTAATTTGATTTAATTTAATAGATTTATAAAAAGATTCTAAAAAAGTTGTTTGGAATAACCAAAGTATAATTAAAAGTATGGCACAAAAGCCAAATAAATAATAAAATATTTTCCATTTTATACTTAAATTATTTAAATTTCTTTTAATTTTTTTCATCTTTTATCCCTCAAAGCGATAGCCTGTTCCTCTTAATGTTACAATAAGACTTCCATATTTATTTAAATGCTTACGCAAAAGTTTTATATGTGTATCTAAAGTTCGATCATCACCAAAAAAATTATATCCCCAGACATCGCTTAATATTCTTTCTCTACTAAGAGCAATTCCTTTATTTTTGATAAAATAAAATAACAATTCATATTCTTTAGGAGCAACATCAATACTTTGATCTTCTATAAAAATTTTTCTTGCTGAAAAGTCAACTTTTAAATCATCTTTAAAATAAATGTCATGATTAAGCTTTTCGCTATTGTTTTTTCTTTTCATAATAGCGTCTATTCTCATCATTAATTCTTTAGGTGAAAAAGGTTTTACTACATAATCATCTACACCAACTTCAAAACCATGAATTCTATCATATTCTTCGCCTCTAGCAGAAAGCATTATAACAGGAACATTAGAAAACTTTCGTATTTCTCTTACTGTTGAAAAGCCATCTAACTCTGGCATCATAACATCCATTATTATAATATCAATATCATTATTTTTTGCTATTACAATAGCTTCCATTCCATTGCTAGATTCAATGATTTCATTATTTTCAAATCTAGCATATTTTGATATTAAATTTCTTATTTTTTCTTCATCATCTACTACGAGTATTTTGTACATATGACTCACCTCACTAAAATCATTATATCATAATAAATATTTAATATTATCTATTACCTGGAAATCCAGAATTGTTATTTCCAATACTTGTGATAGTAGAAGATAATATAACACTAGTATATTCTTGTCCTCCTATATATAAATAATATGTTTCTCCTTTAACAAGTTTTTCTGATGTTATTACCAAAGAATTATATATTTTAGCTGGAGTTAAACTTAAAAGAATATTATCATTACTATCTTTTAAAATTATTTCTTTATTTGCTGATTGTGTTGAAGTAAATGTAACACTAATTGTGTATATTGCTGATGTGCTACTTGGAGTTTGAGCCATTCCACTGCTTCCTACTCCAATAATATTACCACCACTCACATTGAATATGCCATCATAATCTAATGCACCATTAGCACTACTAGTTGGTCCATTAACATATACATTACCACTATTCATAACTATGGAACCATTAACATCAATTCCATCCCCTGAAGCATTAACATATATAGTCCCGCCATTTATATAAAGCATTCTATTAGAACTATTTATAAAATTATTTTGACCTGGTCTTCCTAGTATTGATGATGAATCATTCCCGCCTGCTACATTTATTCCATCATCTGAAGCAACAACATTTATATTACCATCATTTATTGTTATTATTGAAGACTCTATCCCTTCATAACTTTTAAGAATATTTATATCTCCTCCATTAATAACAATTTCTGAATCAGCATGAATTCCATCATCTCCTGAGGATAATGTATAATTACCTTTATTTATTTGTATTGAAAAATTTGAGTGAATAGAATCATCTGAAGAATCTATAACAAAAGTCCCATCATTTATTAAAATGTTTTGTGAAGCCTTAAGTGCTTTAGCACTATCACTTGTTGAAGTTGTTGAACCTGATGATCCACTGCCTTCAGGAGGAAATGTTCCGCCCCATTGACCCCATCCACCACTTGATGATGAGGAACTATTAGCACTACCCCCACCACTAACAAGATTAAAAATACCACTATTTATTTGTAAAAGACTCTCTGCTTGAATAGAATCTGCTCCTGATTCTATATTTATATTGCTATTTTCTATCAAAACAACCCCTTTATCACTATCCTTATCATTTGAAGATTTTAATCCATCTCCACCTGAGTTTATTGTTATATTAGCATTGCTAATTAATAAAAGATCTTTACCAACTATACCATCATCAAGTGCTGTTATTTCAATATTACTATTAAATATTTTTAAATCATCTTTGCTTATTATTCCATCATTATAATTTGCTGAAATATTCAAACTTCCACCACCATTAATTACCAAGTCATCTTTACTAAAAAAGACTGCTGTTGGTTCTTCATCTTCATTAAGAATATAAGTTGCTCCATCTTCTAAATAATTATTACTACCTTCTTTTAAAGTTACTATTGTTTTTGCAGCCTCTTTTACAAAAATTGGCGCACCACTTTCATATGTAATATCAATTCCATCAAATACTAACCAAACTGTATTTTCATCGTTAGATTCTATTATTATTTGGCCGTTATCAAGAGTTCCATTAAAGTAGTATACACCCGAGTTTGTTATTTCTATATTACCACCAATATAATATGCTCCATCACCATTAATAGTAACTTCTTGATTATTCATAATAATTGATGTAATAACATTTCCACTATAATCAGTATTTGTATCATCAAGTCCGTATTCAATACTTGTTGAACTGACAATGCTACTTGATGAACTTGATATTGTTGATCCATCACTGCTTTGAATAAAACTACAAGATGATAAAAATACTAATAGTATTGAAAAATTTAATAAATATCCTTTTTTCATTTTATTGACCTCCTATAGCTCTTCTTTTTTAGACAATTCTCTTCCACAAACAATATCAAGATTGCCATTACGACACCTTAAATCATCAATGAATTTCTTTTCATCATTATTGTTTTTAAAAGTAAAATTATAAGTTAATTTATACATACTACCTAAATTTGTTGTCTTTACTTTTATAAGTTCATATTTTTTGGTGTATTTTTGAAAGATATCATCAAAAACATTAGTATAATCCAGATCTTCAGGAATTGTAATTTTAATTTCTCTTTCTTCCGATTTAATATTACCAAATTTACTTCTAGATAAAACAATAAATAAAACTGAAACAATAATTGTTACTACTAATGCAAATGTAGCATACCCTGCTCCAATTGCTAATCCAACTACCATTGCAAAAAATATTGTACAAATATCTTTAGCATTCCCAGCAATAGATCTAAATCTAATTAAAGAAAATGCCCCAAGCACAGCAACACCTGTTCCTAGATTACCATTTACAATCATTATTACTACTTGTACAAGAATAGGAAGAATCACAAGTGTTATTGCAAAACTTTTCGTATGTTTTCCACTTAACATATAGGCAAAAGATATTAATAGACCAGAAAATAATGAAGTTAATATACATATTAATACTTCATTTGCAGATAGACTTGCTTGTGTTGAATCAAAAATATTTATGAACATGGTTTTGCCACTCCTTTTTTAAGTATTTGTTTATAACTATTACCATATTTTGAAAAAGATTGTGGAAATAACTCATTTTCATTTAAAGCTTTTACAAGCCACAAAGGAAAATTTGTGCAGGTTTTTATTTCAATAAGATATTGATTATAATCTAAAAGAAAATCACAATCATTATCATAGTTTATATTATAGTTATTCAAACGATATCTAATATTTTTATCAATTGTTATTCTTAAAGAAGGATTATCTTTGCCACAAAATGCTATTCTTTCATAGGCTAAATAAATTTTTGGCTTTAATTCATAAAAATTTATAAAGTAATCTATTTCATTTAAGATTTGTGAATTATTATTGGGTTTAATCTTTTTATTTAAATAACTTATTGCTTCTTGATAATTAAGATTTACTCTTCTTTTAATAACTGTTTTATTAAATTTCTTTTTTATCTCCACATAAACATTCTCACTATTATTAAAGCAATCATAACAACGAATTCTTAATTTTTCTTTATATAATGGTTTATCAATAGAATTTCTAATCAACTGATAATTATCAGTATCATAATAAATATTTTTAATTGTATATTCATCATGATTATCTTTTTTAATATAACTAGATATTTCAAGCAAAAACTTTTCTAATTGCTTTTTATTTAAAACGTATTTTTTCTCAACTCTTTTAAATACCAATTCATCTTTTGCCATTATAATCACCTTCTTTTTTAAAATTATAATTTATTAAGATGATATAAAGTTGAGCACAATATGAATTTTAAGTGAATTAAAATGGGAAAAGAGGGATATAAACCCCTCTTTTCTTTCGACTAAATTATAGATAATGTCAATGAAATCATACAATCTACAAACTACTAAAACTAAAATAAGCAATCATTGACATTAGAGGATACATTCAAGAAGATCACCAAACTTGAATTTGTATCACCCTTCACCTATATTTTATCAACAACATATTTAACATACAAGCAAAATGATAATCATTATGATTTTTCGATATCTAATAATTTCTTTTTAATTGCTTCTCCTCCACCAAATCCTCCAATATCACCATTATTTTTTATGATTCTATGACAAGGAACAACTATAACTATGTTATTATTATGAACTGCATTACCAACTGCTCTATATGCCTTGGGATTTCCAATCATAATTGCTAAATCTTTATACGATACTTGCTTGCCATAAGGAATTTTTTGTAAATTATCCCAGACTTTATTTTGAAATGAAGTTCCGCTATAAGAAATCGGAATAGAGAATTCTTTTCTAGATTTATTCATATATTCATTTATTTGATTAGCACATAATTTTATAAGAGATGTCTTTTTATTTATAGAGTGTAATGGAAGATTTTCACTAAATATGATCCCCACAATAAAATTGTTTTTTTCTGAAATAATAAAATCAATGTTATTTATGCAATAATAATATGCATAAATTTTATCTTCTTCTTTTTTCATATTTGAATCCAATATCTTTGAAGAATGCATTTAAAAATTTCACTATATCTTTCGTCTTCTAAGATACCACCATTAGCCTTTATGGTCTTTGCAGAACCAATATTATTTTTATCACAAGTCAAAAGTACTTTTCTAATTCCTTTTTTTGCACATACATCTAGTGCTAATTTCAATTGTTGTTTTGCATAGCCTTTTCTTCTTTCGCTTGGTCTTATGGAATATCCAATATTCCCTCCGGACTCCAACAAAAAATCATTCAAATAATGCCTAATATTTACCATGCCACATATCTTGTTATCATAATCTCTAACTAAAATATATTGACTTCCTTCAACATAATTAGATTCTGGCGGAATTTTATTTTTATCTGAATACTGCATGATATGATTCATCCATTCATCATATGTATCATATTTATCTAATGATCCGCAACCATCCATTGAATCTCCATTTTCAACAAATTCCTGTTTGTAAGCAAAAATATCTTTTTCATAATCTTTTGATGGTAAAACTAATTTAAACATTATATCACCTCTTTAATAACTATAATAATTGATTCTAATTTTATCATTACATTTTATAAATGTCACTTTTATTCATAGATATTTTTTGCAAATATTTATTTAAAAGATACATTTTGTAGTCATCAATAAAAAATATCTTTGAACTTTCATAATTACCACACTCTTTTACAAGATTAGATATAGATATTTTTTTAGCAACATTAATTGCATAAACATCGTTATTAATAATTTTATTAATTACTACACTTGCTTTTTCTTTCTTGATATTAGCAATTTTCCATTCTTTTTTCATATGAGTATAATTAAAAAATATATCAAAGTTATTAGCAACATTAATTACGATTTTATCCTTCTTAGAAAAATTCAAGAATGAGTTATCATTTTTCAAAATCTCGCATATTTCTTTTTCTTCATATGTATGGTCATAATCTAAATAATAAGGTATTAACTTTAAAGGAATTTCTTTTTTATCTATTCTTAAATCATATAATTTCATGTTTTCGCCATCACATGACCCAGAGTGGATAAAAAATTTAAATGGATTACCATTTTTTTGACATCTTTCTTCTAGATTCATATTTTTTGATAATTGCAATAATTCAATTAAATCTTCCTTATTTTCCTTGTTTATAAAGGCTTGCCAACGCACAGAAATATTGTTATCAAGCAAAATATTTGTAGCATTTATGAGTTCGTTAAATGCTCCGATTCTTCCAACATATTTATCCGTCATTTTTTTAAGACCAAAAAAAGTTAATTGAACAACTTTTGTTCCGACTTCTTTTAAAAACTTTACATAATTATCATCATGATTTAACGTATAAAAACTTGCAAGTTCAAACCTTGATGGTCTTGAATTTTTTGAAATTTCAATATCCTTTTCCCATCTACTTTTATATTCACTACAATAGTCTGGTTCTCTAACCCAACTATAATATTCAATACTATCAAAAAAAGGAGAAAAGTAATTGATTAAAAATTCATCACTGCCTTGAGGCATTTTTTTGTTAGACATGTGTCCTATCCAACAATGTTTACATCTATTAGGACAACCATACATATCTACTACTAAGGCCAATTTTTTCACTAAATATCACCACCAAGAATTTTCATATAATAATTATATAGTTCCAATTATATTTTATCACTATTATTTTTAATAAATAAAAAAACTCATTGTTAGATTAATAAATATGTAAAATATTAAAAAAAGATGATTCTTTTTTAATTATATTCACGTGAAAAAAGAATAAAAAATTGTTAATATCAAGAAAGGAAAGACAAACTATGTAATTAAATAGCGCTTTATCTTGCAACTTTGATTACTTGCTTCATATTCGAGCCACCAAAACCATAAGTAAACACTTGTATATTATTTTCATCAGCAGCGATTCCATAACAAAAATCTTGATCAGTTTCTATTTCTGTCGCCCAATAGTTTTTTCCAGCATCCAATCTTAGGTATTCACCTGGTAATTCATTTAGGACATTTATGTTAGAAAATTCTTTAGCTAAACTACGAATTTTTTCAAACAATTTTGGATCATCTCCATAAAATAATTGTTTCATAATATTTTCTCCTCCAATATACTTATATATAATAGCACGCATTTTATCTGTCTTTATAAAAGTATCCACATCCAATTTTGAGGTTGAATATCCTTCCATCAAGTATTGAATAATGACCTCTGAAAGTAGTACTTCTTTTGAATATTCGTCTTGATAATATTTTTCAAAATCAATATTCATTTTCTCATTAATTCCTTGAATTGCACCTTGATAAAATGTAGAATTTTCACCAAAATAAGCTTTCATACTATGAATTGATTGAAGTCCTTCAATAATGTTAGGAATGTTAATTCTTTTATGTGTTTTAGTAACAATATTCCCACCATATAATATTTTGTCCACTGTTGTTTCTAGTGTTTCAGCAAGATTTAATAGGATTGAAGTATCAGGAAGTGTGCTTCCAGTTTCCCATTTTGAAATAGCTTGTGGACTAATAGAAAGGATTTCCGATAGTTTATTTTGTGTCAATCCAATCTTTTTTCTTTGTGATTGAATATATTTGCCAATTTTATAACTATTTATCATTTTAATATTCTCCTTTAAATATATTATAATCTGTTAAATATTAATAAACCATCAATTGTTATTTGAATAAAATCAATTGATACTTGTTTTTTGCATTTTTATTAATTTGCACTTCAGCAAAGGTTCATTCATCAACCGAAATTCACCTTCATCTTTAGTTAAATTACATAACTTTTGTTGAAACTTGAACTCCAAAAAAAATTATTTAACAAAAAAAGGTTTGATAATTTT
>JAQUUH010000029.1 GCA_028693955.1 Bacilli bacterium
AGAATATGACTTTTATAGAGATTTACACTTAAATATGTGATTTATATTGCATATTCGACGTAGGATTAAAGATTATTTAAGACATTTTGTTAATTAAATAATCTCCTATGGATATAGACTAAACTGAGGGTTAGGATTATTTCCTACCCTCTTTTGATTTATCTGGTATTAGGAGAGTTTGGTAATCCATCGCATTTGGGATGCGAAGATCGCAAGTTCAAATCTTGCATACCAGACCATTTAATAATAAAGAGTAACTCATGATACGGGTATGTTCCGTACACTCTTTGATACTTACAGGGGCGTTGCAATATACGTCCCCTATTTTGTGATTAAGGAGGATTATATAATGATAATTACTAAAGAAGTTAAAAAAATAATTAATAATAAAAATATAGATTGGTATAAAAACAAGGGTTATGACTGTAATCTGAAAGATGAGATTGTAGTCAATGTTGAAGACCTGATGCGTGGAAGTCAAAATAAAATAGAATGTAAATGTGATAATTGTGGCAAAACTACATTCAGACCTTTTGCGGATATTGTTTCAAAGCAGTCAATTTATGATAAAACATATTGTAGCTCATGTGCCGCATCTGTAAAACTTACACATCACGATTATTTAGCTAAAGATGGGTTTAAATTATGTAGAAAATGTAATCGGAAATTACCTGCAAATAGTGATTATTTTTATTTAAAAAATGATACTAAAGATGGTTTTATATCGATGTGTAAAGAATGTATGGATCATGAATTTACGGATAAATTAACTCGTATTCCTAAAGATGGATATAAATTTTGTAATAAATGTGGGCGTGAATTGCCAAATACGAGTAAGTATTTTCCGGTGACAAAACAAAATAAAAGCGGATTACTTGGAATATGTAGAGAATGTAATCCAAATTATCATAATTTTTTAAAAGATGATTATATACATGCTCAAATATGGTCTGAAGAAGAAAACAGTCAATTGATAAAAACATATAATAATTATACGGGAAAAGAATTGCAAAATTTATTTTTTCCAAACAGAACTGTCAGGGCAATTGAATGTCATGCTAGTGAACTTGGAATACAAGGCAAAAATGAAAATGTAAAAAACAAAACAAAAGAAATACGTAGAATTAGAGCGAGTGAAGCCAATGCGGGTAAAATTTATAGTGAAGAAACAAAACAAAAGATTTCTAACGCTAAAATAGAATATTATAAAACTCACGATGGTACAAGAAAAGGTTCAATTCAGAGCGAAGAAACTCGCAAGAAAATGAGCGATTATAGAAAGAAAATAGGTAAATGGAAAGGAAAGAATAATCCAAGACATTTGAAACCGCTAAACGGTAAATTAAACGGTAGGTGGTTGGGCGGTATAACTGGATTATATCAAGAATTAAGAAGTGACACTAAAGAGTGGCAACAAAATTCTATGCAGTATTATAACTATAAATGCGTAATTTCTAATGGAGAATTTGATAACGTTCATCATTTAACACCATTTAAAAATATTGTTAAAGAATGCTTTGATATTTGCGATATAGATATGCGTCAATCTGTTTGTGACTATTCTATTTTAGAATTTAAGTTAATTAGAAATACATTAATTAAATTACATAACAAATATGAATTTGGTGTTCCATTGAATAAAAGTATACATAAATTATTTCATGATAATTACGGATATTTCAATAATACGCCAGAACAATTTCATAAATTTGTATTAGATATCAATGATGGTAAATTTAACAAATGGTTTAAAGATAATAATTTAAACATTGAAATTAATAATGAAATATTAAATCAAGCACTTTTAGAGAAATCTGAGAGTGCTTCTTAATTTATAAAGAAAGGTAGGTAATTTTTATTCCTAGGAAAAAGACAATAGTAGAAAAACCAAAGGCAGAAAAAAATAAATATACTTGCCTTTGTTGTGGTGTTGAAAAATCAGAAGATCAGTTTTATCAATCAAGATGGTCTACTCTTTGGACATATAGTGATAAAAAAGTTTTATTCTGTAAAGATTGTATTTCAAAACGGTTTGATGAATTAAGTAAACGGTATGAGTCGGACAAAACAGCTCTTTTATTATGCTGTTATATTTTAGACGTACCATTTTATGCAAATCTTTATGAAAGCATAGTTGAGAATAATTCAATATTTAGTGTCGGATTATATCTTAGGCAAATGTCTCTAGGTCAGTACCAATTTAAGACATTTTTAAATACTTTAGTAAGTGATGAATTATTCAAAACAGAAAGAGAAGTTAAAGATCAGGTTGAATCTAAATGGAGTAAAGCCGATAAACAAAACATGAATTTTGCTATAAGTGTTGTTGGATATGATCCTTTTGACGATTGTGGTATGACACAAGCTGATCGTAAATATTGTTTTAATATTTTGGCTGGTTATTGCGATACTGAAGGAATTCAAGATGATGGTCATAAAATACAAAGTGTGGTTCAAATTACTCAGTCTCAATTACAGTGTCGTAAATTAGATGAATTTATAAATGCTGAATTATTAAGTGTACATCCCGATGAAAGTAGGGTTAAAAATCTTACAGCTACAAAGAAACAATTATTGGATAGTATTGCTAAAATTGCTCAAGATAATAATCTTTCTTCAAACTATAATGATAATTCTAAAAAGGGAGCTAATACTCTTTCTGAAAAAATGAAAGAAATGGCTAAAGATAATTTTGCCGCAATTCAGGTAAATTTGTTCGATATTAAGACTTCCGAGTCTATGAGACAAATTGCGGATTTGAGTAATCAAAGTATCATGGAACAATTAACTTTAGATAGTAATGATTATACTGAAATGATTAAAGAACAGCGTGAAATGATTCTTAAATATGAAGAAAATCAATCTGCGATTGAAGAAGAGAATAGAATGCTGAAAAATAAGATTCAGGATTTAGAAACTAAAAAGAAAAGGTAGGTGTGTAGTATGGAATTCTATATACCTATATCTGATAATGAACTTAGTCAAAGGAAGATTGAAGAGTACACGAAATTTGAGAAAATAATTAATCAAGGACGTAGGAACCCTGTTTGGTTTAGTGAAGAATTTTTTGGTATTCAATTAATGGATTATCAAAGATGGGTTTTTATGGAGAGTTGGTATAGACCATTTGTGATGTGGTTGATGTGTAGAGGAGCCGGAAAGTCTACTGAAGCTGCCGATTTTTTAATGACTAAGATGTTACTTATACCAAATTATTATGTTTATATATCTACAACATCTGCTGCCCAATCAATCGAAACGTTTACTAAACTTGAATCTCTGGCACTTCAAAGAATACCTTCATTTAAAAGTTGTACGGATATATTTGCTAGAGAAGTTGAAAAATCTGCAAATAGTGATACTGGATTTTTACATAATCCTGCTGGTCATTCATTTAGATTATATAATAATTCTCAATTATTGTCATTATCTTCCAATTTACAAGCTATACGTGGTAAACGAGGGGCGGTTTTGTATGATGAAACAGCGTGGCAGACAGCAGAACAGTTTGCTGTAACTGAAAACTTTATAAACGTTGATAGTAGTTTTAGTACAACCACATCGAAGATTAAATACTTTGATCCGATTCAAATGCCGCTTCAGCTTCTTTACTGTAGTTCAGCCGGAGATATTACATATCCATTTTACGAAAAATATAAAACTTTTTCAAAAAAGATGTTTTTGGGAAACACTTCATATTTTGTTGCAGATTTAAATGCACATACCGTATTAAATTATTCAAGCATTAATGGTGAAAAAATCAAATCTCATTTAACACAAAGTCAGATAGATAAAGCTATTGAAGAAGACCCTGATTTAGCAGATCGCGAACTTTTCAATAAGTTCAGACGTGGAGGCGGCCAGAATAGTGTAATTCGTATGGAAACTATTATTAAGAATTCTACTGTACGCCCTCCCCTACTTTATAATGATACAGGCAAAAAGAAATTTATCTTATGTTATGACCCTGCTCGTAATTTTGATGGAAGTATATTAACTATTTTTCAAATTATCAATGATAAAGAAATTGGTTATAAATTACAATTAGAAAATATGATTTCAATGGTTGATAGTGACACAAAGAAAAAAACACCCCTTCCAATGCCGGAACAATTGAAGATTATTAAGAAAAATATGATCCTTTATAATGGTGAACGAAGTGCCGATTGGGAAAATATAGATTTTTATATTGATGCTGGTTCAGGTGGTGGTGGTATTTCTGCTGTAGCCGATCAACTAATGGAAGATTGGAAAGATGATACTGGTAGAAAACGTAAAGGTATTATTGATAAAGACCATAAACAATATGAAACATCAAGGAAAAAATATACTGAAGCTGTACCAATTGTTCATCTGATTGACCCACAAGGTTATAAGAAAATTATATATGATGCTTTTGAAAAAATGTCCAAGTTAGATTTAATCAATTTTACTGATTATGATAATAAGGACTTTTTATTATTGCAAGATAGTAAAGGCGAAATGACAGAATATAAATTAAATTATGATGAGCAAATCACTTTAACTCAAATAAATTTGGCTAAAAATGAACTTATTTATATGAATAGATATGAAACACCTAATGGCGGTATTACTTATGATTTGGCTAAAGATAAAAAGAATTTATTAAATGATGATAGGGCTTACACAATGGCTATGGGAGCATATGCATTAGCATTATTAAGAAGAGTTGATTTATTAAATTTAAAAACAAAAGAAATTAATCTATCCCAAATCCCCTCTTGCGTTTCATCCGTAGATTTTTAAAGAAAGGACGGTGACGAATATATTGACAAAAAAGAAAAAAGAATCTATCTCCCCTACCCCATCCCCCACTTCACAGTCTGAAGATTTTGAAGTGATTATATCTTCAAAAACAGACGATGACACAATAATTATGACAAGTTTTGATGAAATGCTGTCAAGTGCAATGAAATCATTTGACCCTGAAAATAAGAAATATTCAACCTATCTTTCTGATGGAAGTGTTTCTACAGGACAATTGACACCCGCTTATATTGAAACGTTAGCAGACGGAGCGCAGAGCGATATCACAAAGATTCTCACTATAAATAATATCATACGTAAAAGAATTAATGTTGATGATATTATTGGGCGTACTTACGAATCATTAGAAACGAATATTAATACTGAATTTACATTGTCGTATAAAGATTTTAAAGATCAGAGAAATAAAACTATTGCTTTAGATGAAGCAAAGACAATTATTGATGATTTTAATGAATTAATTAATATAAGAGCATTATTAAGAAAATCGGTTCCAAGTTCATATGCTGAAGGTACATATATCATGTATTTACGTGGAGATAAAGATAATTATATTGTTGATTATTTTCCTCTTGGAGTTGCTTT
>JAQUUH010000030.1 GCA_028693955.1 Bacilli bacterium
AGGTCAAGATACCTTTTATTTTGTAATGAACTCATTTAACTAGTAAGTTCACATTATTTTTGTTAAAATATCAGTTGTTCTAGAAGGGGTTTTTTATGAAATTAAATCTTGATAAAACTAAGAATTATTTAATTGGTGTTTCTGGAGGGCCAGATTCAATGGCTCTTTTAGATATGTCTAGGAAGAATGAATTAAATATAGTTGTTTGTCATGTAAATTATCAAAAAAGACCAACGAGCAATAGAGATCAAAAAATAGTTGAAGATTATTGTAAAAAATATGGAATCAAATTATTTGTTTCGCTTGTTAAAGAAGAACACTCAGGAAATTTTCAAAATTGGGCTAGAGATTATAGATATAATTTTTTTAAGAAAATCTATTTTCAAGAACAATGTGATTATTTACTTATAGCACATCAACTAGATGATTATTTAGAAACTTATATATTAAAAAGAAATAGAAATGTATATTGTGAGGAGTTAGCAATAAAAAAAGAAGGAATTACTTATAATATGAATGTTATAAGGCCTCTTTTAGAAGTATTAAAAGAAGATTTAAAAAATTATTGTTTAAATAATAAAGTTGATTATGGGGATGATGAAACCAACTTTACTAACAGTTATGCTAGAAATGTTGTTAGAAATGAGCAATTAGTCTATTTAAATAAACAAGAGAAATTAGAAATGTTTAAAGAAATTGAAAAACAACAGTTAAGCCAAAATGAAATAAACAAAAAAGTTTCTGAATTTTACAATAAAGTGGTGCAGGATAAGCATTTATTAATCAGAGAGTTTATGGAGTTAAATGACGAGTATAAAGTTTTGGTTCTTTACAAGTTTATTGAAAAAAACATAAAAATTAATACTTCAAAACTATCTTATTCAAGACTTCAAGATATTATTAAAAAAATTGTTTCTGATAAGCCTAATATTTTTATTGAGTTAATTTCGCGTAAAGAAGGATTATATAAAAATTATGATATACTAGAAATTGGAGCATTATCTCAAAATCAAGATTTTGAGTTTGTGTTAAACTCTTTTCAAGAAATTGAGACAAAAGACTTTAAAGTATTGAGCAATGGCAAAAAAATGGAAGGTATATATGTTAGTGAGGATGACTTTCCTTTAATTATAAGAAATTATCGAGAAAATGATGTGATTTCACTAAAAAGTGGTCACAAAAAGGTTAATAGAATTTTTATAGATAAAAAAATAAAGTTACTGGAAAGGAGAAAAATTCCTATTGTAATCAATAGAAAAAATAAAATTATTCTTATTAGTGGAATATATCGTGATGTTGAGCGCAAAGGATTGCAAAGCAATATATTTGTGGTAAAATGTTAACATATAATTTTAGTGGGGTGATTCTTATATGATAGAAGATATTAAAGAGGTTCTTGTTGATAATAAAAAAATTGAAGCAAGATGTGAAGAATTAGGAAAAGAAATTAGCAAAGATTATCAAGGAAGATTACCAATATTAGTGGGTTTATTAAAGGGTTCTGTGCCGTTTATGGCAGAATTAATAAAACACATTACTATTCAGGTTGAAACGGAATATATGGTTGTTTCTAGTTATGGAGGAGGAATTACCTCTTCTGGGGAAATACAAATAATTAATGATTTAACAATATCTCCTCAAGGAAGAGATATAATTATTGTGGAAGATATTGTCGATTCTGGATTGACACTTGACACTATAATTAAGCTATTAAAATATAGAGGAGCAAGTTCAGTAGAAGTGGCTTGTCTATTGAGTAAACCTGATGCAAGAAAAGTTGAAGTAGATGTTAAGTATTTAGGTTTTGATATTAAAAATGAATTTGTTGTTGGATTCGGACTGGATTATGATCAACTTTATCGTAATCTCCCGTTTGTTGGAATATTAAAAGAAGAAATTTATAAAAAGTAAAAAGGAGCGTGAAAATAAATGGCAGATAATAACAATCGTCAGCCAAATAGTCCTAGAGGGAACAAGAGTACATTTCAGTTTATTTTACCTTATCTTGTTATTTTAGGAATTGTAATATTTTTGTTATTTAATGTAGGTAATTGGTTTGGAAATACGACAAGACAATATACTGCAAGAGGTTTAATAACAGAATTACAAACAGTAGAAACTAGCAATGTAGAGTCAATAATTGTATCTCAAAAAGAAACAGTTATTGATATATCAGGTGTAATAGTAGAAAATGGTGAAAAAATAAGTTTTACAGCAATTATACCAAATTACTATGAAAGTCAATTATTTCCAGCTTTGGAAAGATTTGGAACAAAAGTAACAATAGAAAATGCTTTTCAAACAAATTTATTTAGTTCATTATTGATTTATTTGATTCCTATTGGACTTGTTGTGATACTAGGATTAATATTTATGTCCAAAATGGGAGGAGCAGGCGGAAATAAGCAGGCTTTTGATTTTGGAAAATCTCCAGTAAAAAGAATAGAAAACAGTAAAGTAAAATTTGCTGATGTTGCTGGATGTGAAGAAGAAAAAGCAGAAATGGTAGAATTAGTTGAATATTTAAAAAATCCTAAAAAATTCTCTAAAATGGGAGCAAGAATTCCTAAAGGGGTAATTTTAAAGGGCGCTCCAGGAACAGGTAAAACTTTATTAGCAAAATCTGTTGCAGGTGAAGCGGGTGTTCCTTTCTTATCAATTTCTGGTTCTGACTTTGTAGAAATGTTTGTTGGTGTTGGTGCCTCAAGAGTTAGAGATATGTTTAAAAAAGCTAAACAATTAGCACCAAGTATTCTTTTTATAGATGAAATAGATGCTGTTGGTCGTCAAAGAGGTGCAGGTTTAGGGGGAGGTCACGATGAACGTGAGCAAACACTAAATCAATTACTTGTGGAAATGGATGGTTTTGAAGATAATTCAGGAATTATTGTTATTGCAGCAACCAATCGTCCGGATGTTCTAGATCCAGCTTTGTTGCGTCCTGGAAGATTTGACCGTCAAATTATGGTTGATTTACCAGACCGCAAAGGAAGAGAAGCAATTTTAAAAGTTCATGCTAGAAACAAGAAAGTTTCAACAGATGTTAATTTTGAAAATATAGCATCAAGAACACCAGGATTTAGCGGTGCAGAACTTGAAAATGTTTTAAATGAAGCCGCAATTTTAGCAGTAAGAACTGATAAAACAGAAATAACAACAGAAGATATAGATGAAGCAATAGATCGTGTAATGGGAGGACCTGCAAAGACCTCCAAGATAATAACTCCAAGAGAGAAAACACTTGTTGCATATCACGAATCAGGACATGCTATCGTTGGATTAAAATTAGAAAATGCTATGCGTGTTCAAAAAGTTACAATAATTCCTAGAGGAGAAGCTGGTGGATATGTATTAATGACTCCAACAGATGATAGATTTTTAAATACTAGAGGAGAATTATTGGATCGTATTGCTGGCTTGTTAGCTGGTAGAGTTTCAGAAGAAATATTCTTTGATGATGTTACAACTGGAGCTCATAACGATATTGAGCAGGCAACAAAGATTGCTAGATCTATGGTCACTGAACTTGGTATGTCAAGTTTAGGACCAATTCAATATGAAAGACAAGCAGGGTCAGTCTTTTTGGGAAGAGATTACACAAATTCTCAAAGAAACTTTTCAAGCGAAGTTGCTTATGAAATAGATAAAGAAATACAAAAAATTGTTAATGAGTCTATGGCAAGAGCAAGAAAAATTCTTCTTGATAACAAGGATAAAGTTGAATTAATAGCTAAAACATTGTTAGACAAAGAAACATTAACAAACGAGGAAGTTGTTTCTTTAGTTGAAACTGGAGTACTTCCTAAAAAAGAGAAAAAAGTTGAAGAAGTAAAACCTCAAGTTGATCAAGAAATAAAAGAAGCTAACAATGAGGAAAATAATTCTTCAAAAGAAGATTTACCTGAAAATAAAGAATAATTTGTAATAATAGAAACGACATATGTCGTTTTTATTTGAGTTAGGAGAAAGTATATATGGATAGTTTAGTAAAAGGATTAATTAGAAATGGTAATATTAGAGTATATGGGGTAGATAGTTCATTAACCTCAAAAAAAATATGTAAAGATCATGAAGCAACTCCAGTGGTAAGTGATGCTTTAAGTAGACTTATTAGTGTTGGAGCAATGATGGCTGGGATGTTAAAAGACGGTAGATTAACATTAAAAATTGAAGGTAATGGACCAATAAAAATTCTCTATGTTGATGCTTCTTCTAATGGTAATATTAGAGGATTTGTTGGGAATCCTTTTGTTGATTTACCTCTAAATTCCCAAAATAAGTTAGATGTAGGAAAAGCAGTTGGGAATTTAGGGGTTTTGACTGTTACTAAAAAACAAAACTTAAAACAAGATTTTGTTGGTGATGTTATTTTAACAAGTGGCGAAATTGGAGATGACTTTAGTTATTATTTTTATATGAGTGAACAAACCCCATCGATAGTTCTTGTTGGAGCAATCATCGATGTGAATTACGAAGTTAAGCTTTCTGGAGGAATGATTTTACAATTATTACCTGGTTCTAGTGAGGATGATCTTGTTTTTGCAGAAGATTTTGCTAAAACTACACCTTCAATTTTACAACTTTTTGAAAAATATAATAATATTTTGGATGTTATAAAAAATGTATTTCCAGATATAGAAATATTATCAGAAACGCCAATAAAATTTTCGTGTGATTGTACAAAAGAAAGATTTATTAATGGAATAGCTACTTTAGATGAAAAAGAAATTAATAGTATGATTGAAGAAAATCATGGTTGTGAAGTTCGTTGCGATTTTTGTAATCATGTGTATAATTTAAGTGAAGATGATTTAAAAAAATCACTTGAAATTAAGCATAAAAAAGGGGAATAAATAGTGATCATACCGATATTGATTTGTTTGCTTATCATAGGCACAGGCATTTTAGTTGTCATTACTGATAAGGGAATGCGTAAGCAAAGAATTATTATAAAAACAATAACTAGTTTGGTTTTTGTTTTGATTGGTATTTTTAGTTACTTGAAGTATAAAAATGATTTCACATATTTTCTTTTGCTAATTATGGGAGCTGGAGCATCTTTTTTGGGTGATGTATTTCTAGCTATTTCTTCTAAAAATAAAAGAAATTCTAATAATACAAATATGATAATAGGTGCTTCTTGTTTCTTTTTAGCACAATTATTATATTCTTCAGCGTTTATAAGTAAGGTTGGGTACAATTTCATTCTTTTGTTTATTCCTTTATTAGGGATTATAGTGTTATTTTTAGCAACACTTTCTA
>JAQUUH010000031.1 GCA_028693955.1 Bacilli bacterium
AAAATAAATATGGTATACTATTTTAGTAAAAAGTCTTTCAAGGAGTGATAAAATGAAAAAAATTATTTCATTATTAATAGTAGCTTTTGCTTTTCTTATAACTTCATGTAGCAAGATAATTGCAAGTTCAGATTTTGTAGGAGATGGCAATGTTACAACAAAAGAAACAGTAGTAACAACAAAAACGGAAGATATTACTTTGAAAATAAGAAACATAGATTTTGATGATGGATTTATTGAATTAAACATCTATGATTACGGAACTCCAAAAGTTGAAGTAATAGTAGATGAAAATATTCAAGAAACTATTACCACAATATTTTCAAGTAATGAAATAAGAGTAGAAGGAGATAAAGCAAAAGAATATAAAGCTGATGCTTTTGTTATAAATATATATGCAATAACATTTAAAAAATTAGAAATTGATGGTGGGGTAAGAATTTTTAATACTTTAAATTCTTTTGAAGAGGAATTAGAGGTAAATATATCGGGATATTTGACTGGTAGTTTAAATGTAGAAGGCGTGTCAAAATTGAATATGAATATTGCTGGAAGTGGTAATTTTTCTTTGGATAACATGAATTTAGAGGATATATTTATAGATACAAGTGGTACAAGTCAGATAATAGGAACAGGAACAATAAATAAGTTTTCTGCTAAAACATCAGGAGCATCCTATTATTATTTTGAAGAAGTAGTAATTAAGTCGGCATCACTAGATGTTACTGGTACAGGAACATTTTATATTGATGTCAGCGATTTATTAGATATTAAAGCAAGTGGTTTAATAATTGTAGAATATACTGGTAATCCAGTTTTAAATACAACTGTAGCAGGAGCACAAAGTATTAAGAAAGTCGGTTAAAATGGAAAATCAAAGAAATAAAAGTATTGTTCGTAATTATTCAAAAGAAAAATTAGAAAAAGAATATATAGTTTTATACCCAAGTGAATTACTTAAGTTTTTGCTTATAAATATTAAGCATCAATCTAGAAACAATATAAAGTCTTTATTATCAAATAAGAAGATTCTTGTTGATGGCAATGTAGTTACTCAATTTAATTATGAATTACATCCAAAACAAATCGTAAGAATAAGTAAAACTCCTATTGTTCAAAAATCATTAAGAAAATCTCTGGATATTATTTATGAAGATGATGATATTGTAGCTATTAATAAACCAGCAGGATTACTATCTATTGCTACTGATAAAGAAGTTCATGAAACTGCTTATAGAATGGTAAGTGATTATATATCCCAAGTTAATAAGAAAAATAGAATATTTATTACTCATCGTTTAGATAGAGATACTTCAGGTGTCTTGCTTTTTGCCAAAAATATTAAGTTTCGCGATTTGCTACAAGAGGATTGGAATGATAATGTTACTAAAAGGCAGTATATTGCAATAGTTGAGGGTACTCTTAAAAAACAAGAAGATACCATAAAAACTTGGCTTAGAGAAACTAAAACTCACATTATGTTTTCTTCTTCTAAAAAAGGCGATGGTAAAGAAGCGACGACTCACTTTAAGGTTATTAAGTCTTCGAGTAAATATTCGCTTTTAGAAGTAAATATTGACAGTGGTAGAAAAAATCAAATAAGAGTTCATCTTGCAGATTATGGCTGTCCGGTAGTTGGAGACGAAAAATATGGAAATTCATCAAGCCCAATAAATAGACTGGGATTACACGCGGAAATTATAGAATTTGTTCATCCAATGACCAAAAAGAAAATCTCAATTAAAGCAAAGGTGCCTAAAGAGTTTTTTAAAATCTTTAAGGGCAAATAGATATATTTGTGTTCTTGATTTAATTGAAAAAAAAGAGATTTCATAGTATATTAAAAATAAATAGGGAGAAAATTAAATGAAAATTATTTTGGGTAGTCATTCAAGTGGTAAAACTAAAAGAATACTAGAACTGAGTTTAGTTAACAATGTTCCAATTTTATGTGAATCAAAAGAAAGAGTTAAAAGACTTTTAGAAAAAGCTCAAGGATATGGATATCGTATTCCAATTCCAATTTCTTTAGATGAGATAGAATCTTCAGGTGTAAAAGAAGTTTATATTGATGAGATAGATTATGTTTTTGAACAATTATTGAAATTAAAGATTGGTGCGGTTACTTTAAACAAAGATGACTATAATGAATTAGAAGATTTAGATAAATAATAAAAAGGAGAAATAAAATGAAAAAAAATTTAAAGATAGCATTAGTTACTACTTTATCAATGGTTATGCTTGTTGGCTGTGGATCAATGAAGAAACAAGAAGATAGTGCAACAGTTGTAAGCGATGCTAATGAACAACAACAAATAATGTCCACTATTGATTCTGCAACTTTTACCAATATTGAAGATTTTACAATTGAATTTACGGCTTCTGTAAAAGTTTCTGTAGCTACATTAAATTTAAGTGGTAATTTGGTAACTCAAGATTTAGGAAAAGATGGAGCAAATGTTCAATTTTATGCGCATTTAGATAATTTGAGCCCTCAAGATGTTGTAAGAGGATCTGTTGTAGAAAATCAAATGAACATACAAACAGAGAATTTAACAGTAATAGGCATTCAAGTTGTTAAAGAAACTTCTTCATCCAAAGATTTAGATTTTGATATTTCTGATGCAACACTTCCACAACAACCAAAATTTATATCTTCTATAGGTATTGAATTAAGTGACTTAGATTCAATTAAAAAATCTGAAACAAGTTCAAATAATTCTTATTTCTTAGTATTAAAAAAAGAGGTTATTGAAGAACAAATAAATAAAGCTGGAGCATTAAATGGGGATATAAGTATTAGTGATGATGCAGTTTTAGGATTTATTTTATCAAAGCAAAATGAGATTGAAGGATTTACATTAACAATTAATTTTAAGTTCCAAAATTTTGATTGCACAGCTTATATTGAAGCACAAGTAAAATAATTAGTTTTTAATATAAGAAGTTTAAATTGAGTTAATTAATAAATTATAGTAAAAATCTATGATTAATTAATGACTCAATTTTTTTATTTTTTTTGAAAGTGCTTACACAAATTTGAAAGTGCTTTCATTATATTCACTTATTGAAACTCATTATTTGGTTTGCTAATATTAATGAAATCAAACATGGAGGTGGTTATTATTGTAGCATGTTTATTAAAATGTTAAGCCTTGTTATCAATTGAAATTAAAGTTGTTTACTTTAATGCTAACAATTAATTATATCCGTTTTTTAATAAATATACTAAAACAAGTATCCCTTCATTAGTATAACTACTATCTTGTTTTAGATTATTTTTAAGAAACAATAGAAATAAATAAAGGAGGCAAAAAGGTGGGCATGGCATTCTCCATTAATGTTTATGACAATGTTAAATCCCCTTTTAACAATTTTGTAGCAAAAAACAAAATGATTCCATGACCCATCTTCGCCTAACAACAAGGCACTCTGTTATGAGATATTAATATGTAAATTATGGTTTTATTCATATTTGTAGTCTAAAGTTCCTCAAAAGGGACTTTTTTTATAAAAATAATATACCAGCAATAGCTCCCATAGCAATATAAATAAGTGGATGTTTTTTAAATTTAAAATAAGTAAAGGCAATAAAGGTAAATATTAGTATTGCTCTAATATTGAAAATAGACATTAAAGAATTTAGTCCCGAATAAGCAGAAAAATCAACTAGTGTGATTTTTAGCAATGAATAAGAGGCCGTTGCAATAAGACCAATGATTGTTGCTCTTAGCCCAACAAACATTGCTTTTACAAAAGCGGTTTGACTATATTTTTTGATAATTTTCATTACAAGCATAACAATTATAAATGGGGGAGTAATTGCACCTAAAGTGGCTACTATTCCTCCTAGTATTCCTTGTTGGGTGTATCCCACAAAAGTAGCAACATTGATTCCAATAGGGCCTGGTGTAGCTTCAGATATTGCTACCATTTGGTAAAACTGTTCAACTGTTAACCAACCTCTTGATACACAAACATCTTGAATTAAGGGTATTGCAGCCATTCCACCACCAATAGTAAAAAGTCCAGTGTAGCAAAATATTAAAAATAGCATTAATAATTCCATTATGCCTTCACCTTCTTTTGGTAAATGATAGCTCCAACTATGGCGCTTCCTATAATAATTATTGAAGGATTAACTTTAAAAAATGAAATTAAAACAAATGCCAATATTGCTAAAATTACACAAATAATATCTCTTAAATTTTTTCTCATATTTATCATAATACCAATAAGCATAACTAATACTGCAATATTAATTCCCTTTAATGCTTTTTGTATTATTAATAGATCACTATTTGAAGACAAAAAAGAAGCAATTAAAGTAATTACAATAATTGAAGGTGTGACTATTCCTAAAAGAGAAAAAACGCCTCCCCAAAATTTATTGACTTTATGACCAATTATTGTTGCAACATTAGCAGCTATTAAACCAGGAATACTTTGACTTATTGCAAAATAGTCGAGAATTTCTTCTTCAGTTACCCATTTTTTCTTGTTTACAGCTTCTTTTTGCAAAAGAGGCATCATTGCTATGCCTCCACCAAAAGTTACGATACCAATTTTAAAAAAAGCGAAAAATAATTCTAAATTTTTTTTCATTTATAAAGCACCCTGTTTTTCTCACATTAAATATTATATTTTATTAATTATTAAAAGTCCAATATATATGTATTATTAGCAATGTAAGCCCTTTAAACATAAAAAAATATTATTTTTGAAAAAAATGATAAATAACAAATATTTATGATTGAAGCATTGAAAAATAAATACAAAGTGATATAATGAAGGTGCATTCAAGCATACATAGAATGTGAAAATCATTATAATATTGGAGGGAAGAATAATGAATAAAAAAGTAGTTATCGTTTCAGCCTGCAGAACACCAATTGGTAGCTTTGGTGGCGGTTTAGCATCACAAAGTGCAGTAGATTTAGGTGTTGTTGCAGTAAAGGAAGCCATTAAAAGAGCTGGCATTAAGCCTGCAGACATTGATGAAGTTTACATTGGTAACGTTTTAGGTGCTGGCCTAGGACAAAATGTTTCTCGTCAAATAGCTATTAAATCAGGACTTCCAGTCGAGGTTCCTGCAATGACAATTAATATTGTTTGTGGTTCAGGTTTACGTTCAGTAAGTTTGGCATATCAATCAATCT
>JAQUUH010000032.1 GCA_028693955.1 Bacilli bacterium
GTATATATTATGAGTAGAACATACAAAAATAAGGTAATTCCTATATCAACATAAAATGTTGTTGATATTTCAAGTGCAAATAACATCATTTTCACCTCTTTTATTCGTCGTGACGATGAGCAACACGTGAAGCAGCGCTTGCAACAATTGCTCCAATAATGTCATCCAAAAAGACATTGCAACGCTCATGATTGTTGTTAATAATGCCTATAATTCCTGGTTTTATTTTATCAAGGTACCCAAAGTTTGTCAAAGCAATAGAGCCATAGATATTACATATTGTATAAGCCAATACTTCATCCACTCCAAACAGCCCTTGATCATCTACTAAAATCTTTTCAAGTTTTTTATTTTCCATACGACGAGCTCTAGCACTTCTATCTAGTTCAAGTCCAACCATAACTGTATTTATAACTTCCCTTTTAGACAAAACAGATTTTATTGATTCACAAGATTCTTCAATTGTTACATTTGGTACATATGGCTTTTGCAAATCATATACTAAAGTGGCCATATCTTCAATTTTTACTCCTTCTTCGTTTAAAAGTTTTATTACATCTTCGTAAGTTCCAAAATTACTTCCCATATATCCCACCTCTTTCTATTTTTTTACTTATCTATTCACCTATAATTATACACTATATTAATGTGGGTAACATTAATTATAAACTCTTTTTTGAAATAATGAATATTTTTTAAACAATTGCTTGATTTTTGTTATAAAAGCAACTACAATTTACTTGCTGTGGACACTTAGCTCAGCTGGGAGAGCATCTGTTTGACGTACAGAAGGTCGGCGGTTCGATCCCGTCAGTGTCCACCATTAATATTCTTGGTTTACCAAGATTTTTTTATTAAATAAAAGATTTTTGTTTTCATTAAAATGTTATAATACAGTAAACGAAAGGGAGATAGCATGAAACTATTGGTTCTATCTGTCACTTCGGGCGAAGGACATAACGCGATGGGCAAAGCCGTAATAGAAGAATTTGAAAAAAGAGGTCATCAAGCAAAAATGATTGATTATTTGAAACCCTCTTCTCCTCTTAGGTCTTTTTTTGCTCAAGATTTTTATTTTTTTACTCTTAAGCACTTTCCTAAGATGTCACATAAACTTTATCTTGATATAGCAAATAGAAATATACATGAAATACCAAGCAAATTATCTGCTTTCCACTACATGACTAATGGGAAAAAAACAAATAATACAGTAATTAAAGAGATTAACAAATATAAACCTGATGTTATATATTGTACTCATGTATATACCGCGTGTTTAATCTCTAAACTTAAAAAAGCAGGAAAAATAACTTGTCCATCTTTTTTTATAGTTTCAGACTATACAATTCATGGTTATACCGAATTAACAACTAATATTGATTATTTATTAACACCAAATTCTGATTTTGATAAATTATTAATGGAAATGGGATTTAAAAAAGAGCAATTGCTTCCTCTAGGGATTACTGTTAAAACAAAATTTTCTAATAAATTAAATAAAGATGAATTATGCGAAAAATATTCTTTGAAAAAAAATATTCTAACAATTATGTTAATAAGTGGTGCTGTTGGTTTTGGAAAAACCTTTGAATTAGTAAAAAAAATAACTGATTTAAATGGTGACTTGCAACTAATAGTGGTTAATGGCAAAAATGAAAAATCATTCAAAAAAATAGAGAAATTTATTAAAGAAAAAAATATACGTAATATCTACAATTTTGGATTTGTTAATAATGTTGATGAATTAATGGAATTAAGCGATATAATGATTGGAAAAATTGGTGGTGTAGGTATAACCGAGGCTTTCAATAAAAATCTTCCTATAATTTGTTCTACAATACCACCATTTCAAGAATATGATAATGGTATATATTTAGAAAGAAAAAATGTTATAATAAATGCGCAGAGTATTGAGAAAACAATATCTGCTTTAGAAAATATTATTAACGATAAAAGTATTCTTTCTCATATGAAAGAAAATATAGAAAAAATCGCCAAACCTAATGCAACAAGGGATTTTGTTAATTTTGTGGAGGAGATGATAAAATGATAGATAAACATGTAATAATTGTTGGAGCTGGTTTTAGTGGGGCTGTTGCCGCTAGAATATTTGCTAGAGCTAATTATAAAGTTGATATTTATGAAAAAAGAGGATCTATTGGTGGCAATATGTATGACTTCAAAGATGAAGATGGCATAATTGTCCAGAAATATGGTCCTCATATTTTTCATACAAACAATAAAAATGTCTTAGACTTTCTTAGCAGTTATACATCTTGGAATGATTATAAGCATCAAGTAAAAGGATACATTGATGGCAAATTAGTTCCTATTCCTTTTAACTTAGAATCATTAGAATTGTTATTTTCCAAAAAAGATGCGGAATATATAAAGAAATTTTTAATTAATAAATTTGGCATAGATAAAAGAATTCCAATAATGGATTTAATGAAAGAAAAAGATGAAAAAATTAAAAATTTTGCAAAATATGTTTATGAAAAAGTTTTTAATAACTATACACTTAAGCAATGGGATCTTCCTCCTGAAAAATTAGGAGAAGTTGTTATGAATAGAGTACCTGTAAATATCTCATATAATAATTATTACTTTTCTGATAAATATCAATTAATGCCAAAAGATGGCTTTACTGCCCTTTTTGAAAACATGATTAATAGGAAAAATATTACTATACATCTAGATAGTGATGCTACCTCGTTATTTAAATTTGATGACAAAAAGAAAAGAATATTATTTAAAGGGAAACCAACAAGAGATATTATAATATATACCGGGTGTCTAGATGAATTATTTGGTTATCGTTTTGGTGAACTGCAATATCGTACTCTTGACTTCATGTTTGAACTTAAAAATTCAAAAAGTTATCAAGATGTTGCTGTGGTTAATTATCCCAATGATGAGCGTTATACAAGAATTACTGAATTCACGAAATTTACTTCGACTCCTCTTGATAAAAAGACTATTATAATGAAGGAATATCCAAGAAGTTGTAATAAAGACGATATACCTTATTATCCAATTGAAATAAAAGAAAACATTGATACATATGACAAGTATTTAAAATTAGCAAAAGATTATAAAAACCTATATCCTCTAGGCCGTCTAGCCCAATATAAGTATATGAATATGGATATATGCATAGATAACGCTATTAATTTAGCAGAACAATTAGTAAAATCTAATAGATAAAAAAAAGGAAATTATTTCCTTTTTTCTATTTTTTTCTTTATTGATTCTAAATAGTGAATAACATTCTCTTTTAAAGATAATGGGGATTTAAATGGAAATATAAATTTAGATGGCATTTTTAATTCCTTCATATGAGCTCTAATTGTTTCTTTTAAATTTTCATATGAAATTATTGTTTTGTACTCACTAGCAAATTTTCTTAATTTAACAGACAAGTTTATACTAGAAGCAAAATCAATAATTATAAATCCATAAAAAATTCCTACAATAAATGAAAAAGCTAAATTTTGACTAAACCAATTTAATGCATCTAAAACATATGGATTTATTAAAAAATAATATATTGTACCTAAAACTCCCCATATAAGCGTAAAAAGTGGACATATTATACCTTTATAATTTAAAAATCTATTACTATAATCCCACAATTTTATATGCATACCATTAATAAAAACTAATCCTGCAATCAATTCTATTAGTGTCATAAAAATCATTGCAAGAACTAAAACTACAATTACTTGCAAAGCTTCACTTTCAATCAAAGATGATAAATCTATCCTACAAATAAAATAAAGTGCACATAAGCCAAATCCATAAATTGGTAAATATGGTCCTGTTAAAAAACCAGGATTAATCCATTTTTTAGAACTAATAAAACGTCTAAAAAATAATTCTATAATCCAACCGAATGTAGATCCTACATAAAACAAAAAAGCATATCTTAAAAACACACTCATATTTTTAATCTTCTTCTATATATAAAATTCCAATACAACCCGGACCACAATGACTTGAAATAACACATCCGGCATTAGTCTCAACAAGATTATCAATTTGTGAACTTACCTTATTAACTCTACTACGAATAAAATCTGCATTTTGATGACTTTCACTATGAGTTATAAAAACAAATTCTTTGTCAATTTTATCAAAATTATCAAGAAATTCATCAACCATTACTTTTATAGCTCTAGTTAAAGAACCAATTGTTTTTTTTGCTACAACCATCCCACCATCAACAACTTTAATCATTGGTTTTATCCTTAAAGCTGTTGCTACTAATGCTGTAGAACCAGAAAGTCTACCGCCTTTATGTAAATATTCTAAAGTATCTATTACAAATTGACTCCTAACTTTTGGAACAATTGCTTCCATTTTTTCAGCAATTTCTGAAGCTCCCATTCCTAAATTTCGATATTTCACAGCTTTCATTAAAATAAGTCCAATCCCCGTTGATAAATTACAACTATCTACAAGAAATATTCTTCCGGCTTCAAATTCTTGAGAGGCAATATATGCACTTTGTAATGTACCAGATAGTTTCCCACCAATACCTGTGTATACTATATCGTAACCATCATCTATAAATGGTTTGAAAAATTCATAAAAATCTGCAGGAGTAGTAGCGGAAGTTTTTGGAAACCCTTCACTATTCCCAATTTTTTCATACATTTCTGGGACGGTAATATCAACTTTATCATGATATGAAATACCGCCAAGATTTATAT
>JAQUUH010000012.1 GCA_028693955.1 Bacilli bacterium
TGATCAAATTAAAATTGGAGTACTACAACTAGCAACTCATGGAGCACTAGATCAAGCATATGCAGGATTTAAGGATGCTCTTGCAAGTGGTGGATTTGTTGATGGAAAACAAATTAAAATAACTTTCCAAAATCCCGAAGGACAAGATAGTGATATGTCTACAATGGCAAAATCTTTAGTAAGAGACAATGAATTAGTTTTGGCCATTGCTACACCTGCCGCTGTTGCTGTTCAAACTGCTGCTAAAGCCCAAAACTCTGATGCTAAAATACTATTTACTGCTGTTACTGATCCTGTTGATGCTGGTCTTGTATCTAGCAACGAGGCTCCAGGAGGTAACATTACTGGAACAAATGACATGAACCCCGTTGTTCAACAAATAGACCTTGTAAAAGAATTAATTCCATCAATTAAGACATTGGGTATTCTTTATACAATTAGCGAGGAAAACTCAAAAGTTCAAGCAGAATTAGCGCAAGCTAGAGCCGAAGCTGTTGGACTAAATGTTATTGTAGCAACAGTCGTAGATGCTACAGATATATCATCCACAACAAGAAAATTGATTAATGATGGTGCTGAAGTTATTTATATTCCAACAGATAATAATTTAGCAAAAAACATTCCATCTGTTACAAATGTTTCAGATGATTTGAAGGTAGTTACAATGTGCGGAGAAGGAAATATGGTTACAGCAGGTGGAACTATAACTTTAGGTATTGATTACTATAAACTAGGAAAACTAACAGGTGAAATGGCAATCGAAATTATTAAAAACGGGAAGAGTCCTGCTACAATGCCTGTACTTTCATTACCTGATACACAATACAGCATTTCTATTGATGATGAAGCAATAGAACAAATAGGTATTGTTGTCCCTGATTCAATAAAAAGTAGAATAAGTGAATAAAAATGGATTTACAAGCCATTATTTATGTTTTAATTGATTCTTTAGCTATTGGTCTTCCCTACTCTTTACTAGCTCTTGGAATATTTATTTCATACCGCACATTAGATTTTGCCGATCTTTCTGCAGAAGGCTCCTTCACATTAGGAGGAGCTGTTGCAATCTCTGCAATTGTTATGGGAGTAAATCCCCTTATTGCTACAATATTATCATTTGTTTCTGGTTTTTTAGCAGGTATGTTTACTGGTATATTACATACTAAACTTAAAATACCAAAATTATTAAGCGGAATAATTACTATGACTGGATTATATTCAATTAATATGGTAATTATGGGTATTGCAAAAAACTCTCCATATTCAAATGTAATATATGTTGAAGATAATAAGACTCTCTTTGATTTCTTGAATATTTTTGAAAAAAATTACTTTAATACTATTCTTATTTCTCTAATTATTGTAATTGCTGTTTTAATAATAATATATTGGTTTTTTGGAACAGAAATTGGAATGTCAATTCGCGCGACAGGAATGAATGGAAATATGGCTAGGGCTCAGGGAATAAATACGACTACAATGATTATTTCAGGACTAGCAATTTCTAATGCCCTTATTGCTACTGGTGGTGCACTATTTTCCCAAGCAGAATTAAAAGCAGATATTAATATGGGTATCGGTGCTTTAGTAATTGGTTTAAGTTCTATTATTATTGGTGAATCAGTATTTGGAAAAAGAACTTTTAAAAATTGGATAATATCAGTTGCTTTAGGATCAATTGCCTATTACTTGATTATTGCAATTGCCATACAATTAGGTTTCCCTCATTATTTAAAAAAATTATTGTATGCCGTTCTTATAACTATTGTTCTAGCGATTCCTTTAATTAAGAAATTAAAAAATAAAACTAAAGGAGAAAAAGAAAATGTTAGTAATTAAAAACATATATAAAGAATTTAATTTAACAGGAAATCTAGAGGATAAAAAAATAGCTCTTAATAATGTTTCATTAAAAATTAAAAAGGGTGAATTTGTGACAGTAATTGGAGGAAATGGAAGTGGGAAATCCACATTAATGAATATAATTTGTGGAGTTCATAAACCCGATAAAGGGAAAATTATACTTGATGGAGATGACATAACTAATTTAAAAGAGCATCAAAGAGCAAAATATTTTGGAAGAGTTTTCCAAGATCCCAAGCAAGGAACTGCTGCTGATATGTCAATTTTAGAAAATCTAGAAATCGCAACAAGAAGAAATAAAAAAATAACCTTCAGATGGGGTTTTATAAAAAACCATCAACTATTATTTAAGGAACAGTTAAAAGAACTAAATCTCGGTCTAGAAAATAGACTAAATCAAAAAGTCGGAGTGTTATCTGGTGGTCAGCGTCAAGCATTAACGTTGCTAATGGCTACAATTAATAAACCTAAATTACTCTTACTTGATGAACATACTGCGGCTCTAGACCCCAAAACCTCAAAAATTGTACTTGATTTAACTCAAAAAATCATCAATGATAATAATCTAACTACAATAATGATTACCCATAATATGCGAGATGCCATAAAATATGGAAATAGATTGGTTATGCTCCATAATGGAGAAATTTTACTAGATGTAAGTAATCAAGAGAAACAACAATTAAAAGTAGAAGATTTATTAAATAAATTTGACCAAGCTAACGAATCAATAACTATCCCCCTTATATAAATTTAAAGCACTAGTTATCATACTAGTGCTTTACTTTTTTATAAATTAATCTTGTCTTTCGTTAATAGTTAACTACTCTAACTTCAAAATAACTTCCTGGATGATTGCATACTGGACAAACCTTTGGAGCAACTTTACCAGTATGAAAATGTCCACAATTTCTACATTCCCAAACAACTATTTCACCTTTTTCAAAAACTTCATTTTTCTCAACATTCCTTAATAATTTTAAATATCTTTCTTCATGAGTTTTTTCAATAGCAGCAACTCCACGAAATTGATTAGCTAGCGCAATAAATCCCTCTTCTTGAGCAACTTTTGCAAATTCTGCATACATACTAGTCCATTCATAATTTTCACCTTCAGCGGCACTTAAAAGATTAGCCCTTGTATCTTTTAAATGTCCCAAAGCCTTGAACCATAGTTTTGCGTGTTCTTTTTCATTGCTTGCTGTTTGATCAAAAAATGCTGCAATTTGTTCGTATCCTTCTTTTCTTGCAACACTAGCAAAATAATTATACTTATTCCTTGCTTGTGATTCTCCTGCAAATGCGACTTCTAAATTTTTTTCTGTTTTTGATCCTTTTAACTCCATATTAATTCTCCCTTTCTTTTTTATTACATACTGGACATTGACCATATATAATTACATCTTTTCTCAATGGAATAAATCCTTTAGCAATTAAATTTTTATTTTCGTCATGACAATAATCTTTTCTTTCAATATCATGAATTTTGCCACAATCAAGACAAACAAAATGGCAATGCTCTGAAATGTCTCCATCAAAATGAATTTGCTTATCACCAATATCTATCTTTCTTATAATTCCTGCTTCTGCAAGAAAATTTAAATCTCTGTAAACTGTTCCCAAACTAATGTTTGGTGACTTTTCTTTTACAAGTTCATAAATATCTTGAGCCGTAGGGTGTATCTTATTTTCTTTAACTGTTTTCAAGATTAATTCTCTTTGTCTTGAATAATTCATTTAAAAACTCCTCACAAAATAGTAATCATTACTAATTATTTATAAATAGTATAACATATAATATTTTTTTGTCTACACAATAAAGTAAATATTTAATCTAAAGACACATTGTGATAAACATTTTGAACATCATCAATTTCATCAAGCATAACTAAGAGTCTATCAAAATATTCTTTATCTTCCCCAGAAAGAGTAATATATTCACTATTTTGAGGTAAATATGTTATCTCTTCAGTAATTATATCAACATCCGGCTTAAAACTTTCAAGTGCTGTTTTTATTGCATAATGATTAGCTATTTCGCCAATTATTGTTACTTCATCTTCTTCTAAATCAATACTTGTTATGTCAACTTCTGCATTTAGACACGCTTCCAAAACTTCATCTTCTGTCATCCCTTTTAAAACAATTAATGAAACATGGTCATATTGATAAGAAACAGACCCAGCAACACCAATTTTTGATTTATTTTTAGTAAAGCAACTTCTTACCTCACTAACACTTCTATTAACATTATCAGTTAAACACTCAACTATAAGAGTAGAAGCCCCCGGACCAAATCCTTCATAAATAGTAGAAGTATAGTCTTCTCCTGTTCCACTTGTTGCTTTATCTATTGCTCTTTTAACAATATCTGCTGGTACCTGAAATTTTTTTGCTTTTTCTATGATTCTTTTTAAAACCATATTCATTTCGGGATCAGGGACACCATTTTTTGCAGCCAAATATATTTCTTTCCCATATTTTGAATATACCTTTGTTTTAGCTGCTGCTGTTTGCGCCATTGCTTTTTTTCTTACTTCAAATGCTCTTCCCATACTAATCCCCCTTAAAACCACATTAATATTTTAATTTTTTAATTACATTTTTTCAATCTTTTTGAGTCTTTTTAGCAATTATTTTTGATAGATACATAAAAGGAGTATCTATTAATGCAACAATTATTTTAAAAAGGTAAGTTGTTATATATATTTCTATAAGTATTGATAATTCAAAACTACCAACAAAGACAATACTAACAAATATAAGAGTATCAATCAACTGTGAAAACCATGTTGACCCATTATTCCTTAACCAAAGCATTTTGTCTGAAGGAAATCTTTTTTTAATTTTTTGAAAAACTTTTACATCTAAAAATTGAGAAATCAAATATGCAACTAAACTTCCTAAAACAATTCTAATTGTTGGATTAAAAATAGTTATCAATGCCGATTGCGAAGAATCTGTAACTGCTGGCACAAATAAAATTGCCATTTGCATCGTTACTATCATTACTACTGCCGAAAAGAAACCGAGCCAAACAGATTTTTTTGCATCTTTTTCACTATGATTTTCATTTAATATATCTGTTGCCAAAAAAATAGAGCCATATAGTGTGTTTCCCAATGTTGCCGTTATTGAAAAAACTTCTATGGTTTTAACAACTTGAATATTCGCAAGAATTGTAGATATTGCAATCCAAACAAAAAGACCAACTTTACCAAAAAATTTATATGCTATTAAAACCAATATAAAATTAACTATAATAAACAAAAATCCTAAACCAAAATTTAACATCTTTAACCACCTTCGCACTTAAATATTATATATAATATGAACTATATTGTCATTATTTTTTGTGATACAATGTTAACGGTGATTTTAAAATGGATTTTTATTTAGAAATTAAACACATATGCAAGCAAACTGGTGCTAGGTATGGCATTCTCCACACTCCTCATGGAGATGTAGAAACTCCAATGTTTATGCCTGTTGGGACACTAGCTAGCGTTAAATACCTTTCGCCAGAAGATTTATACGAACTAGAAGCTGGAGTTATTTTAGCAAATACTTACCATTTATGGCTAAGACCCGGAGAAAATGTTGTAGCAAATGCTGGTGGAATTCAAAAATTTATGAATTATAATGGCCCTATGTTAACAGATTCTGGTGGATTTCAAGTTTTTTCATTAAGTGAAAAAAGAAAAATATCCGAAGAGGGAGTAACTTTTAAAAACCATCTAAATGGCGAAAAACTTTTTTTATCTCCTGAAAAATCAATAGAAATACAAAATAAACTGGGAGCAGATATTATTATGAGTTTTGATGAATGTCCAGGATATCCATCAACTCATGATTATATGAAAAAAAGCGTAGAAAGAACAATTAGATGGGCTGAAAGAGGAAAAATTGCTCACCAAAATAATAAGCAAGCTCTTTTTGGAATAGTTCAGGGCGGAGAATATCCCGACT
The DNA here is from genome assembly GCA_028693955.1 of Bacilli bacterium. Lineage (GTDB taxonomy): Bacteria > Bacillota_I > Bacilli_A > RFN20 > UBA1709 > JAQUUH01. The sequence goes on from JAQUUH010000012.1 coordinate 5,833, forward strand.
TAAGACAATATTGTGCCAAAGAACTTGTTAAACTTGATTTTCCTGGCTATTCAATCGGAGGAACTAGTGTTGGTGAAGATAAGGAAACTTTATATAAAATGATTGACTACTCAATCAAATATCTACCAAAAGATAAACCTAGATATTTAATGGGAGTTGGATCATATGATGCCATTTTAGAAGGTATTATGCGTGGTGTAGATATGTTTGATTGCGTACTTCCAACAAGAATTGCTCGTCATGGTGCTCTTATGACTTCAAAAGGAAGACTTAATATTCGTGATAAAAAATATGAATATGATCTTCTTCCAATTGATGATGAATGTGATTGCTATACATGTAAAAATTATACCCGCTCCTATTTAAGACACCTATATAAATGTGAAGAAGGATTAGTTAAAAGACTTTTATCTATACATAATTTAAGATTTTTAATTAATTTAACAAAAGAAGTAAGAAAAGCAATACAAGAAGATAGATTTGGAGATTTTAAAAACGACTTTTTTGAAAAATATGGATTAAACAGCAAAAATCCAAGAGGATTTTAAAATGAAAGTAAATGATTTTAATTATTTTCTTCCTGAAGAACTAATTGCTCAAACACCACTTGCAAAAAGAGATGAATCAAGAATGATGGTTCTTAATAGAAAGAATAAAACAATAGAGAATAAACATTTTTTTGATATAGTAGACTATCTAAAAAAAGGTGATATTTTAGTAAGAAATAACACCAAAGTTATACCTGCTAGACTTTTTGGTATTAAAAAAGATACTGGAGCCCATGTCGAAGTCTTACTTTTAAGACAAGAAGATAATTTTTGGGAATGTTTAGTTGGTAATGCTAGAACTGTAAAAAAAGGAACTATCATTATTTTTGATGATTCTTTAAAAGCTGAATGTATTGAAGTAAAAGATGAAGGCATCAGAATTTTTAAAATGATTTATAATGGAATATTTTATGAAATACTTGATAAACTAGGAAATACTCCTTTGCCTCCATATATTAAGGAAAAATTAGAAGATAAAAATAGATATCAAACAATTTACGCTAAAATTGAAGGTAGTGCTGCTGCACCAACAGCAGGATTGCATTTTACTGAAAATATATTTAACAAATTAAAAGAAAAAGGAATTGAAATACTGGATATAACTTTACATGTTGGTCTTGGAACTTTTAGACCTGTTGGTGAAGAAAATGTTGAAGATCATATTATGCATTCAGAGTATTTTTCTATATCTAAAGATGTGGCTAATAAATTAAACACTGCAAAAAAAGAAAATAGGCGTATTATCTCTGTTGGAACGACAACAACTAGAACATTAGAAGCTGTTTACAAAAAATACAAAATGTTTAAAGATTGTAGTGGTTCTACTGATATTTTTATCTTCCCTGGCTATAAATTTGAAGCAATTGATGCATTAATTACTAATTTTCATTTACCAAAATCAACATTAATTATGCTTGTTAGTGCTTTCGCTGATAAAGATTTTGTATTATCATCATATAAGGAGGCTGTGAATCTCCAATATAGATTCTTTTCTTTTGGAGACTCCATGTTCATATACTAAAATGGATAGATTTATTTATTACAAAATGGGATTAAAAGAACTTGAGACAATAAAAAAAGAAGGGTTAAAACCTACTCTTTTATTGCATTCTTGTTGTGCCCCTTGCAATTCATATCCAGTAGAATTATTAAATCAATATTTTGATTTAACTTTATATTTTAACAATTCTAATATATACCCTGAAGAAGAATTTATTAGAAGGCTTGAAGAATTAAAAAATTATATTAATTACTTTAATAAAGCAAATAATTGTAATATAAAAATTATTGTTCCTTCATATAATGAAAAGGAATATAGAAAAAATCTAACATATTTAAAAGAAGAAAAAGAGGGTGGCAAAAGATGTAAATATTGCTATGCCACAAGAATGAAAGAAGCATATGAGTTTGCAAGTAAAAATAATTTTAACTATTTTACTACAGTAATGACTATATCTAGACAGAAAGATTCAATAGTCTTAAATGAAATTGGAATAAAGTTAAGTAAATTATTTCCTAAAACTAAGTATCTAATAAGTGACTTTAAAAAAGGCAAAGGAATTGATAAAGGCTTAGAAATTGCCAAAAAGCATAATATGTATCGACAAGAATACTGCGGATGTTATTATTCATATATAAATTATGAAAACAAAAAATAAAGAAAAGTGATTAATTAATATTAAAAAATGTTAGTCACTTTTTGTTTTCTAACACCTTTTAAAATATATACAACTATTTAATTATAATAATTCCTTCTTACTTGCATAAGAATTTTTACTAATTGCCTATTAGATTTTTTAGCTAATTCATCAAAACTATATTCATTTGTATAAAACATAATTTCTTGGATTGCCATTGCTCGCACAGGATTCATATAAGGATCCATTTGATAAATATATGGACATTCTTCAATGGAAGGATTATTAATTACTATAACTTTATTATATCCTCCAATACCAATTGCATCTGGTAATTGATTACCAATATAACTTTCTATCTCACTAGCATGAGATTGATAATCTGCCAAAACAGAAATTTTTATATTCCCTACATTATGTTCAACATCAATATATCCTCTACTTTGAGCAAATTTCACTATATCTTGCAATACCTCTGAATAATTTCTATTTATTAGACCTAAATTATTTAAATCCACTTCGCATTGCTGACTATCACACTCTGCTTCTACAACATAATCAAATTGATTTATTCCTAACTTAAGCATATAATTACCAGTTTCTTCTTTAATTTCTTCATTTGAACTACTCATATTAGATATAATTGAGTCTAAGATACTTGGAGATATGCTTATTGTTAAAAATGTCATTGGATTGTAATATGTATATCCACCAGCACCTCCAACAGCAATAAAAAATAAAAGTGCAACCATGGCAAAAACAGCTTTAAATTTTATAAAATTATAAATGTTATCACTTGAATAATTAACCTCTTCTTTAACAACTGGTGTGTTTACTATTTGATTTAAAACATCAGGAATAATTGAATTGAATTCATTTTTCATGTTTTCTTTAAGTTTTTTATTCATTGTTAACACCTCCATTTTTTTCAAAATAATTTTTTAGTTTTTTAATTGCTTTATTGTAAATCCACAAAACTGTTCCTAAGGGTTTATTAATCACTTTAGATATTTCTCTATGCTTCAAATCATTATTTATATGAAGAAAAACTACTTCTCTTTCTTCTTTTGTTAATATTGTAAGTGCCGCTGAAAGAACTGGATTCTGCTCTTTAAAATCATAAGAGACACTGCCCATTAAGTATTCGTTGCTCGTTACATCTATTAATACTTCTTTTTTTCTTTTTCTATATTCCATTAGAGCAAAGTTTCTAGCTATTTGACTTAACCAAGCTAAAAAATTGGTTCCACTTTGATAAGAATTGATACTACTTCTCATTTTCAAGTAAGTGTCTTGCATTATGTCTTGAGCAAGATGTTCATCTTTTAAAATAGACAAAGCTATAGAAAAAATTACTTTATTTGTCATTTGATATATTTGAGTAATTGCTGAGTCATCACCTTTTTTTAAACGCTCACTCAACTCTTCTAATAATTGCTTATCCATTTTTTTCTATCACCTAATAAATAATATAACAAAAACCATTAAAACATTCACGATATTTATCAACAAATTCACCCTTTATTTATTAAATGAATTTTTTGTGAATTTTATTGGAATACTTTTTAATAATTAAAAAGGTGTCTCTAGACACCTTATTTTAAATCATTTAAATCATCTTTTTGAGTAATAGTATCATCTTTCAAAAACTTTACTTTGCATTTAGGAGTTGCATTTTCAACAATAATTTTTTTCAATAGTGATTGCTCTCCCCCATCTAAAAATTTCTTACTTACTAAAATGGCTTGTGAAGCATTTATATAAAAATAATATGCGATACTTGTTTCTAATATTTTTTTAAATCTTTCCCATTCGATTTTAGTTTCTTGATCTTCTCCAAATTTTTGTGATATTCCTTCTGAGTTGAATAAAACACTCATTTCATATTTATCTATTCCTCTTTTTAAATACGCTTTTTGAGCTGCTTTTTTAGTAGTAATTTTTGAAAAGATTAATACTATTGCAATATAAATTGCTCCATAAACTAGACCAAATAAAATTGAACTTAGTAAATCAGAAGAGAATTTCAATATCGCAGACATTGCAACTATAAAAAGTGATGTAATTGACACTGTAGCATAATTTCTACTATTTGCTGTTTTGACACAAAATTCAACATATGTTTCTTCATCTATTTTAAATTCTTTTGAAAGTTCCATAATAACACTCCTCACTTTTTTATAATAACATTTTTAAACTCTATTTTCATTAAAAATTTACCACTTGATGAACAGGTAATTTTTCAGCCATTTTTGTGATTTCATCCTGAATATAATTACATATTCTTTCTTTTTCATCTTTTGCATTATTTTCATAATTATAATATGTTGGTTTTCCAATTTTTATAATTTGCAAATATGGACTAATGTAAATTGGATAAAAAGGACATTTACCTATTTTAGAATGAACTAACCTACCCGCATCAACAAAACCTCTATTTAATTTATTCACATATTTTGAATAAGGTTCAGGAGATTCTGCAAATATAATGCTACTTATACCCTCTTTTATTGTTTCTAAATTTTTTCTAAGCATTATTATAGACTTTTTATCCCTATAAACAGGTATAACTTCGGAACCTCTCATAATAGGTACCAAAAGAAAAGAAGGTATAAATAATAAAATACTATAAATTATTTTTGAAAGACCTCTTTTTTCTTTTAAAAAATCATTTCTAGAATATTGAGAAACACTTTTATAAAAACACACTTGACTTTCTGTCCAAATCCTCTTTTTAAAAGGAAAATATAATTGCAAAGTTATTGGCCCATGAATTTTGCAGTGATTTGCTATAAATATACCGGCTTCATTTATATTTTCTTTTCCTAAAACACAATATTGGCGATAAAATAATTTAACAAAAAACCTAAAAAAACGATAAATACTATAATGGTGTTTTCTATTATAATAATCTTTTGCCACAGAGTAATATTTTTTATCTTCTTTTTTCATAATATTCTTCCCTTGTCATTGAATAACAACACATATTAATTAGTAAACCATCATATCTATATTTTGCTTTCCTTAAAGTCCCTTCATATTTAAAACCTAATTTTTCAATTACTCTTTTTGATTGATAATTAAAATCGAAATGATCAATTGTTATTATATCTTTATTTAATTCTTCAAAAGCATACTTTAAAACTAGTTCACAGCATTCTACCATTAATTCTTGACCCCAATATTTTGGACTTAAAACATACCCAATCATTAAGGAATTGGGATTTTCACGGACTTTATCTATATGTAAACCAATAGAACCTATTGGTTTTCTTTCTTTTTTTAATTCAATGCACCACACTTCTTGATTAAGTATGAAATTATTTATTATAACCATTGTTTCTTCTTTACTTTTATGGGGTTTCCAACCAGCATTTGGACCAACTCTATCATCTTTTGCCCAATCAAACATATAATCAATATCTTTCATATTCCAATTTCTCAATAATATCCTTGATCCTTCTAGTTCTTTCATACTCTCGCCCCTAACCATCACCAAATATTATATCTTGCAGATTTTATTCTGTATACCTCAATATTCTTATTGATAACAATATTGCAATTAAAGATACACCAACATCTGCAAAAATAGCCATCCACATTGTTGCAATACCTAAAGCACCCAAAATAAGAACAAGTAATTTAATAGATAATATCATAAAAATATTAGTCTTTACTATAGATGATGTTTTCTTAGCAATTCTTATTAATGTAACAGTCTTACTTATATCATCATCTATAAAAACAATATCACTAGCCTCTATTGCGACATCTGCTCCAATTCCTCCCATAGAAATTCCTAAACCACTTAAAGCCAAAACTGGTGCATCATTTATGCCATCTCCAATAAAAGCAATTTTTTTACCTTCTTTTTTTAATCTTTCAACAATTTCAATTTTTTCTTCTGGCAACATATTTGCATAATATTCTGTTATTCCTACTTTTTTTGCAACTTCTGAAGCGACTTTTTCATTATCTCCTGTAAGCATAACTATATTATTAACACCTTCAGCCTGTATATTTTTAATTGATTGCTCCATATCTAACTTAATTGCATCTTCAATTAACACGTTACCATAATATTTACCATCAACACCTAGATAAACTATTGTATTTGAAACATCGTTTTCTATAACTTTTATACCATTTTTAAGCAATAATTCTTTTTTCCCTACCACTACTTTTTTATTGTCATAAATTAATTTTGACCCAAATCCTTTGATCTCTTTATAATCTTTAATCTTGTCTTTATTAATTTTTGAAGAAAACTTTCCTACAATAAATTTTGCTATTGGGTGATTAGAGTAATATTCTGCATTAGAAAGGTATAATAAAAATTCATCCTCACTTACTTCATTTAAATTTATTTTTCCTAAATCAAAACTTCCCTTAGTAATAGTCCCTGTCTTATCTAAAACTAATGTATTGATTTTGGCTGATTTTTCTAAATACTCTCCACCTTTTATTAAAATTTTATTGCGTGAAGAAGCTCCAATCCCTGCAAAAAAACTTAATGGTATTGATATCACCAATGCACAAGGACAAGAAATTACCAAAAACACAAGTGCTCTATACCCCCATATAGTTAGTGGTTGATTAAAAAGCAATGGAACAAAAGCTAGAAGAATAGCCAAGAAAACAACAATTGGCGTATAATACTTGGCGAATTTAGTAATAAATTTTTCGCTTTTTGATTTTTTTGAAGCAGCACTTTCAACAAGTTCCAAAATTTTCGCAAATGTTGTCTCCGAAAACTTTTTATTAACTTCTATTTCTAGTACTCCATCAATATTTACTGATCCTGCTAAGACTTCATTATTTACTTCTACTTTTTGGGGTAATGATTCTCCTGTTAAAAATGCTAAATTAAGACTACTATCTCCTTTTCTAACAATTCCATCTAGAGGAATCTTTTCTCCTGGTTTTACTAAAATATAATCTCCTTTTTTTACTGTTTCTAATTGAATTTTTATTACTTTACCATCCTTAATTAAGTTTGCATTATTGGGTTTTAAATCTATTAATTTTTTAATTGATCTTCTTGATTTATCAATAGCTAAATCTTGGAAAAACTCTCCTAATTGATAAAAAACCATAACAGCTACAGCCTCTAATTCTTCTCCAATAATAAAAGCCCCAATTGTTGCTATCATCATCAAAAAATTCTCATCAAAAACTTCTCCTTTAAGTATATTTTTAATTGACTTTATAATTACACTTGTCCCTGAAATTAAATATGAAATTACAAACAAAACTATTCTAACATCAGAGTTTTTAGTCAATAAACCTCCCATTAGAAAAATACCAGAAAAAATTGTCATAAAAATTCTGCGATAATTAAAAACAAATTTTTTAATATTTTCTTTTTTACTATCAATAGATTCTTTTTCTACAAATTTTATATCATATTTTTTTAAAATTGACTCTATTTGAGGCTCTATATAATTAATATCAACACGATTATTAAATTCAATTGATATTAATTCTTGCAAGAAATCAATTTCTACATTTTTTACACCTTCTATTTTTTTTATGTTTTGTTGAGCATGATTAGCACAATCTAAGCATGTTACTCCTGTAATTTTTCTTTCTAAAATTGGCATATTACTCCTCCACGTGTTCTAATCCTTGATTAATTATTGTAAGTATATGATCATCTGAGAGTGAGTAGAAGATTTCCTTACCTTTTCTAGTTGTTTTAACTAACTTAGTATTTCTTAAAATTCTTAATTGATGAGATACTGCAGATTGTGATGATCCAATAACTTTTGATAAATCATAAACACACATCTCACTTTTGGAAAGCGCAAATAATATTTTAACTCTTGTTGAATCTGCAAAAATCTTAAAAAAATCCGATAAATCACAAATTTTCTCATCATTTATCATTTTTTCTTTAACTAACCTTACTGTACTTTCGTGAATATACTCTTGTTCTATAAAATTATTCATTTTAACACCTCTTATACATATGAATATATGAACATATATTATTATATTATTAATAAATAAAATAAGCAATAAAAAAAAGCAAAATAAATTGCTTTTTAAAAAATATTTATATTAGAACTTCTTTAAAAACCCTTAGAGCATTTTTATAACTTATTTTTTCTATTTCTTCATTGGTAAATCCTTCCTTTTTTAATGACAATATTAGTTTATCCATTTCTCCTGCATTTTTAATTTCTAAATTTGGGGATATACCATCAAAATCTGTTCCTATTGCAATATAATCTATACCAATAACTTCTTTAATGTATTTAATATGCTTAATAATATCACTAATATAACTAAATGGTTTTTCATTTTTCTCAAAATCTTTCAAGAAAAAATCGCAAAAATTTATTCCCACTACTCCATTGTTCTTAGCAAGAGCAATAAGCATATCATCAGTCATATTCCTTACTACCCTACATATACTTCTAGAATTTGAATGACTTGCAACTATTGGTTTTTTCGAATATTTTATAACATCATAAAATCCCTTATCTGAAAGGTGGGAGACATCAATAATCATGCCCAACCTATTCATTTCTTTTACTACTTCAATTCCAAATTCTGTAAGCCCGCCACTTACATTAGGTTCATAGAAATTAGGAATTTCATTATCTTCAATCTTAATATTAGGATATCCTATTTCATTTTCATAATTCCAAGTAAGAGTAATTAATCTTACGCCTAATCTATAAAAATCTCTCAAAAAAGAAAGATTTCCTTTTATTACTCCTCCTTCTTCTATTGTTAACAAAGAAGACATTAACCCTTTTTTATTATTTTCTACTATATCATTATAAGAAAATGCTGGAAGAATTAAATCCTTATTGCTTTTTATCTCCTCATAGTATCTATCTATCATCTTCATGCATATTTCAAAAGGATTTCCTTCTTTTAAAGGAACAAACATTGCAAAACATTGAAGCATATAATTGCTTTTTTTCATTTTTTTTAAATCAACATTTAAATTATTATCTTTTAAGTTCATATTAAACCCTTTTTCTTTTTCTTCTTCAAGTCTTTTGATAGTATCACAATGTAAATCTATAATCATGCTATCCCTCCGTTTTTATAATTCTAGCACAACAGTATTTTTAAGACCATTTATTTTGTTGTTAACAAATGCTAATTTTTAACATATAATCTTAATGGTGATAAAAATGCCGGAATTGGAATTGCTTTATAAAATAGATAAAAAAACTAATCTACAATCATTTTTAAAAGAAAAAAAATTCTCTGACTCTTTAATTGCTAAGCTTAAAAACGAGAAAAAAAATATTTTTATTGGAAATGAATTAATTACTTTTCAAAAAAAATTAACTCCGGGTGATGTTATAAAAATAATACTCCCTCATGAAAAAAGTAATATAAATATAGTTGATGGCATATTAAACATTATATATGAAGATGATTTCATTATGGTTTTAAATAAACCACACAATATTGCTGTAATTGGCACTATTGCACATCATGATTATCATTTATCTGGCATAATAATAAAATATTATAATGAAAAAAATACAAAAGCTACTGTTCATTATGTTAATAGATTAGATAAAGATACCTCTGGATTAATAATTGTTGCAAAGCATCAATATATTCATGGACTTTTTGCACATGTTCAAATAAAAAAGAAATATTTACTAAAAGTAAATGGTAATTTAATTAAAAAAGAAGATATAATAATATCTAGTATAAAAAAAGATGCAACTTATAGATCAACAAAATATATGATTGATGAAAATGGCAAAAAAGCTATGACAAAATACAAAGTAGTTAACGATGATGGTAAATATAGTAATATAGAAGCTGAATTGTTAACTGGTCGTACACATCAACTTAGAGTCCAATTTTCTAGCATGGGCTTTCCAATAGTTGGAGACACTATTTATAATGGTGAAAAAGCAGAATTTTTACATTTAGAAAGTTACTATTTAAGCTTTGTTCATCCAGTAACAAAAGTGCCTTTAACATTCATTTTGCCTATTGAATGGTAATTTTTTTACAAAGTAGTAGAAATTAATTTATTTTGCAAGTATAATACCTTTGTAGCCTCGTTTTAGACCCGGAGGTGTATTATATGAACAAATTTGTTATTATTGTAGATTCTTGCGTTGATTTATCGATTGAAAAAGTAAAAGATTTAGATTTAAACGTCGTCCCATTAAAAGTTGAGATAGAAGGAAAAATATATTCAAACTATCCAGATGAAAGAGAGATAAAAGCTACTGATTTTTATTCTTTATTACGAGAAGGAAAAGTTGCGATTACTAGTCAAGTTAATAGTTATCAATTTTCTGAAGAAATGGAGAAATTCTTAAAAGATGGTTTTGATGTACTCTACATTGGCTTTTCAAGTGCATTAAGTGGTACTTTTAATTCTTTTGCAATTGCAAAAGATGAATTAAAAGATAAATATCCTAATAGAAAAATCATTGCTGTTGATTCACTTTGTGCTTCTTTAGGTCACGGATTACTTGTTACTTATGCTTCTAACATGCGTAAACAAGGAAAATCAATTGATGATGTTGCAAAATGGCTTGAAGAAAACAAGCTTCATCTTGTACATCTATTTACAATTGATGATCTTAGTTGCTTAAAAAGAGGTGGAAGACTATCAGGATCTGCTGCATTGATTGGTACTATGCTCCACTTAAAACCTCTTCTTCATGTAAGTAATGAAGGAAAGTTAGTAGCAACAGGAAAAGTTTTCGGTCGTAAAAATTCATTGAAAAAATTAGTAGAAAAGATGGAGGGCAATATTATAGACCCTCAAAATCAAGTTGTCTACATTAGTCATGGCGATTGCATTGAAGAAGCAAATTATGTTGCTGACTTAATAAAAGAAACATATAAAGTTAAAGATGTATACATCAACTTTGTAGGTCCTGTTATTGGAGCACATAGTGGGCCAGGAACAATTGCTATATTCTTTTTAGGAAAAGAAAGATAAAAAAAGGAGAATGAGTTCTCCTTTTTTATTTTAATCTAATATATTCAATTATTACTTCTTCAATAGGCTTATCATTATCATCTGTTTCTAAATTGCAAATTTCATCAACTATATCCATCCCAGAAATAATTTTACCAAAAGAAGCATACAAACCATCTAGATCTTCTTCTAGCCCATCACTTTGCATAATAAAAAATTGACTAGAAGCACTATTATTTGATGATAAAGATCGTGCCATTGATATAACTCCTCTAGTATGAGATAAAGTGTTATTGTATCCATTAGCAAGAAACTCTCCTACTATTTTTTCTTTGCTTCCTCCAGTTCCATCACCATTTGGATCTCCACCTTGAATCATAAATCCATTGATAACTCTATGAAAAGTTAAGCCATCATAAAACCCTTCTGAAACTAATTTTTGAAAATTAGCAACGGTTCTTGGAGCAATATCTTCATATAATTCAAATTGTAAAACGCCAAAATCTTTTATACTTATTTCGCCTGATGTAGAATAGTTACTTTTCGAAGAGCAACTACTCCCAGTAATTACTATAATAAAAACAATAAGAAATCCAAATATTTTCTTCATACGATACCTCCTGATTTTGAATATTACATAAAAAATTATACATTAAAATTAATAATTTATAAATGTGTATTTAATAAAAAAATATGGGCATACACGGTTATGCCCATATTCGTCTCTATAAAGAGACATTTATACAAAGGGAAGGTAAATTGTCGTTATTTTTTTGCTTTTGCATCTTTAATAGCATCGATTAGTAATGGAACTATTTTATTAACATCACCAACAATACCTAAATCAGCAACAGAGAAAATAGGTGCAAATTTATCTTTATTGATAGCTATAATAAATTCTGATTCTTCCATGCCAGCAACGTGTTGAATTGCTCCAGAAATTCCTAAAGCAAAATAAACGTCTGGATGAACAGTCTTTCCTGTTTGCCCTACTTGGCGTGATTGATCAATTATTTTAGCATCGACAACAGCTCTTGATCCAGAAACTGTAGTATTTGGTCCAATTGTTTCTGCAAGTACTGATAATGTTGGGAAATTATCTTTACCAACTCCACGTCCACCAGAAACAAGAATCTTTGCATCTTCGATCTTTTTCTTTGATACTTCTGCCTTCTTTACTTCTACTAACTCTACTTTAAATTTATTTCTGTCAAATTGAACTTTTACTTCTTCAATTTTTCCTTGTCTTTTTGAATCTTGTTCTAATTTTTTAAAAACACCAGGTCTAACTGTTGACATTTGAGGGCGATTATCTGGACTAATAATTGTTGCCATTAAGTTGCCACCAAATGCTGGTCTTGTTGAAAATAATGATCCATCTTCTTCAACTTCTAATTTTGTACAGTCTGCTGTTAGTCCTGTATGTAATCTTGCTGCCAATCTTGGAGCTAAGTCGCGCCCAATACTTGTAGCACCAATTAAAATTATATTAGGTTTCTTGCTGCTAATAATGTGATACGCTGCTTGAACATATTGTTCTGTTATATAGTGCTCTAAACAAGCATCATCAACAAATAAAACTTCATCTGCTCCACCAGCAACTAAAACATTTGTAAGTCCTTTAATCTTGCTCCCTAGTAAAAAAGCAATTAATTTTGAATGTGTTTTATCTGCTATCTCGCGACCTTTACCTAGTAACTCTAGGGAAATATCAGCAAGGACTCCATCTCTTTGTTCAATGAAGATATAAACATCTTTGTAATCTTTAAATTCCATTTTGTTGTCCTCCTATAATACAAACTTTTCTAATAGTTTATCTAATATTATCTTGGTCGCTTCTTGTGGATCTACTTCATATAATTGACCAGGTTGTTTTAGTGCTTTTGCAAATGATTCTTTAACTTTTGTTGGAGAACCTTTAAGTCCTAGTCTTGCTGGATCTGCTTTTATAGTATCTGCAGTCCATAAATCTATTTTCTTCTCGCGATAAGCCTCAATAATACCTGGCACGCTCATGTAACGTGGTTTATTCATATCTGACAAAACTGTCATAACAAAAGGTGCTTTTACTTTCAATACATAACTTCTATCTTCTACTTTTCTTGTTACATGGAAAACTCCATCACCTTTATAGTCAATTCCTGCAGCATATGTAATTTGTGGTAAATCAAGAAATTCAGCAAGCTCAGGTCCAACTTGTGCAGTATCACCATCAATTGCTTGACGTCCTGTTATTACAAAATCGTAATCTAATTGCTTTAAAGCATATGATAGTGCTGTAGAAGTTGCTAGTGTATCTGCACCAGCAAACTTAAAATCACTTAATAAAATTGCACGATCAGCACCCATTGCTAAAGCTTCTCTTAAAGCTTCTTCTGCTTGCATTGGCCCCATAGATAAAACTATTACCTCGGCACCATGCTTATCTTTCATTGTTAACGCTGCTTCTAAACCTGCTTTATCATCAGGATTAATAATGCTTGGTACACCTTCACGAATTAATGTCCCTTTGACTGGATCAATTTTTATTTCCGTTGTGTCTGGAACTTGTTTTAAACATACTACTATTTTCATTTTTTATCGCTCCTTACCTTAGAACGGAACCAGCAATGACCATTCTTTGGACCTCTGATGTTCCCTCATAAATTTCTGTTATCTTTGCATCACGCATCATTCTTTCAACCGGATATTCTCTAGTGTATCCATATCCGCCAAACATTTGAACACATTTTGTTGTAACTTCCATTGCAGTTTCGGCAGCATAAAGTTTTGCCATCGCTGCTCTCATACTTAGATCTTTACGCTTTGTTTCTTTAGCAATTGCAGCATCTTCTACAAGAAGCCTTGCTGCTTCTACTCTTGTAAACAAATCTGCGATTCTAAATTGAGTATTTTGAAATGAAGCAATTGTTTTCTTAAATTGTTTTCTTTCTTTAGTGTATTTAATAGTTTCTTCAAGAGCTCCTTGAGCAATTCCAAGAGCTTGTGAGGCAATTCCTACTCTACCACCATCTAGAGTCTTCATGGCAATAACAAATCCTTTACCTTCTTGACCTAAAATATTATCTTTAGGAATTCTACAATTCTCAAAAATTAACTCACAAGTTGAAGAACCTCTAATTCCCATCTTTAATTCTTTTTTACCAATTGTAAATCCTGGGGTTCCATCTTCAACAATAAAAGCACTAATTCCTTTTAAACCTAAAGATTTATTAGTCATTGCAAAAATTATATAGACATGAGCATATCCTGCGTTTGTTATAAAAATCTTTGAACCATTTAATACCCATTCATCGCCATCTAAAACAGCAAAAGTTTGTTGTCCTGCAGCATCACTACCTGCATTAGGTTCAGTTAATCCAAATGCTCCAAGCCATTCTCCTGTTGCAAGTTTTGGCAAATACTTACGTTTTTGCTCTTCTGTTCCATTTTCGTATATTGGAGCCATACATAATGAAACATGTGCTGAAAGTACTGTAGATGATGTTGCACATGCCTTAGCAACTTCACTAACAGCTAGTGAGTACATTTGATAATTACCCCCAGCTCCACCATATTCTTTTGGAAGTACTATCTTGTAAAATCCTAAATCACCCATTTTCTTTGCAATTTCAACAGGGAACTTTTCTTCTTCATCTGTTTCTTGTGCAAATGGTTTTACTTCATTTTCAACGAATGCTTTCAACATTTTTTGAAACGCAATCATTTCTTTGGTCATTTCAAATCCCATAAATATTCTCCTTTATCCTTTATTCATTGCAACAGCAAATCCTGTGGTAACAACTTTACCCTCTTGATTTGTTACTGTTGTCTTGAGACGATAAATACCTTTTTCTTTTTTCGTCCCCTCTTCAACAATTTCAACTTCTGCTGTGATTGTATCATTTAAAAATACTGGTGCAGTAAATTTCAATTCTTGTGACAAATAAATACTACCTTGACCAGGCAATTTATTTGCAAGTACTGCTGATATTAACCCTGCAGATATCATCCCATGAGCAATTCTACGCCCAAAAATTGTTGTTTTTGCAAACTCTTCATCTAAATGCAAAGGATTAGTATCTAGAGATACTTCTGAAAACTTTCTGACATCAGCATCAGTTATTTTCTTTGTTAAACTTGCCTTTGCTCCAACTAATAATTCCATGCCATACATCTCCTTTTTCTATGATTAATCGCATGATAAATGACAAAAAACCTTCTTTGTTTTCTTGTAAGAGGTTTTTTGTCATCTAATTAGCATTCTTGTCTTACTATATCTTAAAATCTACTTCGCTAATATTAATGAACCCTAATACTAATGAGGTGAAAACTAAAGGTTGCTCATACATTGAAGCGTGACCACAACTGCAAATTTTTACCAACTTTGAATTAGCAATTTCTTTATTGATCAATTCTTGTTGGGGGAAAGGTGTAAGGTAATCTTGGTCAGCTCCAATTACGAGCGTCGGCACATTAATCGTTTTTAATTTATCAACAACATTATGAGTGTTCGCACTATTTGTTAATCTAATCATTGCATCTGTAAAAACTTTATTGCTAAAGACTGGAAATAATACCTTTTCTCTATTACGCATCCAATTTAATTTATTCTCATAAAAACTTGGACTATAGATAACAGGAATCGTTGTAAAATAATATGACTCCCCGTTACCAGATTGAGCAGCAATATTCCATGCTCTACCAATATCAGCAATCCAAGGAGAAGTATAGGCTGTTGTATTAGAAAGAACTAATCTATCGATATATGATTGATATTTAACAGCAAATTGAAGAGCAACTTCACCGCCATAAGAAATACCAACTATATTTACCTTAACAATTTTTAGTTCATCTAATAATGCCTTAATAATTTCAACTTGAACATCTTGAGTATATTCAGAAGTAGCCTTTGATGATTGTCCTTGGTCTAGCATATCAAGTCTAATAACTTTATTGTTAGCACC
>JAQUUH010000033.1 GCA_028693955.1 Bacilli bacterium
CAGTATAATCTATAGTTACTTGAGATTGCATGTCTGGCCCCGCGTTTTTGAATTTACCATTTTTACTTTGTAAGTTTGCTTCCTTTACTAATTCATGTGCCAAAAAAATTGGTAAAGGCATATAGGCAGCAGTTTCATTACAAGCATAACCAAACATTATGCCTTGATCCCCTGCTCCTATTTCCTTACTACTACTTATATTTTTTACTCCTTGAGCTATATCTTTTGATTGTTCTTTAACAACTATCATAACTTGACATTTATCAGCGTCTATACCATATTTTTCATCAGTATATCCAATATCTTTCAATGTTTTACGAGCTATTTTTTCGTAATTAACTCTTGCAGAAGTAGAGACTTCTCCACCAACAATAAAAAGATTACGAGTTGTAAAACATTCAATAGCAACACTAGAGTATGGATCTTGCTTTAAGCAAGCATCTAATATTGCATCACTTACTTGGTCACAAATTTTATCAGGATGTCCAGGACCAACGGACTCTGATGTAAATAATTTTGCAAATTTCATTTCTTTTCTACCTCCGGTTTCAACAAAAAACTTCCCCGAAGGAAGTTAGTCATAAATATTGATCTACTTCCTCTTATCGCTCAAATTACTATTGTAACTCGCTGGGGTTTTAGCACCTTCTTGCAAAAGGGTTGCTACCACTTCATAGATTCCCTCAATCTCATGGTTCTTAATAAGAGTCGTTTTTTGTGCTTTTGCATATGCAATTATATATTTATATATTAAAAATGTCAATAAATTTTACTATTAATTTACTGGACATTTTTATTTTTTTGATGGTTTACAATTATAAAAATTGAATATTTATTAATTCTTTTTTGGCATTGATCTTGCCTTGGCTATTTTTAGTTGTAATTTTGCCTTTCTCATAAATTCAGTAACCTCAATTTTTGAAGGGCAAACTAAACTACATGTTCCACATTCAATACAGCTATTAGCTTTCAATGCCTCTAATCTATCAATGTTCTTACTTTCAACAGCAAGTTTAATTTCAACAGGTTGAAGTGATGCTGGACACATCAATGTGCACCTTCCACAACGTAGACATGGACTAGCTTTTATTTCCTCATGAACTAGAACCGTTAAGGCTCCTGCTGGTTTTTCAATGACAAAACTATCATTCATCATTCCTTTTGCAACCATTGGTCCACCAACTAGTAAAACAACTTGATCTGCTGTATACCCACCAAAATGCTCAATAATACCAGAAACTGGTGTTCCAACAGGGACCAAAGCAATTCCTTGATTTTTTATGGCATTTCCTGAAACAGTTAATAATCTTTTTGTTATTGGATTACCATTTAATAAAGCATCAGCAACAGCAATTGCTGTTGAAGCATTATTAATAACAACTCCCACTTCACTTGGAAGCATATTATAATCTTTATGCATTATCTCATATACCAAAACTCTTTCCCAGCCCATTGGATATTTATCATCAAGCTCTTTAATTTCAATATTTTTAGAACTTTTGAGGGCTTCTTTTATTTTTGCTACTAATTCTGCTTTACCTTTTTTGATAGCAATTATAGCATTATCTGCTCCAGCAGCCCTTTTTAACAAATTAACACCTTTAACAAATAATTCAAGATAATTCTTTATTGCATGATAATCAGTTGTTAAATATGGCTCACATTCAATAGCATTTATAATAACAGTTTTAATTCCAGTAACATTTTCATATTTTACATATGTAGGAAATCCCGCACCCCCAAGTCCAACAATACCCGCTTCTTTAATATGTGATATTATCTCTTCTTTTGTTGCTTTGTCATAGTCTAGTATTGGCAACTTTTCTGCTGGAGTATAATTAAAATCATTTTCAATTATTAGATGCGATACTGGTCTACCAATAGCACAACTATAACGATTTTCCATATCAACAATTTTGCCAGAAACTGGAGCAAAAATTGGAACATAGAAACCTTGTCTTTCTCCTATTCTTTGACCCATTTTTACTTCGTCTCCAACTTCAACATCAAATTTTATCTCTTTACCATTTGCAGCAAGTTTAGAAATATAAATTTTGCCAATTGTTTTTTCATCTTTAATTTCGTGAATTTCACTATGTAATGTTAAATCCTTATGTCCATCAACATGAATTTTTCCTCTTGAACTAATAAATCCCATCTTTTAATCTCCTTTTTTATAAACCGATTTATAATATTTATGAGTTTCACCAAGAAACAAACCATTATAGTTTTGTTCTTTACAAAAATCAATAACATCATTTTTAATATCTTTACCATTAATAAAGTCTTGCATTATTTTAACAATAATTTCACTATCTTTGAACGCTAATTCATATAAATCCCAAAAACTATCATAGTGAACTTGATTATTTGCAGGGTTATGCCACTCTTGTTTACTTACATTTAAGTAATCTATACTATCCTTTTTACTTTTACAATAGCGATGAACTAAAGTATATGGCGTTGTATATCTTAAGCCAAGCAATCTTAATAATGCTCTTTTAAAATGTAGTCTATCAAGAAGTAACCTTTCTGCTGTTAACATGTCTTGCCATGCATCATAAAAAGTTTCAGAACTTATTTCTTCGTGATGTGCATACATTATACTAACATCTCGAATAAAGTTTTTTGAAGCACTTATGACTTTGCAACTTCTTGTTTCATATGGATTTGTATTGAAATGACCTAATACTTCAGTATCAATCATTGACTCAAAAAGTGTATGATCTACAAGATTATGTTCTCCTTTTGCTCCGGTATCAAATCCCGTTTTATAATAAACATAAGGATGAACAATTCTATCTAGACAATAATGTAACATTGCTCCAAAAATATAAGCATATAAGTGATTTTTATCATCCATTTTGGCACAACTAACATAATCAAACATTTTTAAGAATTTATCAGAAATCCCCTGTTGATGTAGCTTAGTTCCATATTGCTGAACATATTTGGCATTCTCCCTTTTACGCATGGGAACCATCCCATAGAAAAATAAAACATCTGGTCCTTGTGTACCAACATATGTAACATACTTATATTGCTTTTCTTTTAAAAACGGCAATGCTTCTTTATTTTTGTGTACAACATCTTTGGCAAACCAATAATGAGTCAACGACGAAGGCATTACAATCACCTCTTTTTAATTATATTACAATTAGAAAATATTGCAAACTTATTATAAGTTAAATATCTAATAATGCTTCAAATACTATCTCGCTTAAACTAGGATGTGCATGAATGATTGAAAGCATTTCTTCAACACTCATTTTTTTATTTATTGCTAATATCATTTCATGGATAATTATATCTGCATAATCACCTATTATTTGACAACCTATTATTTGACTGTTTTCATCAACAATTATTTTGATGTTTCCCTCTATTTCACCACTTAAATAAGCTTTTCCATTTCTAGCATACATTGATTTATAATTTTTATAATTTATATTTTTTTGCTTACATTCATCTTCACTTAATCCAATAGATGCAACCATCGGAGAAGTATAGATAATTTTAGGAACTAAATTAATATCAATTTTGTTAGGCCTTTCTAGAATATGATTTAATGCTATTCTCCCTTGAGCACTAGCAACATGTGCTAACATCATTTTATTGTTAATATCACCAATTGCGTAAATATTTTCAATATTTGTTTGAAAATTCTCATTTACTTTAATTCCTGCTTGGTTAAATTCTATCCCAACACTATTTAAATCTAATGAATTCACATTTGGTTTTCTTCCTATTGCTAATAAAATTTTCTCGCATACAATTTCGCCTTTAGAGTTTAAAAACAAATGATAATTATCTTTAGTTTTGCTTATTGAATCAATGACTGTCTTAGTAAAGATTTCAATGCCTTTTTTCTTTAACATAACCTTTAGTCTTTTGATTGTGCTAGAGTCAAAGTTTAATAAAATATCATCAAGGGCTTCAATAACATACACTTTTGTTCCCAATGAAGCATATATACTTGCAAACTCCATACCAATTACTCCGCCACCAATTATTGCTAAAGAATCTATTTTTCTATCATAATTCAGTATAGTATCACTATTAAATAATCCCAAAGATTCATAAGAATCTATTGTTTTACTTATGGCTCCAGTAGCAATAAATATATAATTAGTCTCAAACTCATTACTTC
This sequence comes from Bacilli bacterium, assembly GCA_028693955.1. Taxonomy (GTDB): domain Bacteria; phylum Bacillota_I; class Bacilli_A; order RFN20; family UBA1709; genus JAQUUH01. The sequence continues at coordinate 4,151 of JAQUUH010000033.1, forward strand.
CAGCTTTAACATGATTCTTATCTATGAGTTGTGCTTTCTGTCTTATAATTATAACTTTATTTTTATCTAAAGTTGACTCTATTCCCAATCTTAAATCACCAATTATCTTATCTTTTTTTTGAAAAAGCTTACTATAATCAATATCAACTTTATCAACATTTAACCCATATTCTTTTAAAGATGAAATTCTTCTAAAACTATCGGCTAAATAAACTAAAGTTTTAGTTGGAATACATCCCTTATTTAGACAAACTCCTCCTAAATCTTTTTCTTCTATTAATACAACCTTTAATCCTTCTTTTGCAGCTAA
>JAQUUH010000034.1 GCA_028693955.1 Bacilli bacterium
TTTATGCTATGAAACATAGAAAAGCTCATAAAGGTTTAGCTACTCTATGTATCGGCGGCGGTATGGGAACAGCTCTTCTTGTTGAAATGTAATTTTTAAAAAAATAAAAATAATTTTCTTAACTAGGTCTTAATTGGCCTAGTTTTTTTATTTGAAAAATATATTTAAAATGATAACAAAAAGTCTTGCAAATAAATATATATTATTTATAATATCTTTATATGTTTATATGTATGTGGCGGGCGGAGGGATTTTGGTGCCAAGTGAAGTTGTTGTTTTATGTTTGACTATTTTCTTTGCTAGAATTTGTGATGTTACTTTTGGAACAATAAGGACTGTCTTGATTGTTGATGGTAGAAAAGTTCTAGCAGCATTATGCGGGTTTGTTGAAGTATGTATTTGGTTTGCAGTTGTTAGAGAGGCACTAAATAGCGATGTTGGTGGTATTTATGTTGTAGTTTCTTATGCGGGAGGATTTGCAGCAGGCAATCTTTTGGGAAGTTATTTATCGACAAAATTTTTAGGAGAAAAACTGGCTGTATATATTGTTACTACTAATCGTGATGAGTTTTTAGTTGAAGCTTTAAGAGATGCAAAATTTGCTGTAACAAAAATGGATTGTACAGGTAGAGAAGATTCTGAAAGACATTTCTTGTTTGCTGAGATAAAAGGATCAAGACTAGAAGAGTTGAAAAAGATATGTAAAAATAATGATTCTGGTGCATTTATTACAGTACATAAAACTAAGGTTGTGGTTAACGGATTTTTGAAATAGCCTAATAGGAAGAAGTGGTTTTGATGGCTTTTATTAAAAATATTTTCAAAAAATTTATAGCTCCTAAAGAATTCTATAAGGAGTTATTTATTGTCGCTTCTCCTATTGCTTTTCAACAATTTATTTCTTCTCTTGTTAATACTATAGATACTTTAATGGTAGCAAATTGGGGAGGAGTAAATGCTACAGCAGGTGTTGCTGTTGCAAATAAATATTATTTAGTTTTTAATATGATTACGGTGGTTACTGCCGTTAGTTGTAGTGTTTTTATAGCTCAATATTTTGGTGCTAAAAGGTTTGATAGACTAAAACAAATTTTTGGTAGCAATATAATATTGTGCTTTTTAATTGGTATAATATTTTTGGGAGTGGGATTATTTTTTAAAAATGATATTATTTTATTTTTTATAGGAACTAGTAATAATGCATTATCATATGATTATGGTATTTTATATTTAGGAGTAATAGTTTTTTCTTTTATTCCTCAAGTATTTACTAATGCAATAGCGATGACTTTTAGACCAATAAAGATGGCTACTATTCCACTTTATGCTGCAATCATTGCTTCAATTAGTAATGCATTTTTTAATTGGATATTTATTTATGGACATCTAGGTGCTCCATCTTTAGGAGTACAAGGAGCTGCTATTGCAACAGTAATTGCAAGAAGTATTGAGTTATTAATTCTAGTAGCCTATTATTTTTATAAGAAGCCACCATTTTATGGTAGTTTTAAAGAGATATTTCATATTCCATCTTTTTTAGTAAAAGATATTTTAGTCAAACTTAGACCATTGCTTTTTGCTCAAATTCTTACAGAATCAATTGGTATATTCATGCTGATGACTTATGCACGACTGGAGGTGGGCAATGCTACAAATGTTGCGGCAATTACAGTATCGCAACAAATTGTAGATATTGTTATGGTGTTGATAAGTGGCATGGGGACAGCCGCTAGTGTTCTTGTTGGAACAAGATTAGGGGCTAATAATATTGAAGAGGCAAAAAATAATGCTAGGTGGCAAATGGCATATATTACAGTTTTTTCAATATTGGCTTGTGTAATAATAATTTTATTAATTCCTTTGGTGCAAAAAGGTTATGATTTTGAAGGAACTGATGGAAGTTTATTAAGGATGATTATGACAATTCAAGCTATAAGCTTACCATTTTCTGCATATGCAATGAATGTTATATTTATTACAAGAGCAGGTGGTTATACAAGATCTCCAATTTATATTTCAAATCTAGTATATTATTTTATTAAACTACCTCTTATAATTTATATTGTTTACATAAATCCTAGTGCATTTACTGAAGGTTCTTTCTTTTATCAAATGATGATATCTCTACATTTAGCTCCATTATTTGTAGTATTCGTTTTTGTTGTTGAAAGATTTATTGAAATTTTAAGATTTTTTGTTGCAGCATTTATATATAGAAAAGTCAAATGGTATAATAACATAACGCGAGCCATATAGAACAAAAAAATTTAAAATAATATAGTTATATGTTATAATAACTATAGTATAACGAGGTGATTATAATGAAATTAATGTTTGCCATTGTTTCAAGCGAAGATACAAATTCTGTGGTTAATGCTTTAATTAAAAGTAAATTTTCTGTTACAAAACTGGCAACAAGCGGCGGATTTTTGAAGGTCGGTAATACAACATTATTAATTGGAGTTAACAATGAAAGAGTTCCAGAAGCGCTGAAAATAATTGAGAATAATTGTAAATCACGAAAAGAAGTCGTGCCAATAATTGGAGCAGGTGAAATGGGGATGTTTTCAACTCAAAGCATGGAAGTGCCGGTAGGTGGAGCTACGGTTTTTGTTGTTGATGTTGCAGAAGCCTATCATTTATAAAAAGGATTTTAAAAAAAGGAGCATTATTTGCTCCTTTTGTTTCTTTTTTATATTTTAAGTTTCTTTACTAATATATCTAATTCTTCATCACTATTTTTACCAAAGTTATTAGGAAAACCAATCACAAGTTTATCATCTTTATAGCGAGGAATAATATGTATATGTGTATGCATTATGGTTTGCCCTGCCCCCTCAAGAGTATTATTAATAATATTAACACCAATAATTCCATCAAGAGTTTTTAATTGTCTAATAGCAATCTTTTTTGCAATTAATATAGCTTTTGCTAATTTTTCATCATCAGTGCTTGTAATGTCGTCAAAATGTTTTTTTAATACAACTAGGCAATGTCCTTTTGTCGCTTGAGAAATATCAAGAAAAGAAATAATATCTTTATCTTCATATATTGTTTTTGCTGGTATTTCTTTGTTAACAATTTTACAAAAAATACAATTATCCATAAATTTTTCCCACCTTTTTTAAAAAAGGAAGCTTGTGCTTCCTTTTAATATTTATTTTGCCTCGAAGTCGTATGTGGTATCAATATATTCATATAATGATTGATCATACACTTTTACATTATATTGACCAAGATAATAGGCTATAGCACCTTTAGTATTTGAAGTGTTTTTAGCTAAGGCTTTTGCACCTTTTCTTTTATCTTCAATAGAAGAATCAGCATTAATAATGTTAACTTTAATAATATAGTATTGTGAATCTGAACCTTTGATTACTACTTCATCACTACCACTTTGTGCTAATAAGAATCCGTTTGAATTTTTTAGCATTGCATCTTCATCTTTAAATATTTTTGTATCTAAATCAGAAGCAATTAATGTTGAGCCTTCATCTGTACCTACTTTGTTATAATAATAAATAACATTTTGTAAAGCGAGTTTCTTTAGTTCATAACCAGTGAATATTGATTGTACGCCGGAATTAGAATATTCTTTTATTTCAGAACTTAATTCTGCTTTGACTTCATCTGTGTGAGCAGATAAATCAAATATATCTTTATATAAGTCAGCATATTTTGAATTTGATTTTGTATAGTCAATTAATGCAAAATCTTGATCCAATTCATCTAATTTTTGAGTTTTCCATTGTTCTTGCAATCCATTGCTATCAAGGACTAAATCTTCAAAAGAAGAGGATTCTAAATTCTTAACAGCAGTTCCAAATAAGTCTACATATTTATCTGAAACATTGTAAGTTAGGGGATTGAAGTAGAAATATTCAACTTCACGAATCATTTTGTTTGTGAAATAAACTGATTTTTGTGACAATATATACTCTTCATATAAGAAGTCTTTTGCAATAGAATGATTTAAGTAACGACTGATATAGTCACTATAATCACATCTTAATGATGATTGCAAATTATCATAATCGACAAGATCTGCTTTTGTTCCAAGGAATGTTCCTGTAGAACAAGAAACATTATATCCTTGAGTTCTTAAAGAAGCAGCTAACATTCTTTCATCAAATTTTTCTCCATACATATATGTAGAATTAAAGAAGTCATTGAATGCTAATCTAACTCTTTCATCCCATTCAGATTGTGAGCGTCCAGATTTTTCAAATAAATCAAGTCCTATTTGATAAACGATTTCATCGGTTGCAACAGTTGTTCCACTTGCTGCATATAACTTATCGTATAACTCCTGATATGTCGTATTTGTTACTCCAGTTTTAGAAGTAT
>JAQUUH010000035.1 GCA_028693955.1 Bacilli bacterium
TTGACAATCTTTACAATCTTGCGCTAAGTATAATTTCAATTATTATTTGTGTAAACTTCATCAAAGGAAATTTACAAATTGATGGCACAATTACCATCATGGGTCAAAATCCCAATCTATTTTCTATAGTTTTTATTGTATTATCAGTAATAATAATTATTTTCTCTTCTTTGTTTATCATTGAAGATCAAACAAACAAAGAAATTATTAATAATCAATACCATCATCTTATAATCAAAATTAGCAAGATTGTATCTTTACTGATTATTTTCCTTTTAGTCTTAGATGTAGTTGTCCTTGGGGTAGTTCGCTCTTTAAATGCTGCGGGAAGCATGGAACGCTACCCCTCAGGACAAGCATTTTCACTTCAATTAGCTTATTTATTTGTAAAATATGTTCCAATGATTCTTAGAGGAATCGAAACCACTTTAATTATTTCTTTATTAGGAACACTACTAGGCCTAGTGATTGCAGCACTTCTTGTTATTTTTAGAACTCAAAAAATTGATTCTAAAGATAATGTGTTTGTAACTTTCTTAAAAAAGATTGGTTTATGGTTCACGAAAGTTTATGTAACTATTATTAGAGGAACACCGATGATTGTTCAAGCAATGATTTTCTTTTACTTAATGAGAGATGTATTTGCTGCTTTTGGAATGAGTGTTCAAGAAATAAACGCTACATGGACTCCTTTTAGAGCTGGACTATTTACAGTAACAATTAATACCACTGCTTACCTAATTGAGGTGTTGCGCGGAGGAATTCAATCTGTTGATAAAGGGCAAATAGAAGCAGGAAGATCATTGGGGTTTTCAAACTTCAAAACATATTTATTCATAACATTCCCTCAAGCTTTAAAAAATTCTATGCCTTCAATTGGTAATGAATTTATTGTAAACATTAAAGATACCGCAGTATTAACTTTAATCCAAGTTGTTGATTTATTTAGCGTAACAAAAACAATTGCAGGAAATCATTACGCTTATGTTCCAGCATACTTAATAGCAGCAATTGTTTACCTAGTCCTTACTTATACAACTTCTAAAATTTTAATTAGAATTGAAAAAAGAATGGATGTTCAAGCTAAAGAAATAGCAAGTTCAAATTAAAGGAGAATAAAATGGAACCAATTATAAAAATAAGTAATTTAAAAAAATCATTTGGTAATAATGAAGTATTAAAGGGAATAAACCTTGATGTTTACAAAGGTGAAGTTGTAACAATTATTGGAGCATCTGGAAGTGGTAAATCTACCCTTCTTAGGTGTATAAATATGTTAGAAGAACCAAACGAAGGTTCAATAAAATTTAAAGGTGTTGAACTTTTAGATGATAAAACAAATATCAATAAACTAAGAGAAAAAATTGGTATAGTATTTCAGTCTTTCAACTTATTCAACAATATGAATGTTTTGAAAAATTGCACAATAGGACCAAGAAAAATATTAAAAAAATCTAAAGAAGAGGCAGAAAAAATAGCTATTGAAAAATTAACTCAAGTTGGTCTTAAAGATTTTGTTCATTATGATTCTAGAATGCTTTCTGGTGGACAAAAGCAAAGAGTTGCTATTGCTAGGGCTCTTTGCATGAATCCTGAAATTATGCTGTTTGATGAACCAACTAGTGCTCTTGATCCGGAAATTGTTGGTGAAGTATTAGATGTAATGGTTAATCTAGCAAAACAAGGAATGACTATGGTTGTTGTAACTCATGAAATGGGCTTTGCAAAAGAAGTATCAAGTAGAGTCATTTTTATGGATGAAGGTGTGATACTTGAAAGTGGAACACCTAGTGAAATATTTGATAATCCTAAAGAAAATAGAACAAAAGAATTTTTAAAAAGAGTAAAGTAAAAAAAAGGAAGATTAACTTCCTTTTTTATTTATCTATAATTTCTTGAAATTGACTTTTTACCAAACGATGAACTGTCCATTCACTCATTTTTACTGCACCCATTTTTTGATAAAACTCCTGAGCTGAAGTATTCCAATTAAGACATGTCCATTCTAATCTCTCGTAACCTCTTTCTTTTGCAATCAAGGCAAGTATTCTAAAAATTTCTTTACCAAAACCATTATGACGATATTCTGGATTTACGTAAAAATCTTCTAAATACATATTTGCATGACCAATGAATGTTGAAAATGATTCAAAAAACAAAGCAAATCCAATTGGGATATTATTATATTGAGCTATTAAAACTTCTGCTTGATGTAATTCAAAAATAGATTTTAATAAAGTCTCTTTAGTGGCAATAACTTCATTTGCCATTTTTTCATATTCTGCAATCCCTTTAATAAAACTTAAAATTAAATCAACATCTTTCTTATTGGTAGTCCTTATTTTTAAATTCTTTATTTTGGTATCGTAATAAAAATTAGCCATTATAATGATATACTCCTTCTTCTGGTGTGTCATTCATATATTTTGTATTATCTCCAAGAACTTCTTTTCTTAAATAATAGTAAAAAGCTACAAATGTCATTTCCATATAAGGAAAAACATAAATCATAGCAATACCAAAACTTATCGAAGAAAGTAACATCCACCAGAAAAAAGATAATTGTAAAATAAATAATTCAAACTTATGCCCATACATCAACTCACTGCTTTTATGCAAGGCTTCCATTGGTTTTAATTGAGGTTCATCAAGAATCAAGTAATTTGCTTGAGAATAAGCATATGCTTTGATAATTCCTGGCACAACAAGAAGCAAACTCCACAAGAAAACAAAAACTACTTGTAAAATTGTAACCAAATAAATCCTTCCAAGTTTTTCACTATTAAAGCAAGAAAATAAATGATTAAATTTTTTATCATTCTTATTTCTATATATCTTCATAAAAGTAAAATATACCCCAAAAGATAAAGGCATCATAACAAGAAAACTAAGGACAATCAAAATGAATCCTCCTCTATTGCTATTAATCATTTCAATCATTCCAATACCTTCTTGATAATGCATTGGTAAAGCATATATTAATGATAAGAAAAATGATATACCTGAAACAATAAGCCCACAAACTAGAAAAAATAATATATTTCCTCTAATTCTATCTTTAGCTATATTTTTTAATTCCATTCTAGTCAATTTCATTCAACTCCTTCTTTAAAATGTCCATATGTCACATCATTAATAAACAAGTTATAAGCTTCTTTGTCAAATGCTTTTTTATATTCAGTAGCAATTTTTACAATTTCTTCTATTGATTCATCAACAAATTCTATAACTAAATTATTAATTCCTAAATCTTCAATCATACCCACATAATCAATTAAAGATGTCCTTTTATTATTATACATTCTAATATTGCAATTTTGATCTCCAATAAGGGGCATGCTATACCCTTTACGATCAAGAAAAGCATAATTTGCAACTTTGCATCTATTACATTTTTTTGTATTATTTTCAAATTTTGCAATTGGACAATATTTACTAATCATCAATTCAACCCTACCATAAACAACTAATTCTAAATCTGGTATTTTCCCAGTTTGTTTTTGATATTCCTCGACTATACTTACCAATACTTCATAACTGCATTCTGGAGATATTTGAATTGTCGAAACCTTTTGCTTTAATAAACTATCTATTGCATAACTATTTGTTATATTTAAATATTGTCCTGTTATTACCTTATTAAAAAGACTTACTCCTCCTAATTCTTGAACAACTACTCTTTCATATTTATATTTTGTATAGTCATCTACTATTCTTGGCAATACTGGAGTAATTAATAAATTAGGATATAACTTTTGAGCTTTTTTTAAATTCTCTATATCCTCAAAATATACTTCATCAATATCCATACTAGAAATAGCATTAAGTTGTTCTAGAGTTCTAACTTTTATTTTAAATTTTCTTTTTATGTCATAATTTGGCTTTTCATAAATAAAATCTTTATTATTTATTTTTCTATCTTTATATTTTTTTTGTTGTAATTTTAATAATTCATCAGCTACTTCTCTTCTTAAATCATTAATTACTCTTATAGGTATCATTATATTTTCATCCATAACTACATTAATATCTCTAGCATAAAAAGGAGTATCCCCTAATTTTGTAACTTGTTCTATAATTCTTTTTTTGGTTATTGGACTGTTTATAGCTTCTTCGACAATATATGAACTTTCACATGTAACTTGATTATCCTCTATCTTAAATGTCAATTTAAATTTTTTATCTTTTTTTGCATATATTAAGATATCTATTAAAGATTTACGATAATCCTTATCAAA
>JAQUUH010000036.1 GCA_028693955.1 Bacilli bacterium
TCATTCTTGTGGGATCGCTAAATGTTTTGAAGAACAAAGTTAGCAGTGAAATAGATTCATTATCTAGTAAGTTTTTATGGGCTATTTCAATTTTTTCAGGGTGAAGAACATTACATTCACAAAACTCTATTATATCTTTTTGATCCATACTAATCTCCTATCTATATGAGCGTTCATTCATATAGGTATATTATATCACAACAAAATAAGCAGTCAATGAAATTACACCGGTTTTGAACGATAATAAGTTTTTGTTGTTACTACCATGTTGAATTAAATATGTTGCGTAAGACAACCATTCGGACAAAAAAGGTCATTTTTCATCAAAAAATATGTTCCCACAATGGACGAAATTTGCACACATAGACAAAAAAAGCCATCGGATACCTATGAAGGTCATCTGATGGCTGATTTTTATTAAGTTGGGTTAAATATAGAGTGCTGTCAAGTATGTGTCAAGTATATAACAAGTGCTATTTTAATGAAAGCAACGTGATAGACTCTACATGGTATGTCTGAGGAAACATATCTACTGGTTGACAATAAGATACATCATAGTACTTACTTAATTCTAATAAATCTCTAGATAAAGATGATGGATCACAAGATATATATATAATACGTGGTGGCAACATCTTTACTAATGAACCTATAAATTCCTTATCACATCCATCTCTTGGTGGATCCACAAATACTACATCATACTTCTTATTGTTTTTTACTTCTTTTTTAATAAATTCTTTAGCATCTCCTACTACAAATTCTGCATTTTTTATTTTATTAATACTTGCATTATATTTTGCATCTTCAATAGCAGAATTAGATATCTCTACTCCTACTACGCTTTTTACTTTACTAGATACTATTAATCCAATAGTTCCTACTCCACAATATGCATCTAATACAACATCATCTTTTTTTAAGTTAGCTAGTTCAATAGCTTTTTTATATAAGACTTCTGTTTGAATAGGATTTATTTGATAGAAAGATTTAGAAGAAATTTTAAACTTAACTCCTAGTATATAATCCTCTATATATCCTTCCCCATATAATATCTCTTCTTTACTACCAAGCATTACTGTTGTTCTTTTATTATTAATATTATGAACTATAGTCTTAATATTTTTATGAGCTTGTAATAAATCTCTTACTATCTCTTTGCTTTTAGGAAGAGACATACTTCTTGTAATAATAACTACCATTAATTCCTTATTAGTAATTGATTTTCTAACTAAAACTGCTCTTACTATGCCTTTATCTTCTTCTACATTATATGGCTCTATACTATATTTAGTAAAGATATGTTTTAAACTAACTACTATATCATCAGCATCTTTATCCTCGATATAGCACTTATCCATATTAATAATATTATGAGTCCCTTTTTTATAAAAACCAGCGATGATATTACCACTATCATCTTTACCAAAAGGAACTTGAACTTTATTACGATACTTATATGGATCTTTCATTCCTATAACATCTTGAACATCAACATCTAGTTTACCTATTCTTTTTAGTGCTGCTTTTACTCTATCTTTTTTAAATCTTAATTGCTCATCATAAGTCATGTGTTGAAGTTGACATCCACCACATTCTTTATATTTTTCACATATAGGTTTACATCTTTTAGAAGATACAGTTAAAAGCTCTAGTCTTCTACCTAGAGAATATCCTTTTTCTCTTTTAGTAATTAAAATCTCAGCTTCTTCACCTACTAGAAGATTCTCTACAAATATAGGTATCCCCTTAATTTTAATAACTCCTCTACCATCATGTGCATAATCTATACATTTCCCTTTTTGTTTTCTATCCATAATATACCAACCTTTTTTCACACTAATTCTATCAAAAATACATAGTAAAAGATATTAAATTCACTATTTCATAAATGGAAGCAAATAAAGAGGCATATATATTATTTTTTGTTCATTATCAAAATTTTGATTTATTGCTGAAGATTTAATTGCATATTTTAAATCTAGATTCCTAATTAAATAATCAATTGATTTTGCTCTTGTATTATCTGAACTTTTAATCTCTAAAGGTATAATTTCTCCACCTATATTTAATATAAAATCAATCTCCCATTTACTATCTTTGGTATAATAATATAAATTTCGTCCACTCATTTTTAATATAGAAGCAACAACATTTCCATATATTGCTCCTTTATATATTTTTAAATCTCCACTCATTATTTTATCTGATGTTCCTTCATCAAGCATTGAGACTAATAATCCAGTGTCAAAAAAATATATCTTGAAAATATTAGGTATACTATATCCTTGTAATGGAAACTCTAAATTAGAAACAGCATTACATTTATAAATAATCCCAGCATCAATTAACCAATCAAGACAAGCATCATATTCAATAGCTCTGCCCCCTGTACTAACATACTTATACTGAAATTTTTTATTATCCTTTGCTAATTGAAAAGGTATGGATAAAAAACACTCTTTAGTTTTTAATTTTGATTTATTATCAGAAGAATATTTTGCTATATCCATTTTATAAGCTTCAACTATTTGTCTTTGCATATTTAGAATAGTTGAATAAGATTTTCCTTTAAAAAAATTGCTAACAATTTCTGGCATGCCCCCCACAATCATGTACTGCTTAAATAAGTGCATATACTGATTGTGAACAAAGTCGGGTATATTGCTTTTTGATTCAACTAAATCATAAAGACTGATGGTATCTTTTATTCCACTAGCCCATAAAAATTCTTCAAAATCTAATTGATACATATTAATTTGTTCAACATAACCAACAGGATAAGAAGAAACTCGCTTTAAATTTACTCCAAGTAAAGATCCTGTTCCTATCACATCATACTCTTTGCTTTGAGTAAAAAATTTTAATGATGTTATGGCAGCAGGACATGCTTGGATTTCATCAAATATCAATAATAATTTATCATCAACAAAATTTTGAAAATTAATGTCTTTAAATTTTATATGTAATCTCATTTTATCAATTATTTCGCTAGAATTTAAAGAACCATCAAAAAAACCTTTCATTTCTGGACTCTCTTCAAAATTTATATAGATAACTCTTTTATATAACTTTGAAAATTCTTTAACAATAAAAGATTTCCCAACTTGTCTTGCCCCCACTATTAATAAACATTTTTTATTTTCATTGTTTTTCCAGGCAAGTAAGTTCTCCATTATTTTCCTTTTTAAACTCATTTTATCCCCTCCGACAAACATATTTTACATTTTTCCGCACATTAAATCAATAATTTTTACATTTTTCCGCACATTAAATTGAATATTTTTACATTTTTCCGCACATAAGCTTATATTATTAAAACTAAATTGTATTTGGTATAATATAGATAAGGTGATGATTATTATGGCTTCAAGTTTAGATTATCTAAATTATGTATTAGAAGAATTAAAAAATGTTGGTAGTATAACATATAAGAAAATGTTTGGAGAATATGGGCTATATTGTGATGGTGTTTATTTTGCTCTTATTTGTGATAATAGATTATTAATTAAAGTAACTGGTATTGGTAGAACAATATATATAAATTATAAACTAGATATACCTTATAGTGGAGGTAACCCCATGTTTTTAATAGATAACTTTGAAGATAAATTATTACTAAAAGAATTAATTCAAAAAACTTGTGAAGAATTAAGTATGAAAAAGGAGAAAAAGTAATATGCTAAAATTTGATGCTGTTGGATTATTTGTTAATGATATGGAAGAAATGGTAACTTTTTATCGTGATGTTTTTAATATGCAAACTAGTTGGAATAAGGAATCTTACGCTGAACTTTTTTCAGGAGAAATGCGCTTAATAATGTATAGTCGCAAAGACTTTGAAAAAATGACTTCAAAAAAATATAGTTATCCTAATAATATAAATGGTACTCTAGAATTATCTTTTGGATTACCTAAATTTGAAGATGTAGATAAAGAATATAGTAGAGTAATATCCCTAGGTGCTAAACCAATATTTCCTCCTACTGATGAACCATGGGGACAAAGAACTTGTTATGTAGCAGATCCCGATGGAAACTTAATTGAAATATCTTCTTTCAATAGAAAACAAATATAAAAGGAGCCAACTGGCTCCTTTGAATTCTATTTAACTGGAACTTGAATTTCTGTTAAATAATCTTTTTCATCTTTTTTATTCCAACAACCATTAATATATCTTTCACGTATCTTACCATTAATTGTATAACCATTTTC